>JANLVB010000592.1:0-2800 GCA_031363785.1 Betaproteobacteria bacterium
CTGGCCTTTTGGAAAGATGGTTTGGGTGCGTAGTAACAACCATCCTATCAATCCCAGGGTCAGCCGCCTCCTTTTGCTTTCAAATTCAATCGGTTACGCCCGTGACTTCAACGTCATCTGGCCAAAGTAAGTGCCATTCCCTCTAAGTGACTGTTTGCACATATTATGTGCGCACATTTCACGAGAGTAAAACCTGTTCGCGCAGGTGTTGCTATCGAGACGCGGTCGGATACCTGTCTGGCAACAAGGCCCACAGGGGCACGACCTCGACACCATCCGCAATCAGGTAACGATGCAAGCCCGGATACACGATATACAAGGCATCGAGCTTCAGATCGTGTGTGGCAATTCGCATGCTGTGCGTGAGTCTGGGGGCGTCTGCGCGCTTGAACTCCACACCAATGCGCTGGCGACCTTTGATCATCATGAGATCGAGTTCGGCACCTTGGTGGGTGGCCCAGAAGAATGCCTCATCCGGCTGCGCAATGCGCAGCACCTGCTCCAGGGCGAAACCTTCCCAACTGGCACCACAGCAGGGGTGCGTCGCGAGTTCCGCCAAGTTCTTGACGCCAATCAGCATGTGGAGCAGGCCGGTATCGCGAAAGTAAATCTTGGGCGCCTTCACCTGTCGCTTGCCGAGGTTCTCATGCCAGGGCTGCAATTGCCGGATCATCAAGGTTTGTGTCAAAGTGTCCAGGTAGCGCCGTATGGTGGGCTCTGACACTCCCATCGATTGCGCGGGAGGTGCTGCCGACCAGATTTGGCCGTGGTAGTGGGCGAGCATGCGCCAGAACCGAAGCATCGCGGGTGCGGCGATGTTGATGCCAAACTGCGGCAAATCCACATACACATGGTCGTTGACCGCGTTGGCACGCCAGGCATAACTGTCATCGTCCGAAGCGGCAAGATATGAGCGCGGGAAGCAGCCACGCAGCCACAAGCGGGCAACCGTGTCCGGGTTGCAAGCGCCCTCGTGGGCACAGACTTCATCCAGATCGAACCCTCCCACTTCTACAGTTTCGACACGGCCCAGCAGGGACTCGCCAGCCTGGCGCATCAACCCGGGCGAGGCGCTACCCAGAAGCAGGTATTGACCGGCAGCATCCGACCGGTCCATCAGTGTGCGCAGCAACGGGAACAAGCCAGGCCGCAACTGCACCTCGTCGATCACCACCAGGCCCTGAAGTTGCTCCAGCGTGTGTGTGGCCTGCTCCAGGCGCCGGGCGTGCGGGGGATACTCGAGATCGAAATAGTTGGGAGAATCGCGGCTCAGGAACTTGCGGGCCAACGTACTCTTGCCGGACTGACGTGGTCCGCGCAACACCACGCCGCGCGAGCGCTTCAGCGCGGCACGGACGGCCGACTCCAGGCGGGGCCGATTCAGCATGGTCTGATGGTAGCTCCATTTCCATGAAATTCAAATATGGCGTGTTTTAATTTCATGTATATCAACATGGCGCAACACACCAACGACGTGGCTGCATCGCCCAATTGCCGCGCTTCGGGATCGGGACAACCGCCATCATCGGCTGCCCGTCCTACGGTGGTATCGGCCCGGTGCGCTCGACAATCAGGCGGTAATGCTCGGGCCGCCGGTGCAGCGCCATGTTGAAGGTGGTGTCGCGGTACGAGCGGCCCAGCTCCAGGTCACAACGCGCCACGATCACTTCGTCGCCACTGCTGCTGGCACGCGCCACGATCTCGCCGCTGGGCGCGATGATGCAGCTACCGGCGATCATGTCCACACCCTCCTCCATGCCGGCCTTGGCAATTCCGATCACCCAGGTGCTGTTCTGGTAGGCACCGGACTGCATCGACAACTCGTTGTGGAACTGTCCGAGACGGTCGTGGTCGGGCGCCGCCGGGTGGTGCACCGGCGTGTTGTAGCCGCAAAAAACCATGTCCACGCCCTGCAAGCCGAGTACGCGGTACGACTCTGGCCAACGCCGGTCGTTGCAGATGATCATGCCGGCCACACCGCCAAACGCATGCCAGGCGCCAAAACCCAGGTCGCCAACCTCGAAATAACGCTTCTCCAGATTCTGGAATGGCGTCTGCGGGCGGTGGTCGGAGTGGCCGGGCAGATGGATCTTGCGGTATTTGCCGATCAGCTGACCATGGGCGTCCACCAGGATCGAGGTGTTGAAGCGGCGCTTGCGCCCGCTGGACAGATCGAGCTCGCAATACCCGAGATGAAAACCCATCTGCAGCTTGGCCGCTTCGTCGAACAGCGGCTGTGTATCGGGCCCTGGCATCTCGCGCTCGAACCAGCTGTCCACCTCGGCCTCATCCCCGGTGTACCAATGCGGGAAGAAAGCGGTAATCGTGGCCTCGGGGTAGGCCACCACCTGTGCGCCCATCGCCTTCGCCTGGCGCATCAGGTCGATCAGGCGGCGCACCACCTGCGCGCGGCTCTCGGCGCGACTGATCGGGCCCATCTGGGCCGCAGCAATGGTGACGACCCGTGCCATGGTGTTGCTCAGCAGTCGGTGGCCAGATGCGCCACGCAGTCGCCCCGCTCGACACGGCCAAAGTGCCGTTGGCACACCACCATGCCGTCGGTGCGGAAATAACACGGCTCCGGTGCGCGCATCGGGTTGTCCACAAAGTGGATGTTGCCCGCGAGCTGGCCCTTGCGGATTTCTGCGCCCAGGTCCACCGCCGGCTCCAGCAGACCGGCCTCGGTGGCGTACACATAGTGGTCCCGGCTGGCCACCTCCATCATGCGTATCCCTGTCGTGGGTTCCGGCGGTTGCTGGCCAGCCAATACCCCGGTGAAGCGCAGGAAGTTCTGCACGCC
>JANLVB010000063.1:0-15353 GCA_031363785.1 Betaproteobacteria bacterium
GCAGGGCGGCCACCCAAACCAGCAACAGCAACCCGGCAACAGGGATCAGGATGGCTTTCATGGCGTGCTCAGCAATCCGTCGCGCACATCGGCGCCATTGGCCCAACAGGAATGGGTGCCGCTGCACAACTTGTGCGGCAGTTCGATGCGGCAAATCGGGCCGTCGGAGAACTTCTGGGCGTCGATCAGCAGCACTTCGGAGCGCTGGCTGTTTTCGTTGGTAACGAAGGTCACCAGATAACCGTCGTCCTCGTCCCGGGCGTTGGTGCGGGGTGCAAACGGCGCCTCGCTGGCGTATTGGCCTTCGGGCAGGGCAATCTGCCATGACTGACCGGTCTGCAGGTCGTGCTTGACATAGCCGTTGAACAGAAACCAGCCCGGCACCTGCACCGCGCTGTAGGCATAGCGGTATTTTCGGGTGGCATAACGCTGGTTGATCATGCCGAACTCCAGCGTGCGGCCATCCAGCCGCTGCTCGGTGGTCGCACCGGTGGCAAGGTTGAAGCGCCATCGGTGCAAACGGGTGCCCATCTTGTACTGGTCCATGTAGGACATCATGCGCTCATAACCCTTGGGCGCACCGTCGAAATTCTTCGGCTCCGGCTCCTCCTGGAAGTAGCCGTCGAGCACGATCTCGTCGCCTTCCTCAAAGGCGTTGAGCCAATGCAGGACAAAAGTCGGTGCCGCCTCGAACCAGCGTATGTCGCCCGGCTGGCCGCGTCGCGGGATGATGGCAAAGCGCGATTTTTGCTCCGGGTGGAACTTCACCACGTGTTTTCCTGCCTTGAGCAGCTCTGCGTCCCAGTACAGCGGAAAGTCGTTCAGTATCGCGTAGTGCTCTGTAAAACACATGTCGTGCGGCAGGCGCGGACCGGGCAAAGGGATGGGCACATAGTGCACCAGCTTGTCGTGCCGATCCACCACGCCGTAGTGCATGTAGGGGGCATGCTTGGAGTAGTTGAAGAACAGCATTTCGCCGGTTGCCTCGTCAACCTTCATGTGGGCCGATATGCCGTCCAGCGGCGACCAGGGCGGGATGCCCTGCTGCTCCAGCGTGAAAGGGTCCAGCCGGTACCCTTCGCCACACTGGTAGTAGGAGGTGAGCGCCTTGCCGGCGTGTACCACCACATCGGTGCTGGAGGCATCCTTGATCGAGCCATGGGCGCCCCAGCCAGGCCGTTTGGAGAGGGCCGGGTTTTCCATCAACCCGGCCCACAGGCGCTGGCTGGCCTCGACCTCGGCGGCGAGCCCCTTGGTGCGTACAAAACGATTGCGGTAACTGGCCTGGCCGTCCTTGAACGACACCATGTGGATCATGCCGTCGCCGTCAAACGGGTGGTAACGACCGATCGATTGGTAGACCGGATTCTGTGTGTTGCGAAGGTAGACACCATCGATGTCACGCGGGATGGTGCCCTGCAGCAGCGGCATGTCGGTGGCGTTGACCTCTTCCAGCAATGGTGTCCACGCACCACGCAGGTACGGGTGGTCGCCGGGCTCGATGTCGCTGGTAAAGCGTTGCAGGATTTCAGTGGGCATGGTGTGGCTCCCGTTTTGGCTGGACATTTGGTGCAACGGCGCTGCGGTAGGAGACGTCCCAGGGCTTGACCGGCTCGCCGCAGGCGCTGCACACCACCTGCGGCTCAAAGGGTTTTCCGCAGGTCTTGTGGGTTGGAAGTATCGAGCTCGGCTGGTGCAGCAAGTCGCGTCCGGCCCAGGTGGCAAAACAGACCAGGTAGCCAAACAAACCGCGGCTGGCCGGTGTCAGCCGGTAGATGGTGCGCCGCGCGTCACGCTGGTCGCTCTGGCTGATCAACAGGCCGGACTGCACCATGCCGCTGAGGCGGCGCGACAACACGCTGCTGGCGATACCCAGCACATGGCACAACTGATCGAAATAGTGGCAGCCCAGGTAAATGGCATTGATGATCAGCAAGGACCAGCGGTCCACCCGCAGGCCCAGCCCCATGCCGGTGCCGTCGATGGCGGCAATTCGCGCTGTGCGCGGCTTGTTCTGCGTGCGTTGCAGGAGTTCCTGGTTCACCGAGAGCGTCAGGCGCAGGTCACTCACGCCCGTCGGCAGCTGGCATGCGGAGCAACTCAGCACCGGCACAAACTGCTGGCCGCAGGGCACATGCAGCAGCGTGGTCGGAAGACTGGCACGCCGGCTGCCCCAGCGCTGCTCCCACAACCAGATCATGAGCACATGGTCGTACAGCCTGAGGCCGGCGCGCGTCAGGTGGTAAGCCATGCGCCGCGGCTGCTCCTGGTACGGGCGTTGCCGCAGCAGGCCCAGCGCCACCAGCTTCTTCAGGCGGTCGGTCAGGGTCGATCGCGGGATGGCCAGCCGCTCGCACCACAATTCGAAGCGGTTCAGGCCGGTGAATGCACCCAGCAACACGGCGGCGGTCCAGCGGTCACCCAGCACCAACAACCCGTGGCTGAGCGTGCTGCTGGCGATCGCGTCACGCGTCAGGTCCAGATCAGGCTCGAACAACGGGGATGCGGTGACCACCATATAGACTATCCGGCCGACGCGACGACAAAACTCACCACGGTGGCGCAGGAGCCGCCGATGTTGAGCGTCTGTACGGTGCGGGCGCCGTCAATCTGGCACTCCCCCGCCGTGTCGGTGACCTGGCGCGCCGCATCAAACAACATGCGGGTGCCGGTGGCCCCCACCGGATGGCCGCAGCCGATCAGACCACCACTCATGTTGACCGGGCAGCTGCCGCCACGTTCAATGCGTCCGTCTTCCACTGCCTGCCAGCTCTGGCCAGGCGCAGTGAGCCCGAGGTGGTCGATCGCCATGTATTCGGTGGTGGTGAAGCAGTCGTGTGTTTCCACACCGTCGATGGCGTCGATGCCGGACAGGCCGGCACGGCGCCAGGCGTCTTCTATGGTCTGGCGCACATGGGGAAAGATGTAGGTCGCACCTTTGCTGCGCTCCAGCTTGTCCTTGAATTTGAGGCTGGCGTTGTGGTGACCCCAGCCTGCGATATGGGCCAGGCTACCGATGTTTGAGCCGCGCCGACGCATGTGTTCACGGGCGAAGGCGGCCGAGGCAAGTACCACGGCGCAGGCGCCGTCGGTGATCTGGCCGCAGTCCTGGCGGCGCGAGCCGGGTTCGATGACCGGGTTGGCTTCGTCGTCGTCGGTGAAGCTCAAGGGGTCGAAGTTCCACTTGCGGGTCTGCGCCAGCGGGTTGTGTTTGGCGTTGCCGTAGTTCAGTTCGGCGATGCGGTTGAGGTACTTGCGGTCCAGCCCGTAGCGGCGCTCGTACTCCTGCGCCAGCAGTCCGAACGTGGCCGGCCACATGAACTTGCAGCTTATGTCTTCATGGCCCTGCCAGGCCGCCGCATTCTGGTTTTGTGATGCCACATCACCCGGCAGATTCTTGAATTCCTCCACGCCCAGCACCAGCACGCAGTCGTAACGACCGGCCTCGATTTCGGCCATGGCGCTCAGCACGCCGAGCGACGACGAGGCACAGGCACCCTCGTGGCGCATCGCCGGCACCCCCCACAACTCGGGCACCACCTGCGCCACCATCGACCCCAGGTGTGCCTGTTGTCGCTGCAGCTCGCCGAAGGCGTTGCCCACATGGATGCTCTGCACCATGGTCGGCTCCACGCCACTGTGTTGCAGCGCGCCGAGTGTCGCCTCGCGCGTCATGTCCGAGATATCCTGCCCCTGGCGTGACCACACTTTGGCAAAGTCGCTCTGGTAGCCACCCAGGATGTAGACCGGTTCAGGCATTTAGATCTCCTTGTGTTGCCATCCATGGCAAACTCTTCATGCGGGTGAGCGCTTGTGCGTATTCGCGCGCCAGTTGATCAACAATGCTTGCCACCGGTTCGATCATCTTGCTGGCTCCCAGGCCCTGGCCGGCGGCCCAGACAGTCGTCCACTTCTTGCCGGCGAATTCCTGGTTGCTGTCGTACGCCCGGCCCGGCGCGTTGGGCAGGTTGGCGGGGTCCAGCCCGCTGGCGACCATCGAGGGTTTTAGCCAGCTCGCCGGCGTGCCGGAAATGCTGGCGCTCACGATCAGGTCGTCCACGCTGCAGTCCACCACCATCTGCTTGTAAGCCGCGGGTGCCATGCTCTCCTCGGTCGGGATGAAACGCGTGCCCATGTAGACAAAATCGGCCCCGCTGGCGATGGCGCCGGCCACCCCCCAGCCGTCACTGATGCCGCCACCCACGATCACATGGCCGTCGAAAAACTCGCGCACCGCGCTGACAAAGGCCAATGGCGACAAAAAGCCGGTATGGCCGCCAGCACCGGCTGACACGCAGGCCAGACCGTCGGCACCCGCAGCCACCGCTTTTTTTGCCAGCGCGATGCCGATCACATCGGCGAACACCAGCCCGCCATAACCATGCACGACCGCTATCGCCGGCTTCGGGCTGCCCAATGCGGTGACCACAACTGGTGGTTTGTAGTGCGCCACCAGGGCCAGGTCTTCTGCCAGCCGTGTATTGGACGAATGCGTGACCAGGTTGGCGCACCAGGGTCCGATGGTGGATGAGGGCTGCTCGTCGCGTGCGCGAGCCAGTCCTTCGGTGATCTGCCGCATCCACACGTCAAGCTGGGCGATCGGGCGTGCATTGGGTGTCGGAAAGGCGCCGATGATGCCACTGCGGCAGGCGGCGAGCACCAGCTCTGGCCCGGAGATCAGGAACATGGGCGCCGCAAACACCGGCAGACGCAAGTTGAAGGAGTGACTTTTCACTGCCACGGCAATTGCATCTACTCTGCGGCCTTGAAGCCCGAGATGCGCACCGCTTCGGCCCAGCGGCGGGACTCCGCCTGTGCGTAGCGGGTGAACTCCTCGGGTGTGGAGGGCAGGGGCTCGAAACCCATGGCAAACCATTTGTCGCGAATCTCGGCGCTGCGCAGGGCTTTCACAAACTCGGTGTTCAGGCGCGTGATCACGGCATCCGGTGTGCCGGCAGGAGCCACGATGGACGACCAGATGTAAATGTCGAGCTCCGGATAACCCTGTTCGCGGAAGGTGGCCAGGCCGGGCATCAGCGCCGAGCGTTGCGGGCTGGTGATGGCCAGCAGCTTGACCTTGCCCGACTCCACATGCGGCTTGACTGCCAGCAAAGGCAGAAAGGCGGCGTTGACCTGGCCGCCGACCAGGTTCTGCACCGCCGGTGGCGTGCCGTTGAACGGCACATGGGTCATGTCCAGGCCGGCACGCTGGTTCAGGATGACACCGGCGAAGTGGGAAGAGTTGCCGGCCGTGAACGAGGCAAACGACACCTTGCCCGGATTGGCTTTGGTCCAGGCCACGAACTCGGCCACGTTGTTGGCCGGCACACTGGCATGCACCGCCATCACCATCGCCGCGCCCAGGAAGTTGGTGACCGGCTTGAAGTCCTTCTGCGGGTCGTATGGCAACTTGCTGAAGGTGTGCGGATTGATGGTGAACATGCTGGTATTGGCCAGCAGCAGGGTCGTGCCGTCGGGCGCCGCCTGCATCACGTTTTGCGCGGCGATGATGCCCGAGCCACCGGGCTTGGCATCCACCAGGATGATCAGTCCGCTGTTTTGCTTGATCACTTCGGCCACCTGCCGTAACGCGGTGTCCAGCGTATTGCCGGCAGCAAACGGCACCACCACGCGGATCGGTCTGTCGGCGGCACTCTGGGCGAAAGCCGCGGACCACGAGGTGGTGGCAATGGTGGCAGTCAGAGCCTGCAGGGCGTAGCGTCTTTTCATGGTTTGGCTTTCGGATTGGAGTTCAAAAATAAGGCGCTTGTTGCTGCGGCAGTGGCGCGCTGGCACAGCGCCGTCAGGTGGCGTGCCACGGCGGGGGCTTGTTCCAGCACGGTCTGGTGGCCGGCGTCGTCCATCCATTCCACCTGCGCATGGGGCAGCAATGTCTGGAGTTCTTCGGTCAAGGCCGGCGGCGTGACTTTGTCGTCACGGCCGCAGATGATGGATGTCGGCATCGTCAACTTGGACAACAGGGCGCGATGGTCGCGGCGGGCCATGATGGCGCGCGTCTGGCGAATTGCGCCCGCAGCACCTACCGCATGCATCATGCTGCGCATGCCGTCAACCAGCGCAGCGTTCCCCAGGCTGTTCGGGTGCAGGCTGAAGTTGATGATGCCCTCGACTGTGCGTTCGAAATTGCGCTCCAGCGCGCTGATGGTCTTTTCCCGGACCAGCATGGATTGATCGGTCTCGACTGCGGCGGCACTGTCGATCATCGCCAGGCCGCGCACTGCGCCCGGGCGTTGCGCCATCATCTCGATGGCGACATAACCACCCATGGAAAAACCGGCGACGACCAGAGGCCTGTCGGGTTCCAGGCCGGCCACCAATTGCCAGGCGTCCCGGGCCATCGCGGAAATGGAGTCTTGCGTGAGCACATCGGCGACGCGCACTTCGGCACTGTCACCCAGGAACTGGCGCACCGGGTCCCAGATCGCACCGGTATTGAACATGCCCGGGATGAGCAGCAGCACAGGTTTCATGGCATGGCCTGTGGCGCCAGCATACGTGCCTGCAGCCGCAATTCCCGCTTGAGTATCTTGCCCACCGGATTACGCGGCAGGGTGTCGAGTTGCAGGATGTACTCCGGCAGCTTGAATACCGCCACCTGCTGTTCGTCGCGCAAATAGTCGGTAAGCGAGCGCAAGCCCACTTCATGGCCGGGTGCCGCGACAACGCAGGCACACAACTTCTCGCCCAGGATGGTGTCGGGAACTCCGACCACCGCCACCTCGCGTACACCCGGGCAGGCCGCCAGCAGGCTCTCAATTTCCTCGCTCGAGATGTTCATGCCACCGCGTATCACCAGATCTTTGGAGCGGCCGACGTAGCGGTAATACTGCAGCCGCTCACCTGCAATCTCGAACAGGTCGCCGGTGCAGTAATACCCCTGGTTGTCAAAAGCCCTCACTGTCATGTCGGGCGCGCGGTAGTAGCCGCTGAACACGGTCGGCCCGGAAAACCGCAGCTCGCCCGCTTGTCCTGCGCGGGTGATATCCAGGCCGGTGTCCAGGTCTACCAGCCGGGTGCGTATCTTGCGTGTGGTCGAGATGCGCCACTCGTGCCCTGCCGCGCCGGCTCGCGGAAAGAATTGCGCCCGCATCGCGGGGTCGGCTATGTCAACATCACTGCCGGACAGGGCGGCGCCTTCGTTGGAGCCAAAATAGTTGATGATCTGCACGCCGTACTTTTCGGCGAAACCACGCACCATCCACTCCGCCAGCGGGGCCGAGCCAGAACCGATGCGGCACAGACGCCGGAAGTCGATGCCCGCCAGCAGACTCTCGTTGTGCAGCAGCATGTTCAGGATGGCGGGCGGCGCCACGGTGTAGTCGATGTGCTCCCCGCGCAACTGTTGCAGGAACACCGGCAGGCTGAACGGGTGGTGCTGCACCACCGTGCCACCGAGCACCAGCCAGGTCGCAAAGGCGCTGGAGAAGCCCGACATGTTGACCAGCGGAAAGGGGTTGAGCAGCCGCGCGTGGGCTGGCAAGAGTGCTGCTTCGATGATGCTGGGGGCCACGATCAGCCACTCGTTGTGGCTGCGCGGAACACCCTTGGGCGCGGCTTCCGTGCCCGAGGTCCAGCAGATCGTCACCACGTCATTGGCGTCGATGGCGGCGTCCCGGGTGGCCTGGACCACCCGTTGCTGTTGCGCCGCCTCCAGCGGTAACGCGGCGCCGTTGCCAAGATGCACCACACCCTGCAAGGCTTCGTCACCCCACGCCAGCACGGTGCGCAGTGAGACATGGCGTGTGCGCAGCGCGCAAAACATGGCGCCGCTGTGGTGCTGGTGACCCGGCCGGCCGATATGCGTGAAGGTGCATACCGCCCGGGCCTCGGTCAACGACAGGATGTGTTCCAGCTCGTGTTCGCGGTACTGCACCGGCACCGGCGTGACCACCACGCCCAGGCGCAGACAGGCCAGATACACGACAAACTGCTCGATGCAGTTGGGCAACATCACCAGCACGATGTCGTCGCGCCCTATTCCCTGCTCCAGCAGCACCAGGCACAGGCGGTCCACTTCCTGGCCCAGGTCGCGCCAGCTCAGGCGCCGCGCTGCGCCATGGGCGAATTCGCCGCGATTCGGCGCATCCACCACGGCTTCGGCGTCGGGTCGCTCAAGCAGGTGCTTTTCGAACAAATGCCAGAGGGTCTGGCGGCCCCACCAGCCGCGGGCCGTGTAGTCGTCGATGCGGTCTTGCGGCACCAGAATCATGGTCTATTTCCAGCGCTCCAGCGTCCGCTGGCTTACGAAAGTGGCGTGAAACCCATGGGGCATACGCTGCGGCAGCAGGATGCGGGCAATCGGACCCTCGGCCAGACGCGCACCCTTGCAGTCGAAGATCTGGATCTCCGAGCGCTGGTCCACCGGGTTCCAGACCGGTGTTACCAGGTAACCGTCGTCTTCGCCCCGGCTGTTGTCGCGCGGCGCGAAGCCGGGCTCGTTATAGAAATACTGCGGCCCGGCGCTGTAAGCGAGATATCCGCCGGTGTCGATGTTGTATTTCACCAGGCCCGGGAAGCGTGGTTCCTCGCGGCCGCCTTGCGGGAACACGATGTTGTACGAATAGCGGTTCTTGCGGCCCTGGTACGCGCTGTTGATGACCGGAAACTCGGTATTGAGCACGTCATCAATGACGCGTTCACGGGTGGTGCCGGTCCTCAGGTCGAAGCGCCACTCGTACAGCAGGAAGTCGCGCTGGCGCTGGTTGATGGTGTGTTCGAGCCGGCGCGCATCGGGTTGCCCATCGGCCATGGTGTGGATGCGGTAGGGTGTACCGACCATGACCACTTCGTCCCCCTCTTCCCAGGCGTTCACCACATGCAGCATGTAGCACGGTTTGGCCTCGAACCAGCGGATGTCGCTGGTGGCGCCATACCGCGGCACGACCGCAAAACGCGTCGGCTGGTCGGGATGAAAACGCACCTTGTAACGCCGCGCCTTCAGCGCCTCGGCGTCCGGCCACAAGGGAAAGTCGTGCAGGATGGTGTAGTGCTCGGTCACCGCCATGTCATGTGGCAGGCGTGGGCCGGGCAACGGTATCTCGATCTTGTGCTTGAGCTGTCGGTCGGCGCCGATGACGCCGTATTCCATGAATGGCGCTGTCAGGCTGTAATCGAAAAACAGCAATTCACCGGTGTGTTCGTCGGGCCGCGAATGGGCGGAAATCTTGGCGAAGGCACCGTCGAAATCGGCCTTGCCAATGGTTTCCAGCGTCATCGGGTCCAGCGCATAAGGCATGCCCGAGCGGTACCACATGGTGATGAGGCGACCGGCGTGGTACTTGACATCGGTGTTGGAGGTGTTTTTCAGCGGTTCATCCGGCCGATCTGCGCGCATCGGCTCCTTCAGGCCTTTCCACAACGCCTGCCCGGCCTGCCGCTCCTCTTGCAGCGCCTCGGTTTGCACCCAGCGGTTGCGGTAAGTCACCGTGCCGTTGTGAAAACGCACGGCATGCAGCATGCCGTCGCCATCGTACGCATGGTAGCGCCAGTCGGGCGCAAAAAACGGGTTCGGTCCGTTGCGCACATACAGTCCGTTCAGGTCTTTCGGCACTTCGCCCAAAACCGTCATGTTTTCAAACACAGCCTCCCGGGTCACCGGCGCATTGTTGCCGTCCAGAGCCGGTATCTCGTGCATCGGCAGGTCATTGAGCTGCATGTTGGTTCCAGAAGTTTGCTTGGGCGGCTTCAGCGCTGCGCCTGCAGCCGGTCCTGCTCGATCCAGCAGGCATGAAAGCCGGTGGGCAGCCGCTGCGGCAGTTCGACCTGTGCCACCGGTCCGCGTGCCAGGTCGCGGGCGTCGAATATGTCCAGCGTCTGGCGTTTGAGTGCATCGTTCCACTGGAAGGCAATCACATACCCGTGGTCTTCGGATTGCGGCGCATCGGCCTCGGCAAACCAGGGCTCGGAATACCAGCTGTGCTGCGGGTCATCACGCCAGCCGCCCAGGTCAGCACCACTTTCCAGGTCGAACTTGCGCACACCAGCCCATTGCAGGGTGACCGTATCGGAGTGATCCACCAGGTAACCGTAGCGGGTGCGTCGGCCGGTTTTGCGCGCGTTGCAGGTAGGGAACTCGGCATTGAAGCGGTCGTTGAGCACATGCTCGGCGGTGTCACCGGTCTTCAGGTTCATCTTCCAGACCCACAGCCGGGCACACATCACCAGCTCAGCCACGTTCTTGGCCGTGCGCTGCGCGTCGATGTTGCCCTGCGCATCGATGGTCGGCATATAGCGGCAACCGACCATTACCAGCCAGTCGCCGTCTTCCCAGGCATTGACGACGTGGTACAGGTAACAGGGCGTGAAGTCAAACCAGCGGATGCTGTCGCCAGCGCCATAACGCGCGATCACGCCGAAGCGGCTGTGCATTTCGGGATGGAACTCGATTTTGTGGCGGCCCAGCGCCATCGCCTCGTGGTCATGGAACAGTGGCAGGTCGTGCAGCACCGAATAGTGCTCGGTCACCGCCATGTCATGCGGCAAGCGCGGCCCGGGCAGGGTTATCGGCACATAGTGGGCCAACTTGCCATCCGCACCAACCACGCCGTAGTGCATAAAGGGCGCGTCGTTGCCGTAGTCGAAGAACATCATCTCTTCGGTGATCTCATCCACCTTGGCGTGGGCCGATATCTTGCCGCCACTGTTCGCAATGGCGGCCGATTTGCCCAGGGTCTTCAGTGTGATCGGGTCGATCTCGTAGGCGTCGCCCGACATGTACCACAACGCCAGCGCACGACCCCGGTGCCCGACCAGGTCGGTATTGGCAGTGTCCTTGAGTCGCTTGTCCCCCCGCCCCTTGAGGGTTTCGCGGATACCGTAGTGGGTCGATTGGCCGACTTGTTGTTCCTCGACAAAACCGTCTGTCTGCACCCAGCGGTTGCGGTAGGTGAGCTGGCCCTGCGCAAAATGTGCCGCGTGCACCATGCCGTCCCCGTCGAAGGGGTGGTAACGGCCATTGGGCGCGTAGCGCGCATTCGGGCCAGCGCGCAGATACACGCCGTTGAGGTCCCCGGGGATGGCGCCCTTGATCAACCTCAGGTCCTTGAGTTCCAGTTCCTCGTGTACCGGCGCGTAGACCCCGGTCAGCAACGGACCGAAGTCTTCGCCAAACGGGGCCAGTGTTTCGGGAGCGGTTCGGGTGTTCATGCTGTTGTCCTGGTGTGAATGCGTCAGGCCGGGGTGGCGTACGCCACAGCCGGGCGGCGCGACTGGGTGATGCGAAAACGGTTGGCAACAAACGACAGGTCGGTCAGGCTGGCGTTGCCGGCCGGGTTCAAACCAGTGACGTGGTAGTCGCTGTAGGCGGCGGCAAAGTTCAGCGGCATGGCGCCGGTGAGGTTGATGGTGAGCTGCGCGCCGGCCCGGGAGTAGGCGGCTTCGGCCTCGGCCACAAAGGCCTCGTCGGTTGAATACAGGAAGGCCGTCAAGCCGCCGAACTGTTTGACATCGCCAGTGGCCTGGAGCAGCGCGTCTGCGCCGTTGTCGCAGGCGATGATGAAGCTGACCGGGCCAAAACGCTCTGCGCCATACAGGTCGCGCGCGTCTTTGCCGACCTGCAGCATCAAGGGTGTGCTGGTGCGCGCAGCAGGAAACTCCGGATGATCATAAGGCGCGGGACGCAGCAGCACCCGGCCACGTTGCTCGCCGGCTGCCTGCAGTTGTTCCACCAGGGTCAGGGTCTGGTCGGACTGTATGCAAGCCAGGATCATCGCCGCCTTTTTCGGATCGGCGGTGAGTGCCGCCACGGCGTCAGCCAGCCGCCGTGCCACTTCATCCAGAGGAACCAGCCCCTGCGCAGTCAGCACGCCGCGCGCCGGGATGTAGATGTTCTGCGGGCTGGTACACATCTGGGCGCTGAACAGACACAGGGTGGTGGCCAGGCTGCGCAATACGCTGTCGAGGTCTTGCACCGACTCCAGCAGCACGGTGTTGCAGCCGGCGGTCTCGGTGAAGCTGGGCGCCGGGTGCGCGTTGCGCTCGACCCATTGGCCGAATTGCACACTGCCGGTGAAATCGACTAGTGCCGTCTGCGGGTGCTTGACAAGCAACTTGCCAATCGGCTCGGCGCTGCTGTCGAGCGCCATGGTGACCAGGTTCGGATCGAAGCCGGCCGCCTGCAGCACCTGACGGAACACGCGCACCGTGATGGCCATCGGCAACACGGTGGCCGGATGCGGCTTGACGATGACCGCGTTACCCGTGGCCAGGCTGGCCATCATCGACGGCCAGGCGTTCCAGGTCGGGAAACTGGCGCAGGAGAAACACACGGCGACGCCGCGCGGCACCAGGCGGTAACTCTTGTCCAGCACGATCTTCGACGCGCCAAACTGGCGTTCCCAGCGTGCCGTCGGCGTCACCGCCTGCATGGCCTTCTCCGCGTAGACGAGAGCCTCGATGGCGCGGTCCAGCGCATTCACCCCCGAGCCGGCGTAGGCCATGTTGTAGCTTTGCCCGGCAGTGTGCATGACCGCCTGCGCGACCTCGAACAGGTGGTCACGGTAAATCACATCCACCACCTGCATCAGCACACCAATACGCGTCGGCACAGCGGCTGCGGCCCAGCCGTCGATGGCCCGGGTGGCCGCGGCAAACAGGCTGTCGATATCGGCCTGTGGGTAACGTATGCCCAGTGGCTGGCGGGTATAGGGCGACACCTCCTCGCCCAGTGCGCCCAGGGTGCCTGGCTGCGGCAAAACAAAATCCCGCGGGTTGGCCGAAGTGCCCAGGTGGCCAGTGAACCGGGCCAGACCCCACGCCTGCGCCGACGCCGCATCCGGGTACTTGCCTGGCAGATCCGGGAACGGGCTCCAGCAATGCCGCGTCTGGCAGGCGGCTTGTGCCGCTTCGAAGCGCTCGCGGTGGGTATTGAACAGCTCGCTCACTGGAGTACCTTCGCGCTTACGCGCTGCGGTGAGAGCTAGTCTGGGGCGGCCCGGCGCGTCGCTCATGGCGCCCTGCGCTCCCACATCAGCTTGTGGTGGCGCGCCACGGTGGTTCCCGCCAGCAGGTCGGACGCCGACAGGGTCAGCTGGCCGTGGCCCGAGAAATACATGTCGCGCACTTGCTGCGTGCCGACAAAATTGGGATTGAGCGCGTGTGTAACGGTGTGTACGACTTGTTGTGCACCGGCTTCGCCGCGCAGGGCATAGCGGCCTGCGTACTGGAAATAACTCTCGAACGCTGACAGGCGCTCGGCCTCTGGCGCGCTGCGCACACTGTCGCTGGACAGGCGTGGCCGCTGTGCCCGAGCGATACAGGCCTGCATGGTGCCGTCGCTGCTGTAGCTGATCAGCCCGGTGGCCTGTGCACCGAACGGCAGGCTTGGCGCGCGCCCGTCGTCATAACTGATTTCCCATCGAATCAGGTACCAGGTGCCGAGCAGTGGGTTATCGTCGTTTACGCTCGAAATGGTCAAATCAGTCTCCGTTTACTTTCTTAGTTGAACTTAGTCTAGGGCGGATTGGCTCGACGAAATACAGGGTTTACCCGCGCTGCGGCGCACATCGCAAGGCCGACTGCAGCGGTGCGATTAGCGCTCGTCCAGGGGGTCGGTGAGAGGCCGAAAGGCAAAGGCGCGCGAACCGCCACGCTTGGGTGCCGCAGTCGGGCTGGCGGCACCGGCAGCGTGGCTGGCGCTGGCGCCACGCCGGTCCGTGTCCGGCGTACTGTTGCCCGCGGTAGCGTCGTACCGTGCACGCTGTTCAGGGCTCGACAACACGGCATAGGCGTGGTTGATGCGGGCCAGCTTTTCCACCGCCGACGGATGCCCGCCGTGTTTGTCGGGATGGTGCATCTGCACCAGGCAGCGGTAGGCGGCCTTGATCACTGCGGCGCTTGCGCGCTGGCTGACCTCCAGGGATTCGTACAGGCTTTCTTTTGCAGTCGTCATACTGGTCTTGATCCGGCCTTGGCAAGTTGTGGCGCAGTCGTCCGGCGGCACGCCGAGGCAGGCAAGCAGACGCAGCTTGATTCTCCGTGATTTCGCGACACGCGACAATCCGCGCATGGCGTCCTCCCCCAACGTACCGTCCGGCAAACATCCCTTCGAGTCACTGACGCCGGATCTGGTGCTCGATGCGCTGCAGTCGGTCGGCCTGCGCGGGGACGGTCGGCTGATGGCGCTGTCCTCCTACGAGAACCGGGTCTACCAGGTGCAACTGGAAGATGGCAGTGCTGTGGTGGCCAAGTTCTACCGCCCTGAGCGCTGGAGCGAAGCGCAGATTCTGGAGGAGCATGTGTTCTCGCATGCCTTGATGGCAGCCGAGGTGCCCGCCGTCGGCCCGATGCGCATCGACGGGCGCAGCTTGCACCAGTTCGGCGGCTTCGCCTTCAGTGTCAGCCCACGCCGTGGCGGACGCCCGCCCGAGCTCGACGATGGCGACGTGCTGGAGTGGATAGGCCGGTTTCTGGCGCGTATCCACAGTGTCGGCGCCATGCAGGAGTTTGTTCACCGCCCGGCGCTGAATGTGCAGACCTTTGCGATCGAGCAACGCGAGTGGTTGCTGACAAATGCCAAGCTGCCGCTGGATGTGCAGTCGGCCTGGGAACGCCTGTCGCAACAGGCGATCGATGCCATCGGCAGACATGCGGCGTTGGCGGGTGGCGTGTTGCCCGACGGCGGCGAGTCAGTCCGCTTGCTGCGCCTGCACGGCGACTGCCACCCCGGCAACATTCTGTGGACGCCGATCGATGCGCCCGCGGCCAGCGGCCCCGGCCCACACTTTGTCGATCTGGACGATGCGCGCACTGGCCCAGCGGTGCAGGACCTGTGGATGCTGCTCAGTGGCGACCGCCAGCAGCGCCAGCGCCAGCTAGGCCTGCTGGTTGACGGGTATGAGCAGTTTCGCCCGTTCGACCGGCGCGAGCTGGTATTGATCGAGCCCTTGCGCACCTTGCGCCTGATCCATTACAGCGCCTGGCTGGCGCGGCGCTGGGACGACCCGATCTTCCCAATCAACTTTCCGTGGTTTGGCAGCAGCGACTACTGGCAAGGCCAGGTGCAGATGCTGGAAGAGCAACTCGAAGCCATGCAGGAGGAGCCGCTGGTGGTGTGAGCTGCTGGCGCCCTTGTGCGCGAACATGGCTACGATGGACCCACCCAAGGCCGGCATGGACCACTTCAGCCGCTGCGTCGCGTACGCGACGCCTGAGAAGCTGGAGTCTTTCTACCCGCCGGCTGTAGCGTGAAGCGGCGCAGGCAGGCGGTCAGCGCGCCACCTGCATCCGCAGGCGCCGGGCAGCCTCCTCGGCGCGTGCATCGTCGATTTCGCGCAACACACCAGCGACGTTGGCCGGCGCCCGCTTGGGCTGGTGCTGGCCACTCAACACCGTGC
>JANLVB010000120.1:0-13906 GCA_031363785.1 Betaproteobacteria bacterium
GTGGTCTTGCCCGAGCCCTGAAGGCCGGCCATCAGGATGACTGCCGGTGGTTGCGCTGCCAGGTTGATGTCGTTCGTGCCGTCCCCCATGGTGGCGGCCAGTTCGCGATTCACGATGCCCACCAGTGCCTGGCCGGGTGACAACGAGCCCAGCACTTCCTGACCGAGGGCTTTTTCGCGCACCCGGTTGATGAGGTCGCGCACCACCGGCAGCGCGACGTCGGCCTCCAGCAGCGCCATGCGGACCTCGCGCAGCATGTCGGCGACGTTGGATTCCGTGATCCGGGCCTGGCCACGGATTTCCTTGACCAGACGGGATAGTTTGTCGGAGAGTGATGAAGCCATGGATGGTGTGCGGCGCAGGGCGTGACGCATCGTGGCCGGCGAAGCCGGGCCGCTGTCAAGACGCTAAACTGTGCCCATGATTCTAGCCAGTGTGTCCGCGCTCGTCCCTACGCTGACGCTGCTGGCGGCGCTTGCCTACGGGGTTCCGGCCTTGTTGCCACCCCACAAGGACAGGCTGGCCGGAGTCGTGCTGATGTTGGCCTGGGCCTTGCATGCCCTGTTGTTGTTATCGGGCCTGGCCGGCGACCTGCCGCGTTTCGGCTTTGCCTCGGCGCTGTCGGTGACGGCGTGGCTGGTCGCTGCCGTCTACCTGGTCGAGATGCGCTTCTACCCGCAACTTCGCTGGCACTGGAGCCTGTGCCTGATGGGGGCATTGGCCGTGCTGTTGGCGTGGGTGTTTCCCGGTGGCCTGTTGCCGGATCGCACCTCGGGCTGGTTACCCCTGCATCTGGCGTTGGGCATCGGTTCTTACGCCCTGTTTGGTGTCGCCGTGGTGCATGCGGTTGTCATGGGCCGTGCCGAGGACAACATGCGCGCGGCGGCAGCACCAGGCGGCGGTTTGCCCCTGCTGACGCTGGAACGGCTGACCTTCCGGTTTGTATTGGCCGGTTTTGTGCTGCTGACCGTGACGCTGCTGTCAGCCCTGGTTTTTGGCGAGGCCTTGTATGGCGGGCGGGCGGTGCTGCGCTGGGACCACAAGTCGGTGTTCTCGGTGTTGTCGTGGCTGGTGTTTGCCGCATTGATGGTGGGGCGGATGCGTTTTGGCTGGCGCGGCCGCCGTGCCACCGGCATGTTGTATGCCGGCAGTGGTCTGCTGTTGCTGGCCTACGTCGGTTCGCGGTTTGTGCTGGAAGTGGTCCTGGGCCGCAACACATGAAATTCCTGCTCGTTTTTGCCGTGCTGCTGATAGGATTTTTTCTCTGGCGTTCCAGCCGCGGCACGCCAAAACCACCACCTGCGCCACGCAGCAAGCCGGTTGACACCAAGGCCATAGAAATGGCGAGTTGTGATCTCTGCGGTGTGCACTGCGCCGCAACCGACCTGGTCGTTGGCCGGCAAGGCCGTTACTGCACGGCGCAGCACCGCCAACAGGCCGAACCCTGACGCCTGATCCGGGATGAGCAGCCGCGACGCCTCCTCCTGGCTGGACCTGCGCCGCCAGCCCGGCGGTGTGGATCGGTCGCACGGCCCGGATGAATTTGTGCGCCTGTGGCGTGGCTTCATGACCGCGCGGGTGACACTCGGCCTGGTTCTGTTGTTGTTGCAGGTGACGCTGTTTGCGCTCGGCCAGGCGCCTGATCGCCTGCTGGTGCTGGTGTGTGGCCTGTACCTGTGTGCCACCCTGGCAACACGGCTGCTCGGGCGACCACGACGGCTCGGGCGCAGTTTCGATCCGCAGTGGCTTTACACCATCGGCGTGGACGTGGTGGCTTTTGGCATTTTGCAGCACGTGCAGGGCCATGTCGGCATCAACTACACACCGCTGCTGGCTTTGCCGGTGCTGCTGGCGTCGGTGCTGGGGTCGCTGCCGCTGGCGATGGGTACGGCGGCCGGGGTCAGCCTGTTGTTGCTGGGCCAGGCGGTGCTGACGGCACTGCAACCGTCCAGCGACGCAGCCCCGCTGTTCGCACAGAGCGCACTCACCGGTGCCGGTTACTTCCTGATCGCCTTCCTGTCGACGCAATTGTCGGCCCGCCTGGCCAGCGAAGAGCAGATATCGCAGCGCAACCAGCTCGCCGCCCGGGTGCAGCGACAGGTCAACGAACTGGTCATCGAGGCCATGACGGACGGCGTGCTGGTGGTCGATATCGAAGGCACCGTGTGGGCCGCAAATCCCTCCGCCAGCCGCATGCTGGGCCGCGAGGCGTCGGCCTTGCAGGTGCCGTTTGAACTCGCCTCCGAATCACACTGGGGTGCGCTGGGGCGTCTGGCCAGCAGCAGTTTCGTGTCTGGCCAGTCGCAACGCACGAGCCTGGTGTTTTCGCAGCCGGACGCCGGAGCTCTGCCGGTGCTGGTGCGAACCCGCCTGACCTCCACCGTGGATAACCAGGCCGAGAGTCTGTGCGTGATATTCATGCAGGACCAGCGCGAGGCGGAAGCGCGCTTGCGCACCGAAAAGCTGGCCAGCATGGGCCGTATGTCCACCGCGGTTGCACATGAGATCCGCAACCCGCTGGCGGCCATCGTGCAGGCAAACGCGCTGCTCGACGAGGCGATCGTCGATCCCAGGCTGCGTCAGCTGACGCAGATGGTGCAGCAAAACGCCAGCCGTCTGGAGCGCATCGTCGATGAAGTGCTGAACATATCCCGCGTGCCGGGCACGGACGTGGGGGCGGCACCGTCATCGCTGAAGCTCGGCGAGTCGGTCGAGCGCATTTGCGGCGACTGGGCGCACCACGGCCCTGGCCACGCGGTGCTGCAGATTGAACTCGGCGACGGCAACGTGCCGGTACTGTTTGACGCCGAGCACCTGCGCCGTGTCCTGGTCAACCTGCTCGACAACGCACGTCGTTATGCAAGCATGGGTGCGCGATCGATACGCGTCTCCACGCACTCCGGCCAGCGCGGCAAGATGCGGCTGTGTGTGTGGAGTGATGGGCCGCCGATGGAGCAGTCTGTGCAGCGGCACCTGTTCGAACCGTTTTTTTCCTCCGAGAGCCGCTCCGCTGGTCTGGGCCTGTACATCTGCCGCGAATTGTGCGAAGGCCATGGGGCCTCGATTGTTTTCGAACGTGTCAGCCGCTCCGATCCCGATGGCCGTGTGGACGGCAACGAGTTCGAGATCGTGCTGGAGTGTATGGACCAGATGTCGGTGCCACGCACAGGCTCTGCCAGAATACCGGTCACCACATGGCAGCAAAACCGACCCTGACCGACGTGCAAATCCTGGTGCTCGATGATGAGCCCGATCTGCGCACGTTGTACGAACTGGCACTGTTGCGCGAGGGTTATTCGGTGCTGGGGGTTGGTGCCCTGGGGGAGGCCCGCGCGCTGCTGGAGTCGCGCCGCTTTGACGTTGTGATCACCGACATGCGCCTGCCCGATGGTCTGGGCACCAGCCTGCTGAATTGGCTGCGTGAGCAGCGGCGGGTAGAACGTTGTGTGGTCATCACAGCTTACGGTTCGGCGGAAAACGCCGTGGAATCTCTGAAGGCTGGCGCGTTCGACTACCTGACCAAGCCGGTAGACCTCAAGCAACTGCGCCAGGTGGTTGCCGCCGCCGTGTCGGGCGCACGCAACCAGGCCTTGGCCGGTCGCCGGTATGCGCTGGCCAATGCGCCGCCCGGGGTGGCGAACCGGCGCCGGACCGACTCATTCCAAAGCGCCGGCGAGGCGGCGCTGCAGCGCCTGGTCGGTGAATCGGCTGCCATGCGCTCGGTCAAGGACCGTGTCGCCAAGGTGGCGCGCAGCATGGCCCCGGTGCTGGTGAGCGGAGAGTCCGGGACCGGCAAGGAATTGGTGGCGCGCGCATTACATGCCAACAGCCACCGGTTTTCCGGGCCTTTTGTTGCAGTCAATTGTTCGGCCATTCCCGAGGCCCTGATGGAGTCCGAGTTTTTTGGCTCACGCAAGGGAGCTTTCACCGGAGCCTCTGGCGACCGTGACGGATTTTTCCAGGCGGCGCAGGGTGGCACCCTGTTCCTCGACGAAATTGGTGAATTGCCACTGGCCATGCAATCGAAGCTGCTGCGCGCCATCCAGGAGCGCTGTGTACGCGCCGTCGGGGCGACGCAGGAGGAGGCGGTGGATGTTCGCATCGTCAGCGCCACGCACCGCGACCTCGCTGCCGATGTGCAGTCAGGGCGGTTTCGCCAGGACCTGTATTACCGGCTCAACGTCATCGATCTGGTGATTCCGCCGTTGCGTGAGAGGCTTGACGACCTGCCGGCGCTGTGTCGCAGTTTGTTGGCCCGTATTGCCCAGGAGTCGGGCATCGAGGTGCCAAACCTGTCGCCCAGTGTGCTGGAGCAGATCTGCCTTGCGCCGTTGCGTGGCAATGTGCGCGAACTCGAAAATCTGTTGCACCGCGCAGTGGCATTGAGTGAAGGCAATGACCTGCAGATCGACATCCTGAGTGCACACACCATGCCAGCGCCCTTGTCTGTTGCGGTCGCGGCGATACGTGTCGGCGCAGCCCCGTCGGTATTGCCGACCGACCTGCAAAGTCATCTTGATCGCCAGGAGCGCGAGATCCTGGTGCAGACGCTGCGCGAGACCGGATTCAACCGCACTGCTGCCGCGGCCAGACTGGGACTGAGCCTGCGCCAGATGCGCTACCGCATCGCCAGGCTGCAGATCGACGCACCGCAAGGCGGTGATGCAACCGACGAAGCGACCTGAGCTTGCGGGTCGACTGACAATCGCCAGCAGGCATGCGGGCAAGCCGCCGGATTCACCCGCCAGGGCGCGCCACGCCTGGTTTTTGAACGCCCTCGCCGCGGCCTGCCTGGTGTTGCAGGCGGTCGCACCGACCAGCGTGCGAACCGGTCGCGAAAGTACACCAACGGGCACTTGATGGATTTGTGCAACTGAGGGAAAATACGCTACCTGTAGTGGCTTGTGTTCGCCCCAGACCCCATATATAGTGTGTGCTGGCCGTGGGGCAGGTGCCAGTGGAAAGCACCGTCATGGTCCATGGCCGAGGTTGAAAACTCCAAGAATTCGCTGTCAGAGACGAGGAAATAATGCAAACTGTTTTGAATTCGCCTACCGATTTCCGGGCTGGCGAGGGTGTGGTTATGGCCGTTGGGGCGTTGCACGGCGCGACGCCAAGTGCACTGAGCCAGTACCAGATCATCCGGCGCAATGGCGCGGTGGTGCCGTTCGAGCCGAACAAGATCGCTGTGGCCATGATGAAAGCCTTCCTGGCGGTGCATGGAACCCAGGGCGCGGCGTCAGCCAGCGTGCGCGAAGTGGTGGACGAACTCACGCAGGCGGTCATGCGTGCCCTGATGCGTTCACGCCCGGGCGGCGGCACCTTTCATATCGAGGATGTGCAGGACCATGTGGAGCTCGGCCTGATGCGTGGTGGCCACCATGAAATTGCCCGGGCCTATGTGTTGTACCGCGAGAAGCGCGCCCAGGAACGCTTGCGCAAGCAGGAGCAGGCAACCCCCGAAGCGCCGCCTTTGCACGTGATCGATGGTGGCCGGCGCGTGGTGCTTGACATGGAGCGGTTGAAAGGGCTGGTCGTGGCTGCCTGCGCCAATCTGGGCGACGATGTGCGGCCCGGGCCGATCCTGGCGGAGACCCTGCGCAACCTGTACGACGGTGTGCCCATGGAAGAGGTCTACAAGGCCTCGGTGCTGGCTGCCCGCACCTTGATCGAGAAGGACCCGGACTATACCTACGCCACCGCGCGCTTGTTGTTTCATACCATCGCCAATGAGGTGCTGGGTCGCGATGTGATCCAGGCCGACATGGCGCAGGCCTATGTCGAGTATTTCCCGCAATTCATCCGCAAGGGTGTGGACAACGAGTTGCTGGACGAGAGGCTGCTGCAGTTTGACCTGGTCCGCCTGGGGTCGGCGCTGAAATCGGCGCGCGATCTGCAATTTGACTATCTGGGCCTGCAGACCCTGTATGACCGCTACTTCCTGCATGTGGAGAAGTCGCGCATCGAGTTGCCCCAGGCATTCTTCATGCGAGTGGCGATGGGTCTCTCGCTCAATGAGATCGACCGGGAGGCGCGGGCGATCGAATTCTACGAAGTTCTTTCCTCGTTTGACTTCATGTCCAGCACCCCCACCCTGTTCAACAGTGGCACGCTGCGGTCACAACTTTCCTCGTGTTACCTGACCACGGTGCCGGACGACCTGGATGGCATCTACGAGTCGATCAAGGAAAACGCCCTGCTGTCCAAGTTTGCCGGCGGGCTGGGCAACGACTGGACCCGCGTGCGCGCTTTGGGTTCACACATCAAGGGCACCAACGGCGAGTCGCAGGGCGTGGTGCCGTTTCTCAAGGTGGTCAACGACACAGCGGTTGCTGTCAACCAGGGTGGCAAACGCAAGGGCGCGGTGTGCACCTATCTGGAAGCCTGGCATCTGGACCTGGAAGAGTTCCTGGAGTTGCGCAAGAACACCGGGGACGACCGGCGGCGCACACACGACATGAATACCGCGAACTGGATTCCCGACCTGTTCATGCGCCGTGTCATGGAGAAGGGCTCCTGGACCCTGTTCTCTCCGTCCAGCGTGCCCGACCTGCATGACCGCTTTGGCGCCGATTTCGAGCGCGCCTACGTGGTGTACGAGCAGAAGGCGGCGCGCGGCGAGATCAAACCCGCACGTTCCCTGCCGGCGGCGGACCTGTGGCGCAAGATGCTGACGATGCTGTTTGAAACCGGCCATCCATGGATCACCTTCAAGGATGCCTGCAACGTGCGTTCCCCGCAGCAACATGTCGGTGTCGTGCATTCGTCCAACCTGTGCACCGAGATCACCCTCAACACCAGTGACACCGAGACGGCGGTCTGCAACCTGGGTTCGGTCAATCTGCTGCGGCACATCAAGGATGGCGCAATCGACCATGCCAAGCTGCAACGCACGATCACGACAGCCATGCGCATGCTCGACAACGTGATCGACATCAATTATTACGCGGTGAAAAAGGCGCGTGACTCCAATTTACGGCATCGCCCGGTGGGGCTGGGCGTGATGGCATTCCAGGACAGCCTGTACAAACTGCGCATACCCTACGCCAGTGCGCAGGCGGTGCAGTTTGCCGATGAGTCGATGGAGGCGGTCTGTTATTACGCCTACTGGGCGTCTACCGAACTGGCGCGTGAACGTGGCCGGTATTCGAGTTACTCCGGCTCGTTGTGGGACCGCGGCATATTGCCGATGGATACGCTGGACATGCTGGAGCGGGAGCGTGGCGGTTTTGTGGAGGTTGATCGCTCCTCCACCATGGACTGGGACGCCTTGCGCCGCAAGATCGCCGCTGATGGCATGCGCAACTCGAATTGCGTGGCGATTGCGCCGACGGCGACGATTTCCAACATCATCGGTGTCGACGCATCGATCGAGCCGTGTTTCGGAAATCTGTCGGTGAAGTCCAACCTGTCGGGTGAGTTCACCATCATCAACTCCTGCCTGGTGCATGACCTCAAGCGTCTGGGCCTGTGGGACGATGTGATGGTCATGGACCTGAAGCATTTTGATGGCTCGCTGCGCCCGATTGATCGCGTGCCCGAAGAGATCAAGTCGCTCTACGCCACGGCGTTCGAGGTCGAGGCCCATTGGCTGGTCGAGGCTGCGGGTCGCCGCCAGAAGTGGATCGACCAGGCGCAGTCACTCAACATCTATATGGCTGGTGCATCAGGCAAGAAACTCGATGACACGTACAAGCTGGCCTGGCTGCGCGGACTCAAGACCACCTACTATTTGCGCACCATGTCGGCGACCCACGCCGAGAAGTCCACTGTCAGTGCCGGGCGCATGAACTCCGTGTCTTCGGGCAGCGACGGGCCAAGCGGCACGCTGGCGCTGAGTGCTCTGGAAAAGATAGCGGTCACGGCACAGCTGCAGATGGCGACGCAAGCCGCAACAGACATCAGGTTCTGCGGCATTGACGATCCCACCTGCGAGGCCTGCCAGTGAGTTGCGGCCGCAGCGTATATGGTGTCGCACGATGCGATGCAAATGCACAACACTATGACGGTGTGATGTGACTGAACACTTTTCATTTCACGCCGCTGCTCTGATAATTCGCTGATTGGAAACATCTATGCTGACCTGGGACGAAGAAGTCAAGCCCACATCGCCAACATTGCCCAACCGCGGCTTGCCATCGAGCCGCCCGATGGACCTACCCCGCCATTTTTCTGAAGTTCTTGCGCTGCATGAAGCCGTGGCGCTGGCCCCCGCACAACACGCAGTGTTGCCGAAACCGGCTGCAGTGCAGACGCCGCGCCGTGTCAATGCCGCGGACAAGCGCATCATCAATGGCAAGACGGATGTGAACCAGCTGGTTCCTTTCAAGTACAAATGGGCCTGGGAAAAATACCTCGCGAGTTGCGCCAACCACTGGATGCCGCAGGAAGTCAACATGACGCGCGACATCGCTTTGTGGAAGGACCCGAACGGACTGACCGAGGATGAGCGGCGTATCGTGAAGCGTAACCTGGGTTTCTTCGTTACCGCTGATTCGCTGGCCGCCAACAATATTGTGCTGGGCAGTTATCGCCATATCACGGCGCCGGAGTGTCGGCAGTTTCTGCTGCGCCAGGCCTTCGAGGAAGCGATACACACCCATGCCTACCAGTACATTGTGGAGTCGCTGGGGCTCGATGAGAGCGAGATTTTCAGCGCCTACAACGAAGTGGAATCTATCCGCAACAAGGATCAGTTCCTGATCCCGTTCATCGAGACCCTGACCAACCCGCACTTCACCACCGGCACGCTGGAAAACGACCAGAAGCTGCTGAAGTCGCTGATTGTGTTTGCCTGCCTCATGGAGGGCCTGTTCTTTTACGTCGGTTTCACGCAGATCCTGGCGTTGGGTCGGCAGAACAAGATGACCGGTGCTGCCGAGCAATACCAGTACATACTGCGCGATGAGTCCATGCATTGCAACTTCGGCATCGACCTGATCAACCAGATCAAGCTCGAGAACCCGCTGTTGTGGACCGCTGCGTTCAAGGCCGAGATCAAGGACCTGTTTGCCCAGGCTGTGGCACTGGAATACAAATATGCCGAAGACACCATGCCGCGTGGTGTGCTCGGGATGAACGCTTCCATGTTCAAGGGTTACCTGCGGTATATCGCCAATCGGCGGGCGACCCAGATTGGCCTTGAGCCGCTGTATCCAAATGAGGAAAACCCGTTTCCGTGGATGAGCGAAATGATTGATTTGAAGAAGGAACGCAACTTTTTTGAAACCCGTGTGATCGAGTACCAGTCTGGCGGTGCTTTGTCCTGGGACTGATTGACACGATGTTCGGGGTTTTTCAATTTCACAAGACGCCGGCCACACCTGCTGGGTGTGGCGGCGGCTTGTGTTACCGAGTTCATTGTGCTGGGTCAATGCCCAACACCATGAATCGCTTCATGCAATCCAACTCGCATGAAGTGCTCTTTGTTATTTGATCAAGGAGAAAATTATGGCAACTGCAAAAAAACCGGCCGCAAAAAAGGCCGCACCAGCGAAGAAGGCTGCACCAGCGAAGAAAGCTGCACCAGCCAAAAATGCGGCCGCGAAGAAGGCGCCTGCTAAGAAGGCGCCTGCGAAAAAGGCCGCGGCGAAGAAAGCTCCGGCGAAAAAGGCCGCAGCGAAAAAGGCGCCGGCGAAGAAAGCTGCTGCCAAAAAGGCGCCGGCGAAGAAAGCCGCTGCCAAGAAGCCAGCCGCCAAGAAAGCAGCCAAGAAGCCGGCTGCGAAGAAAGCCGCGAAAGCACCCGCTGCCAAGGCAGCGCCTGCTCCCGCTGCCGTTGCTGCCCCTGCGGCTCAGACTACTCTGAACCCACAGGCCGCTTGGCCGTTTCCTACGGCCAGCAAGCCCTGACAGGCTGCGACGCTCAGTCAAGCCCGGTGTCGAAAGGCGCCGGGCTTTTTTGTTTTGTGAAACGCCAGCGCCGGCAGTCGGCCTCAGGGATAAAACATCAACAGCCGGTAACCGGTGACCCGATCACTGGGCGCGCTGGTCTGGACGCCCAGCACGAGGTTGGAGCTCCATTCCGCCGCGCCGCCCAGTACCGGTGTCGATGCGGCGAATTCGGTTGGCAGGAACACCCGCCGGATCAGGGTCTGGTCCTGGGCATCGGTGACCGAGAGCTCGATTGCGGGCATGGCGATTGCGATCGCTGCGGTGTTGCGCAACGAAAATCCGAGCCGGTAGTTGTCGCCACGTACACGTTCAAATACCGAGCTGTCGATGACGATGGACTCGATCTGCCGCAGCGGCGCGAGCCGGCAACCGGTGAGCGCGCACAGGGCGGTCAGTGCCGGGCGGGCAGCGGGCTGCATTGCCGCAATACGATCCCGTTCATGGTGCACGACCTGCAGCACCAGCAACGCGCCCAGGCCGAGCGACGCGCATGCCAGCGCCGCACGCACCGCGGGATGGCGCCACACCGATTTGCCGGCTGGTGTGCGCATAAACGACAACTGCGTGTGCTCCGGCACATCGGGCAAGGTGAAGTCAGGAGCGCCCGGCGCTGCATCGGCCGCGACATGGGCAGGCGCGGCAATTGACACCGCAGACAGTGTGTTGGCATCGGAGGCCGGCTGGTCGTCGTCTCCAGGCAAGCTAACTGGAGACTCTGCCAGCGCTGGTGCAGGCTCGCCGCCGCTGTGCACCTCAACCGCTGGAGTCGCATCCCGTTGAACCTCGGGCCCGCTTTCCATCAGGCCCAGGGTGGCGTCGAAAACTTCACCACATTGACCGCAACGCACCCATCCGTCTGAAATCCTGAGCTGGTCCGGCACAACCTTGAACAGCGTCTCGCAGTTGGTGCATCGGGTGATCAGGCTCATCGCGCGCAGATTGTAGATGCGCCTTGTAGCCAATTCAGCCTGTTGCGGTCATCAGCACCCAGCCCTCCTGCGCATCGCTGCACTGCAGGCGCACGAACGGTGCATAGGCCTGTACCAACTCATCTGCCTGCCGCTCCAGGATACCGGCCAGAACCAGGCGGCCTCCAGCTGCCAATCGGGCACACAGCAAGGGCGCGAGCACCTTGAGTGGCGAGGCCAGGATGTTGGCCAATACCGTCTGGTACCGCCCGCTGGCAGCGTCGGGCAATGCGCAGTGCATGCTGACGCCATTGGCCCGGGCGTTGTAGCTGGCCGATGCTACGGCCACCGGGTCGATGTCAACGGCATCCACCGATTGTGCTTCGAACAAGGCGGCGGCAATTCCCAATATGCCGGAGCCGCAGCCGTAGTCCAGCACCCGCCCCAGTCCCTGCCCGGCGCCCACCGTCGCCACCCAGCGCAGACACATGCTGGTCGTGGGATGGGTTCCGGTGCCAAATGCCAGGCCGGGGTCGAGCCGGATGACGCGGCGCGCCCTGGCCGGTGGTTCGTGCCAGGTCGGTACGATCCAGAAATCGGGGGTAACGGCGACCGGTGCAAACTGCGACTGCGTCAGGCGCACCCAGTCCTGTTCTGCCACTGGCGTGATGCCGACCATCACACAGCCGGCGAAAGCGGCCCGCCGCGCCAGAGTGTCTGCCGCGTCTTCGGCGTCCAGGCTGGTGGCGAACAGGGCCCGCACACGCGACTGGTTCCAGCCGATACGCTCAGGTACCATGCCGGGCTCGCCAAACAGCGCCTGCTCGGCGTCGGTCAGGGCATCGGCATCCTCGACGCTGACGCTTTGTGCCTGCAGCGCCTCCAACGCGTCGGCCAACCACTCTACCTGCGCCTGCGGGCACTGCAGGTTGAGTTCAAACATCGGGTGCGGACAAGTTCTTAGCGTTTGTGTTGCACCAGCCACTCTTCCAGGTAGTGGATGTTGGTGCCACCCGCAGAAAAGCGTGCATCCACCATCAATTCGCGGTGCAACGCTATATTGGTATGGATGCCCTCCACCACAGTCTCACCCAGCGCCGTGCGCATGCGTGCCAGCGCCTGCTCCCGGGTGTCGCCATGTACGATGATCTTGCCTATCATCGAGTCGTAGTTGGGTGGCACAAAATAGTTGGTGTAGACATGCGAATCCACGCGCACGCCGGGGCCGCCCGGTGGATGCCACATGGTGATGCGCCCGGGCGAGGGGACGAATTTGTACGGGTCTTCGGCGTTGACGCGGCACTCGATGGCATGCCCGCGGATCTCGATCTGGCGCTGTGTGAAGGGCAGTTTCTCGCCAGCCGCGACCATGATCTGCGTCTTCACGATGTCGACACCCGTGATCAGCTCCGTCACCGGGTGTTCCACCTGCACGCGCGTATTCATCTCGATGAAGTAGAACTCGCCGTTTTCGTACAAAAATTCGAATGTGCCGGCACCGCGGTAGCCGATCTTCTTGCAGGCCGTGACGCAGCGCTCGCCAATGCGTTCAATCAACTTGCGCGCGATGCCCGGCGCTGGCGCCTCTTCAATGATCTTCTGGTGGCGCCGTTGCATGGAACAGTCGCGTTCACCAAGATAGACCACATTCTTGAACTTGTCCGCCATGATCTGGATTTCGATGTGGCGCGGGTTCTGCAGGAACTTCTCCATGTACACAGCGGGATTGCCGAATGCAGCACCGGCCTCCGCCTTGGTCATTTGCACGGCGTTGATCAATGCCGCTTCGGTATGCACTACGCGCATGCCGCGCCCGCCACCACCGCCAGCGGCCTTGATGATCACCGGATAACCCACCGTCTTGGCGATACGGCGAACCTGCACCGGATCGTCCGGCAACTCGCCTTCCGAGCCGGGAACACAGGGCACGCCGGCCTTGATCATGGTCTGTTTGGCAGACACCTTGTCGCCCATGATGCGGATCGATTCGGCGGTCGGGCCGATGAACTGGAAGCCGCTTTTCTCGACCCGCTCGGCAAAACCCGCGTTCTCGCTCAGGAAACCATAACCGGGATGGATGGCTTCAGCGTCGGTCACCTCGGCCGCTGAAATGATGGCCGGCATATTGAGGTAGCTCAAGGCCGACGGTGCCGGCCCGATACACACAGCCTCCTCAGCCAGTTTCACATACTTGGCTTCCCGGTCGGCTTCCGAATAGACCATCACCGCCCGCACGCCGAGTTCGCGGCAGGCGCGCTGGATGCGCAAGGCAATTTCGCCGCGGTTGGCGACCAGTATTTTTTTGAACATGGGTGGCGGCGCCCGGACTCAGGCTACGACGAACAGCGGCTGGCCATACTCCACTGCCTGCCCGTTGTCACACAGGATTTTTGCGATGGTTCCGGATTTGTCGGACTCGATCTCGTTGAGAATCTTCATGGCCTCCACAATACAGATCGTCTCGCCTTGTTTGATCTGGTCTCCGACCTCAACGAATGCCTTGGCCCCGGGCGAGGCTGAGCGGTAGAAGGTGCCGACCATCGGAGATTTGACGACATGTTCGGTCACCGGGGACGGCATGGCCGCCTCCGCTGGTGGTGCAGCAGCCGCACTGACCACTGGCGCCGCCGGTGCGAACAAGGGCGTGGCATATTGCTGTGCGGGCGCACCCACCATGGCTTTGACGATGCGCACCTTGCCTTCGGCCTCGGTGATTTCCAGCTCTGACACATTGGAGTCGGACACCAGGTCGATCAGGGTTTTGAGTTTTCTCAGGTCCATACAGTCTCCAACATCTGATGTTTTTGTAGTTGGTGAATTTACACCAAAATGTTACGAAAATACCGCATTTCAGATTATCTGCATTGAAATGAAAAACTTCTGCGGGCTGCAAGGTCTGCGGCAGGTAACCGCCGAGCCGCTTTCGTGCAGCTGTTTCTGCTCCTGGCAGGTTAAGGTATCGCAGCCCAGGTCTGTAAGTCCTGGAGGCTGAGGCGGCCCATTTTTCGTTGCATGGGCTGCAATTTGGCATTGAACGCGACGGTAAACGGCAAGCCTCCAGCGAGGATGCCGAGGGACCGACTTAATTCCATTCCCTGAATCCCGGC
>JANLVB010000264.1:0-7965 GCA_031363785.1 Betaproteobacteria bacterium
GATGCCCCCGACTTGTACCTGGCCGGCTTGGGGTTGCGGCGCAAGGGTGGCGTGAAGAAAATGAGATAGCCGGCGGGGGGGGCGAAGAGCAGACAGTATGAGTATGTTTGAGGAAGCATGATGCACGAGGTGATCGATGGACTGGATTGACGAAGCAACGCGTTGTCTCGCCGGAATGTTGCCTGCGGGAAGCCGGATGATTGTGTTCGGTTCGCAGGCGCACGGCGACGCCAGAGCAGACAGCGACATCGATCTTCTGGTGATCGAGCCGGACGTCCCCGACCGCCATGCAGAGATGGTGCGGCTGTCGACCTTGCTGGGGCAACGCTTGATTCCGGCCGATGTGGTGGTGATGGGTGCCGACGCGTTTGAGCGTCAAAAGTTGGTCACCAGCACACTCGCCTGGCGTGCAGCATCGGACGGCAAGGTTCATGGCTATGCACCCTAGCCTGCATGCCGCCGAAGCCACGATCACCCAGGTGTGCGAGGCAAATCGCATCCGCCGTCTGGCCCTGTTCGGCTCGCAGATGAAGGGCACCGCTGGGCCTGACAGCGATATCGACTTGTTGGTGGAATTCTTCCCCGATGCGCGGCCCACCCTGTTCGACATTGCGCAGATCGAGATCGATTTGTCCCAGGCCTTGGGCGGGCGAAGGGTCGATGTGCGCACACCGCAGGACTTGAGTCGCTATTTTCGCGATGAAGTGGTTCGCACGGCCCAGGTGCAATATGACGCCGGATGACCGTTGGCGCGTAACCCACATGGTCGAAGCGGCCGAACAGGCGCTGGGCTTCATCCGGGGGCGTGATCGGGTTGATCTGGCGGGAGACCCGATGCTGCTCCTTGCCTTGACGCGGGCTGTGGAGATCGTGGGCGAAGCGGCGTCCAAGGTGACCGAGGCAGGGCGGGAAGAAATTGCCGGCTTGCCATGGCCTCAGATCATCGGCATGCGCAATCGTCTCGTGCACGCCTGTTTCGACATCAACCCGGACATTTTGTGGGACACGGTGCAGCTTGCACTCCCACCCATGCTTGAGCAATTGAAAGCTGCCCTCGGGGCAGAGTAAGACCAAATGGCCATCACCAACCACGAACGCGTAGGCAAAGCGCTGGAGCTTCTGAAAACCGGGCTGGGGCCGTTTGTGGAGCGCGAGATCAAGGCTGCCATTGCGGTGAACACGCTTTCCATGGCCAAGGTGAAAGGATTCGTTGACGACCCGAATCTTGGCAACAAGAGCATTGGCGAGTGGGATGCCGCGGCCTTGCTCAAGCTGATGTGGGAAACCTGGAATGAGGTTTTTCGAAAGACATTGGGGTTCGCCGAACGCAGTTTGGTGTCAGAGATTCGTGACTGGCGAAACAAGTGGGCACATCAACAACCGATGACAGGGGATGACGCTTACCGGGCGCTGGATTCGGCTGGGCGTCTGCTAGCCGCTGTGTCCGCCACCCAGGCGGATGATGTGGAGAAGATGAAGATGGAGCTGCTGCGGGTGCGTTTCGACGAGCAGTCGCGCAGCGAGAAGCGCAAGTCGGCCAGCACTGCCATCGAGAGTGGTGTGACGGGCAGCCTCAAGCCCTGGCGCGAAGTGGTGATGCCGCATGAAGACGTGGCCAGTGGGCGTTATCAGCAGGCCGAGTTCGCGGCCGACCTGTGGCAGGTGCATCTGGGTGAAGGCAGCGACGAATACCGCAACCCGGTGGAATTCTTCCGCCGTACCTATCTGACCGCCAGCCTGACCGACATGCTGGTGGGTGCAGTTCGCCGCTTGACCGTCGGTGGTGGTGACCCGGTGCTGCAGTTACAGACCAACTTTGGCGGCGGCAAGACGCATTCCATGCTGGCGCTGTACCACCTGTTCTCGGGCATCGCGCCAAGTGAACTGGCAGGCATCGACGCCGTGATGGCGGCTGCCGGGGCCAGCAAGTTACCCGCCGCCAAACGCGTGGTGTTGGTGGGCAACAAGATTTCACCTGGCAATCCGGGCACCAAGGCGGACGGCACCGTGGTGCATACCTTGTGGGGCGAGTTGGCGTGGCAGTTGGGGTGGCAAGAAGGCCTATGCCCGCATCCAGGCCGATGACGAGAAGGCCACCAGCCCCGGCGACGTGTTGCGTGAGTTGTTCAACGACTACGGGCCGTGTATTGTTCTGATTGACGAATGGGTGGCTTATGCACGGCAGTTGCATGACCAGAGCGACCTGCCGGCGGGCGGCTTCGAGACGCAATTTTCCTTTGCCCAGGTGCTGACCGAGTCGGCCAAGCTGGCGCGCAATTGCCTGCTGGTAATCAGTCTGCCAGCCTCGGATACCGGCGGCTCTTCACACGGGCAGGCCGACGATGTGGAGGTGGGTGGCACCCGCGGGCGCGAGGCACTGGAGCGTTTGCGCAACGTGGTGGGGCGCGTCGAGTCGTCCTGGCGCCCGGCCACTGCCGAGGAAGGCTTCGAGATTGTGCGCAGACGCTTGTTCAAGCCGCTGTCAGACCCGGCACAGTTCAGGGACCGTGATGTGGTGGCCCGCGCCTTTGCAGATTTTTACCGCGCACAACAGGCCGAGTTTCCGCCCGAGTGCCGCGAGTCGGAGTACGAGCAGCGCATCAAGATGGCGTACCCGATCCACCCCGAGATCTTCGACCGGTTGTACACGGATTGGTCCACGCTGATCAAGTTCCAGCGCACACGCGGTGTGTTGCGCCTGATGGCGGCAGTCATCCACAGCCTGTGGGAAAAGGGCGACCGCAACCCGCTGATCCTGCCCGCCCATGTGGCCATAGACGACCCGCGTGTGCAGTCGGAGCTGACGCGTTATCTGTCCGACAACTGGGTGCCGGTGATCGAGAAGGACGTGGACGGGCCAAACTCCCTGCCGCTCAAGCTGGACAGCGAGGTGCCCAACCTCGGCAAGTTCTCGGCCTGTCGGCGCGTTGCACGCACTATCTACATGGGTTCTGCGCCCACCACGGCAGCGGCGCACAAGGGTATTGAAGACCGGCGCGTCAAGCTGGGCTGTGTGATGCCAGGTGAGTCACCCGCCGTATTCGGCGATGCCCTGCGCCGCATGGCGGGGGCAGCCACCTATCTGTACCAGGACGGGCCGCACTATTGGTACTCCACCCAACCCACAGTGACCAAGCTGGCCGAGGATCGTGCGGAACAGTTCAAACGCGACCCGGACAAAGTGCTGCACGAACTGGACCAGCGGCTGCGCAAGGACATTGGGCGCAGCGGGGACTTTGTTCGCATTCATCCCATGCCGCAAAGTGGTGCCGACGTGCCGGACGATCTGGATGCACGCCTGGTTGTGCTCGCAAGCACCCACCCTTACAGCAAGGAAGGCAGCAGCGCGGCAGAACTCATCTGCAAGGCAATACTTGAAACGCGTGGCAACACGCCGCGTTTGTACCGCAATACCCTGGTTTTCCTGGCAGCCGACAAGACGCGCTTGCAAGACCTGGAGGAGGCTGCACGCAAATATCTGGCTTGGGAATCCATCCTGAAAGAGCAGAAGAACCTGAATCTGTCGCCCTATCAGGTGACACAGGCTGAGACACAACGGACTGCTGCTGACAGCGCCGTCACGGCAAGGCTTCCTGAAACCTACCAGTGGCTGCTGGTTCCGGTCCAAAACAAGCCTGCTGCTGCGGTGAAGTGGGAGGCATTGCGCTTGTCCGGCACCGATGGGCTTGCGGTTCGCGCCAGCAAGAAGCTGCGCGCCGACGAACACCTGCTCACCAGCTTCGGGCCGTCGCGGCTGCGTATGGAGCTGGACGGCATCCCACTGTGGCGCGGCAACCATGTGACCGTGAAACAATTGGTGGAGGATTTTGCGCGCTACCTGTATCTGCCCCGGTTGCAGCATTCGCAGGTGCTGCTGGACTCGATCCGCGACGGAGTGGGCCTGTTGACCTGGGCGCAAGATGGGTTTGGCCTTGCCGACAGTTATGACGAGGCAAGCAGCCGCTACAAGAGTTTGCGTGGCGGACAAGTAGTCACACTGACCGACGCGCACGCACCCGCCCTGCTGGTAAAGCCCGACGTGGCGGGTGCGCAGCTTGACGCTGAATGCGTGGCACCAGCGCCCGCTGGTGCTTTAGGTGCGTCGCCTGGCGGCGGCACCCAGGGTCCAACCCCCACGGGTGGCCCATCGTCGGGTTCACCAACACTGAACGCCTCAAAACCAAAACGATTCCATGGCACTGCCGTGCTCGACACTACACGCGTTGGTCGCGACGCAAGCCGCATCGCGGAAGAAGTGGTGTCGCACCTGTCCGCTCTGGTGGGCGCGAACGTGCGTGTCAGTATTGAAATAGAGGCCCATATTCCTGACGGCGCGTCCGACCAAATCGTGCGTATCGTGACCGAGAACAGCCGGACCCTGAAATTCTCGGAGCATGGGTTCGAGCGCGAATAATTGGGGCGCCGGCGGGTTGGCCTGAGACGTATGGAAAAACCATTAAGCTCATGTCCTTTGGCTTGAGGATTATCAGCACATGGTTTCCAGCGCAATTCCCGATGTCCGTTTTTCCGGCGTCCAGTTCCATAGCCTGCGGGGGCGCAGTGTGCTCATCACCGGCGGCGCCAGTGGCATTGGCGCCGACATGGTGCGAGCGTTTGCCGCCCAGGGTTGCAGGGTCGGTTTCCTGGACCGGGATGCAGCGGCAGGTGCGGCCCTGGCGAGCAGCCTGAAGCAGGTGCATTTTCACCACTGCGATGTGACCGACGTGGCGGCACTACAGCTGGCCATGGCCGATCTGGTGCAGCGCGTGGGCGGCGCCGATGTGCTGGTCAACAATGTGGCCGACGACCAGCGCCACACACTGGAGTCGGTCACGGCAGACTACTTCGACCAGCGCGTGGCGATCAACTTCCGGCCACATTTTTTTGCCACGCAATCGGTACTCGGCAGCATGCGCGCAGCCGGCGGCGGCGCCATCATCAACATGGGCTCGGTGAGCTGGATGTTCAAGGGCACCGGTTACGCCGTGTATGCCACCTGCAAATCGGCGATGCAGGGTTTTACGCGGGTGCTGGCGCGTGAACTGGGTCCCGACAACATCCGCGTCAATTGTGTGGTGCCCGGCTGGGTGATGACCGAGCGCCAGGTCAAGCTGTGGGTGGACGAAGCCGGTGAGCGCAGGATGGACGAGAACCAGTGCTTGCCCGGTCGTATTGTCGGCGCCGACATCGCGCACATGGTGATGTTCCTTGCCGCCGACACGGCGCGCATGGTTACAGCGCAGGACTTTGTAGTGGACGCAGGCTGGACGTGACCGGCGCCGCGCACTGCCCCTGCGCGGTGCACGGTAGCTGGCACATTTCGCGGCCATCCAGCGGACAAGTCCGGTTGAAGGTGACCACGTGGTCGACCTCGGCGCGGATGCCGATCCACTCGCCGACCCGGTGGTCATGGTGGCTCGGCACATGCGCCAGCACGGTTTCGCCGCTGCGCAGTTGCAGGGTGTAGAGAAACTCCGAGCCGCGAAACGCCTTGCGCATGATCTGCGCCTTTACCGGCGCATTGTCGTCATGCACGATGTCGTCGGCGCGCAGCAGCACGTCACATCGACCCGAAGGAAAGGCGCAGGGCAGGGGGCATTCCGCCACGTCACTGAGTTGCCCGAGTGCCGTGTCTACCACCACCTGGGAGCCTTCCTCGCGAATCGTCGCTGGCGTGAACACGCCGTGGCCTATGAAGTCGGCGACAAATCGGGTGGCGGGACGGTGGTACAGGGTATAGGCGTCGTCCCACTGGTGCAGATGGCCTTCGTGCATGACGCCGATCACGTCGCCGATGGCGAACGCTTCGAGCTGGTCGTGCGTCACAAACAGCGCGGTGGCACCGGCCGCCTTCAGGATGGCGCGTACCTCGTGCGCCAGGCGCTCACGCAGGTCGACGTCCAGATTGGAGAATGGTTCATCCAGCAGCAACAGGCGTGGAGACGGCGCCAGCGCCCGCGCCAGGGCCACGCGCTGCTGCTGGCCACCGGACAATTCGTGTGGATAACGCTTCTCCTCGCTCGCCAGGCCGACGAGTTCCAATACCTCGGCCACACGCTGACGGCGTTGTACCTTGGGTAGATGGTGGACGCCAAAACCGACGTTGTGCCGCACATCGAGGTGCGGAAACAGTGCGTAGTCCTGGAACACCATGCCGACGCGGCGCGACTCCGCCGGCACCAGGGAATGGGTGCTGCTCACCAATTGGTCGGCCAGGCGAATCTCGCCGCCGCTGACTGGCTCGAGCCCGGCGACGGCACGCAGCAAAGTGGTCTTGCCGCAGCCCGAGGGACCAATCAGTACGCCGATGTCGCCTGCGCGCAGTCCGAGGCTGACGCCGTCGACGGCCGCGCGCGCAAGCCCCGGATAACGCACCTGCAGCTGGGATACCGCGAGAAACATGCCATGGATTGTAGATGATTACAATTCTCATTTGCACTGAAACCACCTGGTTACCCTTCCGTTGCAGCGCCTCACCCGATTCCTGTTCCTCCTGTTTGGCGTGCTGTTATGCCTGCCGGTGTTAACCGTGTTGGCCTCGTGGACCTTGTGGGACGCCAGCACGGCACAAATCCTGGGGGAAATGGGGCGCACGGTGCTGCCCGACTATGTGTTGACAACGGTCGTGTTGTGTCTGCTGGTCGGAGCTGGCGTGGTGGCGGTCGGCACCACCACCGCCGCTGCCGTCACGCTGTTTGACTTTCCCGGTCGGCGCACGCTGGAGTGGGCCTTGCTGCTTCCCTTGGCCATGCCGGCCTATGTGGTGGCCTATGCCTACACCGACTTCTTCCAGTTCAGCGGGCCGGCACAGTCCGTGCTGCGTGCGCTGACCGGCGCGCAGGGGCGTGTCCTGCCCGAGGTTCGCAGTGTCGGCGGTGCGGCATGGGTGTTCACCTTTGCGCTGTACCCCTATGTGTACCTGTTGGCGCGCAGTGCCTTGAGCGAGCGCGCAGCGCACCTGATGGAGGCGGCGCGTCTGCTCGGTGCACCATTGCGCCGGCGCATCACCGGCGTGGCATTGCCGCTGGCGCGGCCAGCGGTGGCCGCTGGCATGGCGCTGGCACTGATGGAGACACTGGCGGACTTTGGTGTTTCCAGCTACTTCGGCATCCAGACCTTCACCGCCGGGATCTACAAGGCCTGGCTGGCGATGGACAACCGCATCGCCGCCGCCCAGCTCGCGACCATGCTGCTGGCGCTGGTCGCGGTGTTGTTGCACCTGGAGCGTCATGCCCAGCGGCGTATGCGTTTTGTATCGGCGCGCGGGGCGGCCGGCTCCGGTGCCGACGCGCAGCCGGTGCGCCTGCACGGCCGCAGCATATGGCTCGTGTGGTTGCTGTGTGGCGTGCCGGTGCTGGCCGGTTTCGTGTTGCCGGTGCTGTTCATGCTGCGCCCGCTGGCGGCTGACTGGGAACTGCTGCCATGGGGGAAATTTCTTCAGTGGTCGCTCAACAGCCTGCGCCTGGGTCTGCTCACCGCCGTGTTGTCGGTGCTGCTGGCCGTGCTGCTGGCGTTTGCGCTGCGTCGGCGTACCGACCGGCTTATCCAGGCGGTCGCCCAGGTTGTCGCCCTGGGTTACGCCGTGCCCGGCGCGGTGATCGTGGTCGGGCTGTTGCTGCCTCTCGGGTGGCTGCAAGCCGCTTGGCCAGGCTCGTCGGTTGGCCTGGTGTTGACGGCGACCTCCCTGGGGCTGGTGTGGGCCTATCTGGTGCGGTTTTGTTCTGTGGCCTTGCAGTCGGTGCAAAGTGGTTACACCCGCATCCCGGCAAGTTTTGACGACTCGGCGCGCACACTGGGCAGCTCGGGCCTGGCGCTGTTGACCAGGGTGCACTGGCCGTTGCTGAAACGGTCCAGCGCCGCCGCTGCGCTGCTGGTGTTCGTGGATGTGATGAAGGAGCTACCCGCCACGATGGTGTTGCGGCCATTCAATTCCGACACCCTGGCGGTGGTGGCCTACCAGTTGGC
>JANLVB010000154.1:0-3089 GCA_031363785.1 Betaproteobacteria bacterium
TTCATGCAGAACGTGATCAAGGTCGACAGCTTCACCGCCAACGTGATGGTCGCCTGGTCGCTGATCCTGGGTACGGGCGGCTTCCTGTTTTTTGGCGCGCTGTCTGACCGGATTGGCCGCAAACCCATCATCCTGGCGGGCTGCCTGCTGGCTGCCATCACCTTCCTGCCGGTGTTCAACCTTCTGACCAAGACCGCGAACCCGGCGATCCACAAAGCGCACCAGACCAAAGTCTCGGTGACCGTGAACGCACAAGACTGTTCGTTCCAGTTCAACCCCACCGGGACGGTCAAGTTCACCTCCTCCTGCGACATCGCCAAGGCGCAGTTGGCGCGGACCTCGGTGAACTACGACACCATTGAAGGCGCAGCAACTGGTGCGCTGGCAGTGGTGAAGGTCGGCGAAACGGCCATCCAGTCATATGACGCAGGCAAACTGACCGGTGAGGAGCTTAAAAAGGCCAAGGCCACCTTCGACTCCACCTTGAACGCTGCACTGAAGCAGGCAGGTTACCCCATGGTGCCGGCCGACAACACCACCATCGCAAAGGCTCAGAACTTCGTCGACATCTTCACGGCACAGAAGCTGACGATCATCCTTATCCTGACCTACCTCGTGATCCTGGTGACGATGGTCTACGGCCCGATCGCCGCCATGCTGGTCGAATTGTTCCCGACCCGCATCCGCTACTCCGGGCTGTCGCTGCCGTATCACATTGGCAACGGCTGGTTCGGTGGCCTGATGCCAGCGACCGCTTTTGCGATCTCGGCCCAGACCGGCAACATCTACTCAGGGTTGTGGTACGCCATCGTGATTGCTGTCATGACGGTGGTGGTCGGCACGTTGTTTGTGCCGGGTGGCACCCACAAGAAGGACATTTTTGCCGGCGACTCCGCTCCCTGAACCTGAATCCGAACGCCAGGCCGGGGCCTTCGGGTTCCCGGCCTTTTTTTTGGTTCAACGGCGCAGCCGGGCGATCAGCGCGGCAATGGCCAGGACCACTCCCAATATGATCAGATTCGACACCAGCCCGGCGAAAATTGCATTGCTTTGACTGGCCGTGCCGCTGGGCATGGTGGTGGGCAGAATCACCGCTACAAACACCACGCCCAAAACCAGAGGCAAAGCGCGCCCGGTCACAGCGGATGTTCTGAACATGGTGACCACAAGGGCGATGATGAGGCCGATGCGAAACGGGTCACTCAGTTGCGAAAGCACAATATCCGTCACGTTGGAGTCTCCTTGGCCGTGTGGACAACATCTTGGGGTAGTGTAGATGCCCTGCCGTCACTTGGGCTTGGCCGTGTGCAGGCTGAAGCCGGGACGACAAAACGAGAGGAACAAAGATTAGGTCCTCGTACAACAGCCTGACGGTGCCATCTTTGCCGAGCGTGTCTGAGCAGCGGCAATTTGACCACATGCCTCACGGCCCGGTGGTACCGCACGCAAGCCCAACGCAAAGGCCGGGCGCAATGCGCATGCGGCGCAGACCCGCCGGGCAGGGCGTGAAGGCGAGCCTGTGTCAGCCCAGCGCACAGACATGTTGCGCACCGTCGCGCAGGTGGATCATCTGCTGCGGCGGAATCGGCGACCAGGCCTCAGCATCGTCGCCCAGGGGCTCGGACGCCACCGCCCAGCCGCCGACCTGCGGCTTGAGGTAGAGGGTTGGCGGAGCATCGTCGCTGGCCCACCGAAACGCCCACACCTGCTCGCCGTCGGCCAGGGCTGCGGCAAATCGCAGCGGCGCGTCGACGGCTTTCGACTTCATCTGCTGCACCGTTTCGCGCAGTACAGACATGACGGCCTCGGGCACCGGCACGCCGCCCTGTATGCGCGCGACGATCAGCAAAAACAACAGCTCCGAATCGGTCCCACCGGATCGGTGTTCGTACAGCGCATCGGGTAGCCAGGTCTCCATGGCGCGGCGGACCTGCGAAAAGCCGCCGACCTGCCCGTTATGGATAAACATGTAGGGGCCGAACTGGAACGGGTGGCAGTTCTGGCGTGCAATGCCGCCCGCAGTGGCAGCACGCACATGCGCAAAGAACAGTCGCGAGCGCACATTGGCGCACAGGGCCAGCAGATTTTGATCCGACCACGCCGGCATCACTTCATGGTAGACACCGGGTGCAGGCCGCTCACCGTACCAGCCGACTCCGAAGCCATCCCCGTTGGTCACGGTTTTCGCCTCGACGGCTCGCAGGCTCTGGCGCACCAGCGAGTGGCTGGGCTTGCACACCAGATCCTCCAGGAAGATCGGCTCACCCAGGTAGGCCAGGAATCTGCACATCGGCACCGTCCTCTTATGATGGTGACTCGGGCCACGCCATCACGACGCAGCGCTGCCGTTGAGCATATCAAACAGGGGTGCCGAACCGGGGCCACCAATCTGCGGGTTGGTCGATGCGTCGTCCCTGGCACACAAGAAAAAGCCCAGGGAGCGCCCGGGCCTGGACGATACTTCGCCTTGACTGCGGTCAGGCGCCTTGTGGCCAAACGAAATCAGGCCGCAGTCCTTCATGGACAGGGCGTCCATCATTCGGCCTGGGTACGCCGGTGGCGGGGTCATAGAATGCGTGATACGTCGCCGGCAGGTTGTTGGCGTCATAACCCATCAGATTCGGCACGACGACGCGAATGCGCTTCTGCTTGTCGTCAAGCATGATGGGCGTACCGCAGGATTCGCACACGCACAATTCCAGCGGGCCACCCGGATTCTTGGCGTTGAACGGCATGCGTTTCAGGCTGCCGGCACCAGCCACGGCGAGATCATCGTGTTTGAAAAAAACGACATGCGTGGTGGGTTGCCCGGTGACGCCCTTGCAGACCGAGCAGTGACAAGTGTGATTGTCGATCGGCTCCTTGTCGGAATAAGTTTCGTGATGTGCGCATCCGCCTGTGTGCTTGTGTGCCATGTCATATCCCTTTCGGAGTGGTAGCTGGTTGGGCGAGTCAATAATAGCGCAGAAAGGAATTCAAATGCGCTTCCCCCCTGTACCAATATGACATGCTGCACCTGGCTCCGAGAAATCAGTGAGCAACGAGGTAGTTATGTCCAAGATCCATCAACCGAAGGTTGCCAGGCCCGC
>JANLVB010000266.1:0-5884 GCA_031363785.1 Betaproteobacteria bacterium
CAAACGGCAGTTGCTGGAGCGTCTGACGCAGGTGTTCGCGGATGAATCCCTGACACGGGCGGGAGAGGTAGAACTGATCGGCGAGCGCCACAGCGTCGTCTGCGACCTGGTATTCGATCAAGCGTGGCGCTCGACGCTGGATGCGCGTTACTTTGGATAACAAGCACTCAGGTCGGTACCGTTGCCATCCTGGCTACAGCGAAGCCGGTATATCCCGGCTCATGTGTACCAGGCGGTTCACCAACAAGTGATGCTCGAACTCCAAGTAGAAAATGCTGTACGGGAACTTGCGCAAGCCCCAAAACCGCAAACCCGGCATGTCCAGCTCATGTGCATACCGCAGTGAGCCGGTGCCCGGTGCGCGTTCAATATGGGTCACCGCACCCTCCAAGGCATTGACGAAAGCGCCTGCCATATGCGGTGCCTCGACGAGGTAATAGGCCAACGCGTCTTCGATGTCTGCCTGCGCCAGCGCGCTGCGTAGCGCCTGTTTTGGCAACTTGATCAGTCCTGCTTGCGCTCGGGCTTTGTCGAACTCTGGCGCAGCATGGCGAAGTACGCCGTATCCATCGGGCCAGCCACACCGGAGCGGACCCCGGCAAGCAAGTGTTCTCGAAATCGCGTCCTGTTCTTGTCGCGGCGAATCAGTTCGCGCACGTATTCGCTGGACGTGCCATAACCCTCTGTCTGCACGCGCTCGTCGACAAAGGCCTTAAGGCCATCAGGCAATGAAATGTTCATGGTCGTCATGAATCCAAGCGTAGCAGTTTTGGCAAATTTTGGCAAAACAAAAATCGCATCCACCCGAGACAGCACAAAGCACCAAACATGCACGCACTTCGCGAAGCTACCGCACCGAGCTTCTGGACAACCGCCGCACCGACCACCTGGACCGGGTGGCGAGCATGAGTCGGCACCTCGGCCAACCTGAACGGCGAAGCCACCCATGTGGACCTGGCCCATGCCATGCAGGTGTTTGGTGGCCGCATCGCTGCCGTCGTGGCAGCGCGCCGGTGCAGGAACTACGCCGTCAGTTGCAGCCTGTCGGCATGGCTGACATCACACCGCAGTGCGAAGCAACTTAGGGCCGTTTCAGCACCGCCCGCAACACCATATCCACGAGCAGCGCCTCGGCCGCCGCAAAGTCGGCGTCTTCCAGTTCAGCCTTTCCCAGCACCAGGCAGATCTGGCTGGCGAAATCAGCATAAGCCTGGGTCGATGCCCACAACACCACCATCAGGTGCGCCGCGTCCACCGGGCGACAGACGCCGAGCTCGGCCCAGCGGTTGAACACGGCGATGTCGGCCTGCAGGGCTGGCAAGACGCGGTCCCGGATTTCCTGCGAAAACAGCGGCGCACCGGATATCACCTCGTTGGCATAGACGCGAGAGTCATGGGGGTGCTCGCGCGAAAAACGCAGTTTGCCGGCGATGTATTTGCGCAGCGCCATCTCGGGGTCGTCAGCGTTGTGGGCGATCGCCGCCATATAAGACAACCACACGTCCAACACGCCATGCAGAACGCGCCGATACAGGGCTTCCTTGCTGGAGAAGTAATACAACAGATTCTGCTTGGCCGTGCCGACTTCGCGGGCGATATGGTCCAGCGATACACCACCAAAGCCGCGGATTGCAAACAGTCGTTTCGCGGCTTCCAGAATTTCCTGCTCCAGGCGCTCCCGCGTGTCGCTTCGGCTGCTGCTGGGGCGCTTGCTTCTGGTGACCATAGTCGGGCATGGTAGCTCCAAACCCGGGCACTTATTGGCGCTACTCTTGCGTGATCCAGCGCGGGTAAACCCCAGTTGAATCGGTGCAGCGTTCAGGGTGAAATTCACAGTTGTTTACCACTTGGTAAGTTTTATGACGACTCCTTCAGACATCCGGGCTGGCCGACTGTCGGCCAGTGACTACGAGCGCAACTTTTGCGACTCGCACGCGCCGCTCAGCTTGGCGCAGGCACGCATCGAGGCAGATCGTTGTTATTACTGCTACGACGCCCCCTGCCAGACCGCCTGCCCCACCGGCATCGACGTGCCCAGTTTCATCCAGCGTATTGCCGACGGCAATATCCGCGGCTCGGCCCACGCCATTTTGAGCGCCAACCCGCTGGGCGGCATGTGTGCCCGGGTCTGCCCGACCGAGGTGCTGTGTGAGCAGGCCTGCGTGCGCAACAGCAACGAAGACAAGCCAGTGGAGATCGGGCAACTGCAGCGCTTTGCCACCGATGCCTACTTCGCCAAACCGGGAGCGCCCTTGTTCACCCGGGCCGGAGCCACCGGGCGCCGGGTTGCCGTGGTGGGTGCCGGCCCGGCCGGCCTGGCCTGCGCCCATGGACTGGCGCGCCTCGGCCACGAGGTAGTGGTGCTGGACAACCAGCCCAAACCGGGCGGGCTCAATGAATACGGCCTGGCGACCTACAAGACGGTGGACAACTTTGCGCAGAAAGAAGTCGCCTGGTTGCTGTCCATCGGTGGCATCGAGATTCGCAGCAACACGGCTCTGGGCCGGGACGTACAACTGGTTGATCTGGCGCGGCAATATGACGCGGTGTTTCTCGGGCTGGGCCTGGCCGGCGTCAACAGCATAGGCATACAGGAGCCGGTTGCCACCGGACTGCGCAACGCGGTGGAATTCATCGCCGAGTTGCGCCAGGCCAGCGACTTTTCGCGGGTGCCGGTCGGACGCAAGGTGGTGGTGATTGGTGGCGGCATGACCGCGGTCGACGCAGCCGTGCAGTCCAGGAAACTGGGCGCCGAAGAAGTAACCATGGTCTACCGGCGCGGCCCGGATGCCATGTCGGCCTCGGGCCACGAACAACACTGGGCGCAGCAAAATGGAGTCACCATCCGGCATTGGGCGACGCCCAAAGAGGTACTCAGTGAAGGCGGCCACGTTACGGGCATGCGTTTCGCAAACACCCGGGTCGAGGGCGGCAAATTGGTGCAGACCGGCGAGACCTTTACCCTGGCGGCGGACAGCGTGCTCAAGGCCATCGGCCAGACTTTCGTCGGCCAACCAATGGCTGCCATGGTGGAACTACAGGACGGACGCATCCGCACCGACGCGCACGGGCGCAGCTCGCATCCAAAGATTTGGGCCGGTGGTGACTGCCGTGTCGGCGGGCGCGACCTGACCGTGGAAGCGGTAGAACATGGCAAAGTGGCAGCCCTCTCGATACACGCCATGCTGACGGCCTGAGCTGCCGCGCCGCCAACCGACACAAGAATCTGGAGCCGAACGATGGCAAATCTGCATACCGAGTTCCTGGGCATCAAGAGCCCCAACCCGTTCTGGCTCGCATCCGCGCCTCCGTCAGACAAGGAATACAACGTGGTGCGGGCCTTCGAGGCCGGCTGGGGCGGCGTGGTGTGGAAGACGCTGGGGGAAGACCCGCCAATCGTCAACGTGCATGGCCCGCGTTACGCCGCCCTGATGGGTGGTGACCGCCGCGTGATCGGCTTCAACAACATCGAGCTCATCACCGACCGGCCACTGCAGATCAACCTGGACGAGATCCGCCGCGTCAAGCGCGCCTGGCCAGACCGCGCCATGGTGGTGTCCCTGATGGTGCCGTGTGAAGAACAGGCGTGGAAAAACATCCTGCCCCGCGTGGAAGACACGGGTTGCGATGGCATCGAGCTCAATTTCGGCTGCCCGCATGGCATGAGCGAACGCGGCATGGGCTCGTCGGTCGGCCAGGTGCCCGAATACATCGAGATGGTGGCGCGCTGGTGCAAGACGTACAGCAAATTGCCGGTGATCGTGAAGCTCACGCCCAACATCACCGACATCCGATACCCGGCACGCGCCGCCAAGAAAGGCGGGGCCGACGCGGTGTCGCTGATCAACACCATCAACTCGGTGATGGGCGTGAACCTGGAGACCATGCGCATGGTGCCCAGCGTCGGCGCCCAGGGCTCGCACGGCGGTTATTGCGGCACGGCGGTCAAGCCGATTGCGCTCAACATGGTGGCCGAGATCGCACGCGACCCGCAGACAGCCGGCCTGCCGATCTCCGGCATCGGCGGCATCAACAACTGGCGCGACGCGGCCGAGTTCATCGCCCTGGGCAGCGGAACGGTACAGGTGTGCACTGCGGCAATGGTCTACGGCTTCAAAATTGTCCAGGACATGTGTGACGGCCTGTCCAACTTCATGGACGAACAGGGCTACACCAGCGTCGCGCAGATGGTCGGCAAAGCGGTGCCGTCGATCACCGGCTGGAGCAACCTCAACCTCAACCATGTCGAAAAAGCGGTCATCAACCAGGACAACTGCATACAGTGCGGCCGCTGTTACGCCGCCTGTGAAGACACGTCGCACCAGGCCATCAGCGCGATGAAGGACGGCAAACGGCATTTCGAGATCGAGGAAGACGAGTGTGTGGGCTGCAATCTGTGCGTGTCGATCTGCCCGGTGCCCGACACTTTGTCCATGCGGGTGCTGGCTGCGGGTGAGATTGACAAACGCACCGGCCACGCCGTCAAGGGGGAATACGCCAACTGGACGACACATCCGAACAACCCGATGAGCGCCGCCGGGCCGCCCCAAGGCGCGAAGGCCCCCTCGGGGGGCAGCGCAGTACCTGCGTCGTCGGCTGCTGCCGACGCCGGGGCAGTGACAAGCGTGGGGGCCCAATGAGCTACTTTCAAGACGGCGGTCACGGTTTGAGGCCTATCATGTTTGTTATTTCGCAACCTTGGAGACTTTCATGAGCGCAATCCTGATTCGCGGTGGTACGGTGGTCAACGCTGACCGCCAGTTCCGTGCCGACGTCCTGACGCTGGACGGCAAGATCCACAGTGTGGGTGATGACCTGCAGGCCCCGGCCGGCGCGCAGGTGGTCGATGCCGGCGGCCAGTACGTCATGCCTGGCGGCATCGATCCGCATACCCATATGCAACTGCCGTTCATGGGCACGGTGGCGGTGGACGACTTCTTCAGCGGCACGGCGGCGGCACTGGCCGGCGGCACCACGTCGATCATCGACTTCGTGATCCCGAGCCCGCAGCAGCCCCTGATGGACGCGTACCACATGTGGCGCGGCTGGGCCGAGAAGTCCGCCATGGACTATGGCTTCCACGTGGCCGTGACCTGGTGGAGTGACGCCGTACGCGAGGACATGGGCCGGCTGGTGCGCGACGAAGGCGTGAACAGCTTCAAGCACTTCATGGCCTACAAAAACGCCATCATGTGCGACGACGAAACGCTGGTGAACAGCTTCAAGCGCGCGCTGGAACTGGGCGCCATGCCCACCGTACACGCCGAGAACGGCGAGCTGGTCTACCTGCTGCAGGCCGAAGTGGCACGTATGGGCATCACCGGCCCCGAGGGCCACCCGCTATCGCGCCCGCCGATGGTCGAAGGCGAAGCCGCCAACCGCGCCATCGCCATTGCCGACGTGCTGGGCGTGCCGATCTACATCGTGCACGTTTCCTGCATCGAGTCGGCCGAGGCCATCGCCCGTGCCCGTGCCCGTGGTCAGCGTGTCTACGGTGAGGTGCTGGCCGGGCACCTGGTGGTAGACGACTCGGTCTACCGCAACCCCGACTTCACCGCTGCCGCCGCCCATGTGATGAGCCCGCCGTTCCGGCCCAAGGTGCACCAGGAGTTTCTGTGGCGCGGCCTGCAGTCGGGCCAGCTGCACACCACGGCTACCGACCACTGCGTCTTCTGTGCCGAGCAGAAGGCGGCCGGCAAGGACGACTTCAGCAAGATCCCCAACGGCACTGGCGGCGTCGAGGAACGGCTGGCGGTGTTGTGGGAGCATGGCGTGAACACCGGGCGCCTGACACCCTGCGAGTTCGTCGCCCTGACCTCCGCCAATACCGCCAAGATTTTCAATATCTACCCGCAGAAAGGCTGCGTCATTGCGGATGCGGATG
>JANLVB010000240.1:0-4577 GCA_031363785.1 Betaproteobacteria bacterium
CAACAATGACAGCGCCAGGCCAGCCAGCAACAGGCGGGCGCCACTCAGGTGGACAGCCCGGCTCTTGGCCAGCCAGGCGTCGGTGACAATCAAATGCATAAGGTCTACTCCATCCGATGACAGGAACACCCGCACGCCGTCACCAGGCCATTCCCGTGCTGCAGGCGTCCCTGGATTCTCCACCATTCGCGCGGCTGGCCGAGCTCAGCCGGGAGTCCAATGTACGCCTCAAGGCAATCCAGCCGTTGTTGCCGGCAAGCCTGGTCGGCTCGATCACCGCCGGGCCGATAGACGGTGTGCACTGGTGCCTGCTGGTGGACAACAGCGCCGCAGCAGCCAAATTGCGACAAATGTTACCGGCCCTGGTGTCCCATCTGCGCGCCAAAGGGTATGGCGTCGAGGCGATCCGGCTCAAGGTGCACAAGGCGTAGCCAACCAATCGACCAACGACGTCCGTGGGTGGCGTTTGCCTGGTGCCTACCAAACCCTGACGCGCGCCGTTAGGGATCGTCCGATAGTTATGCGCGGCTGCGAACTTCTATGCCGCCGTAAAGGTCAGGTGAAGCCCACTCGCCCTGAGCGCCGCAAACATCGTTTTGGCCGTTGGGTTGCCCTGTCCGGACAATGGGAACGCTTTGTACAGGCTTTGCCGCGATAACTTGCCTGCGTCCGCCACCTTGGCCAACCCACCCCGCGCATCAATGACGTGGCGAAGCGCCGCCGTGAAAACCGATGGCTGCAAGTCTTGCGCAGCCTGCGTCAGGTACTGCGCTGCAAACTCGTCATTTTTCAACTGCCCGGCCAGCCACTCTTGATGCGTCATTACATTCCCCTTTGATTCCAGTGTTCCAGCCGCTTGCGTGCTATTTTGATCGATGCCTTTTGCCCCGACTTGTCGCTGCCAGCCAGCAACAAAACGATGCGGCCCGCCCGCCTGCCCTAGTAGACGCGCCAGCCCGGCCCGTGGTCGATCCGAAGCTCGTTCACGCCTTGACCCAGCCCCTTGCTGTAACCAAAAAGTCCAAGCTCAAGCCGCACCAGACGCGCCGCTATCGTCGCCCGCGTGCCCACGTCTGCCAACGCCTCCAACCATTGCCCAAACAGGTCAATGCCAGCGCCGTCGGTGTAGTGAATCAACGTGTGTTTGATGGCATCCGGCATCCCTTCCAGTTTATCCTATAAGCGACAACCCGTATGGCCTATGCTGCCCTGAACGGGCTCACATCCGCACCCCGTGCCCGCTTGTCCGGGCAGTCGGTTCAGCAGGACAGGTATTGACCCACCAATGAAAAAGGCCCCCAAGTGGTTGTCCTTGGCGGCCTTTAAATGATGCACTGGTGCCGATTGTCGGAATCGAACTGACGACCTACCGCTTACAAGGCGGTTGCTCTACCAACTGAGCTAAATCGGCGCTGCTGAATTTTACAGGACCGCTGCTGCGCGCATCGCCCCGCGCCGCTACTTCACACGGGTCAGGGTCGGCTTGTTGCGTGGGCCCGGTCGGGGCGGTTCGGGCGGCTTTTCGCCATCCGGTGCCGGGGCACTCGCCAACGGTACCAGCTTCACATCGGCATCGGCGCTTCGCCCGCCCGCTGTCGGTGGTATTGGCTTGGACTGATCTGCGCCGCCACCCGACGGCCCGGCGGACGGAAAGGCCATGCCCTGGCCGTTCTCCCGCGCATAAATGGCTATCACGCGGTTGATCGGCACCATGATTTCGCGGGCTGTTCCGGCGAAACGGGCATTGAACTCGATGAAGTCATTGCCCAGCTTCAATGAGCTGGTGGCGTCGAAGCTGATGTTGAGGACGATTTCGCCGTCCTTGACGTATTCACGCGGCACCTGCACGGCATCGTTCACCTGCACGGCGATATAAGGCGTCAAGCCGTTGTCGGTACACCACTCGTACAACGCCCGGATCAGGTACGGGCGGGTCGAGGTGGATGTTTGCGCGTCGATCATCAACAGGCCTGCAGGTCTATTTGCGCATGACCTTTTCGGAAGGAGTCAGCGCCTCGATGTAGGCCGGGCGCGAGAAGATGCGTTCGGCGTACTTGAGCAGCGGTGCCGCATTCTTGCTGAGGTCGATACCATAGTAGTCGAGCCGCCACAACAAGGGCGCGATGGCCACATCGAGCATCGAAAAACCGTCGCCCAGCATGAACTTGTTCTTCAGAAAGATCGGTGCCAGCTGGGTCAGGCGGTCGCGCACATGGGAGCGGGATTTTTCCAGCAGCTTCTCGTTGCCCTTGGCAGCACGCGACTCCAGCGTCGACACATGAACAAACAACTCCTTTTCGAAGTTGAGCAGGAACAGGCGCACCCGCGCCCGGTCCACCGGGTCACCGGGCATCAACTGCGGATGCGGAAAACGCTCATCGATGTATTCGTTGATGATGTTCGATTCATACAAGATCAGGTCCCGCTCGACCAAAATCGGCACCTGGCCATACGGATTCATCACATTGATGTCTTCCGGCTTGTTGTAGAGGTCGACGTCGCGAATCTCGAAGTCCATGCCTTTTTCAAACAGCACAAATCGGCATCGATGGGAAAACGGGCAGGTGGTTCCTGAATACAGCACCATCATGGTGGGGGCTCCTAAAAATCAAATCACGGTCCCGGCGACGACCCTGTTGCATGCAAGCTGTCGCCGAAACTAAAAAGAGTGGGCTGCATCATGGCAAACCCACTCTGGAAATTCAAGTCCCGTCGTGACAACGGGCCCTGAGCGAAGCTACTTGACGTCTTTCCAGTACGCCGCGTTCAGGCGCCAGGTGAACACAGTCAGTATCAGCAGGAACAACATCACACCCACGCCGACCCGGGTGCGCGTGTTCTGCGACGGTTCACCCATCCACTGCAGGTAACTCACCAGGTCGCCAATCGCATGGTCGTACTCCAGCGGCGTCATGGTGCCAGGCGCCAACTGCTCCCAGCCCTTGAAGCTTTTCACGTCATGCCCCTGCTCTGACTTGACTTCATACACCGGTTGCCGCGCACCCTGCAGTTGCCACAACACATGCGGCATGCCGGCGCTCGGAAAGGCCAGGTTGTTCCAACCCGTGGCCTTGCTGTCATCGGGGTAAAAGGTGCGCAGGAAGGTATACAGATAGTCGGCACCGCTTCCCTGCCCGGCAGCCGAGCGCGAACGCGCAATCACCGTGAGATCGGGCGGGTTGCCGCCAAACCATTGCTTGGCCTGTTTCGGGTCGATGGCCGCCACCATCGTTTCACCGACCTTCTCGGTGGCAAAAAGCAAGTTGTCCTTGATCTGCTGCTCCGTCAAGCCCAGGTCGGTCAGCCTGTTGTAACGCATGTAGGCGGCGGAATGGCAGTTCAGGCAATAGTTGACAAACAACTTGGCGCCGTTTTGCAAGGCCACCAGGTCATTGGTCTTGTTGGGGGCCTTGTCCCAGGTGATGCCACCGCCCGCCGCATGGGTGGCGGCAACCAGCCCCAGCCACGCGAACACGACAACCAGCAGCTTTGCGCGAATTCCAGCGATTTTCATGGTGCTACTCTCCTGCTCAATGCGCCGCGAAGGTGACGCGTTGTGGCACCGGCTTTGGTTCGCCAAGCGCACTCCACCACGGCATCAGCAGGAAAAAGCCGAAATAAAACAGCGTACCGACCTGTGACACACGCTCGCCAATGGCGGAAGGCGGCTGCACCCCCAGATAGGCCAAGACGACAAAATTCACCACGAAGATGGCATACATCAGCTTGTGCCAGCCCGGCCGGTAACGTATCGACTTGACCGGGCTGTAGTCCAGCCAGGGCAGAAAGAACAGGATGATCACTGAGCCACCCATCACCACCACACCCCAGAACTTCGCATCGATAGCCACCAGCATGGCCACCAGCTCCGCTGCCGCCACCAGCACGACCGGCTTGAGGAAACCGGGCAGCTTGACCTTGAATACCAACAACAAGGCACCGACCACCGCACAGGCCGCCAACACATACTTCATGTCGTCGGTGATCGCTCGCAGCATGGAGTAATAGGGCGTGAAGTACCAGACCGGCGCAATGTGCAATGGTGTCTTCAAGGGATCAGCCGGGATGAAGTTGTTGTATTCGAGGAAGTAGCCACCAAACTCGGGCGCAAAGAAAATGATGGCGCTGAACACCAACAGGAACATGCTCACGGCGAAGATGTCATGTACCGTGTAGTAGGGGTGGAACGGAATGCCATCCAGCGGGTGCCCGTCCTTGCCCTTGGTGGCCTTGATCTCGATGCCATCCGGGTTGTTGGAGCCCACCTCATGCAGCGCGATGATGTGCGCCGCCACCAGACCCAGCAATACCAGGGGGACCGCGATCACGTGGAAAGCGAAAAATCGGTTCAAGGTCGCGTCACCCACGACGTAATCGCCACGGATCAGCAAAGCCAGGTCAGGGCCGATGAATGGAATGGCGGCAAACAGGTTGACAATCACCTGCGCGCCCCAGTAACTCATCTGACCCCAGGGCAACAGGTAACCCATGAAGGCTTCGGCCATCAGGCACAGGAAGATGGCGCAACCAAACACCCCTATCAGTTCGCGTGGCTTTCGATAGCTGCCGTAAATCAG
>JANLVB010000312.1:0-16332 GCA_031363785.1 Betaproteobacteria bacterium
TGGCACCGCGCAAGCCGCGGCTCGAACCGCCGCAGCTCGGTATGCGCCGCATCGAAGTCAAGGCTGCGGCGGAGCAGGCGTACGTAGCGCTGGCGTTCAAGGTTCCTTCGCTGTCAGCCAGGGGGCTGGATGCAGCCACCGCAGAGCCTGCTGACGACGATGCCCTGGCGCTCACGGTGCTGGCCGCCGTACTCGACGGATATGCCGGCTCCCGGCTGGACCGGGCGCTGACGCAGGGTGACGGCAGGGTGGCCGACAGCGCCGGCGCGTACAACGGTTTGTGGGGGCGCGGCCCTCAGCTGTTCAGCCTTGATGGAGTTCCGGTCAAGCAGCGCAGCAGCGCAGAACTGGAAGCAGCCTTGCGTGAACAGGTGGCGCGGGTGGCACGTGATGGTGTGTCCGAAGCTGAACTCAACCGGGTCAAGACCCAGTGGGTGGCCGGCGAGGTATACAAACTCGACTCGGTGTTCAATCAGGCGCGTTCCCTGGGAAACTACTGGGCCATGGGGCTGCCGCTGGACGCCGGTGAGCGTTTGGTCACACGCCTGCGTGCGGTCACTGCGCAACAGGTGCGCGATGTCGCAACGCGCTATTTTGGCGATGACCAGCTGACCGTTGCCGTATTGCGGCCACAGCCTGCGGATCGGACGCGCAAACCACGCACCCCACCACCCGGCGCCAGACATTGACATGGCAATCGTCCGCTCACCGTTTCTGATGCTCTGCACGTTCGCGCTCTCGGTGCTGACCCTGCAGCCGATCGCGCAGGCTGGAATTCCAATCCAACAGTGGACGCAGGCCTCGGGCGTCAAGGTCTACCTGGTAGAAAGCCATGTGATCCCGATGGTCGATGTGCAACTGGACTTTGACGCCGGCAGCCGTCGCGATCCGCCTGACAAGGCCGGTCTGGCCAGTGTGACGGCCGGCATGGCGTCGCGCGGTATCGCGGCAGTTGGTGGCGCCAGTGCGCTGGATGAGAACGCTGTGAGCGAAGCGTGGGCCGACCTGGGCGCCAGTTTTGGCGGATCAGCCACTGGAGACCGGATGGCGTTTGCCTTGCGCTCGCTGACATATCCCGACCTGCTGGCCAGGGCGGCGCAGCTGGCGGCGCGCCAGTTGGCGCAACCCGAGTTTCCGGCCGACATCTGGCGCCGCCAACGCGAGCAGATTGGCGCTGCACTCAAGGAGTCGCGGATGCGGCCGGCCAGTGTCGCAGCACGCGCCTTCAATGCCGCCGTGTTCGCCAGCCATCCCTATGGGTACGAGATGACGGAGACCACGCTGGCCAATATCGAGGTCGCCGACATGAAGTCGCTGTATACGCGCCTGATTGCGTCTTGCCGTGCTAAGGTCTCGATTGTTGGCGCGGTTACGCGCGCCCAGGCGGACGCGCTGGTGGCCGAGTTGTTTTCACGACTGGACAAGGGGGCCAGTTGTGCCGCCCTGCCTGCGGTGCCGGAGGTGGCGGCGCTGGCACGTGCCGAGGAACTGCGTATTGCCTTCGATTCTGCGCAGGCGCATGTGATGATCGGCCAGCCCGGTTTCAAACGCGATGACCCGGACTTTTTTGCCTTGACGGTTGGCAATTACATCCTGGGCGGTGGCGGCTTCGTGTCACGCTTGTACGAGGAGGTGCGGCAAAAGCGCGGCCTGAGTTACAGCGTGTACAGCTACTTTTCTCCGGCCTTGCATGCGGGGGCGTTTGCGGTCGGGCTGCAAACCCGGCCGGACCAGGCGGCGCAGGCGGTAGCCGTGTCGCGCGAGGTGCTTGCGCAGTTTGTGCGCGCCGGACCGACCCAGGCCGAACTCGACGCGGCCAAGGCCAATTTGATCGGCGGCTTCGCGCTGCGCATCGACAGCAACCGCAAATTGCTCGACAACCTGTCCAGCATCGCCTGGAACAACCTGGCGCTGGACTACCTCGACACCTGGACGCAGCAGGTGCAACGAATTGAAGTGGTCGATATTCAGCAGGCCTTTGCCCGCAAACTGCAGCCGCAACGCATGGTGACCGTGGTGGTTGGCGCGCGTGAGCCGGGTGGGTGACGGTGGTCGGAGCGGAGCGACGCACGCGCCATGAGGTGCGCATCATCGGCGGCATATGGAAACGCACCCGGCTGAGTGTGCCGGACCGGCCCGGCTTGCGGCCCACGCCAGACCGGGTGCGTGAGACCCTGTTCAACTGGCTCGGGCAGGACTTGCGCGGCTGGCTCTGCGTCGATGCCTTCGCCGGCACCGGCGCGCTGGGTTTCGAGGCGGCGTCGCGCGGGGCGGGCGAGGTGGTGCTGGTGGAAAACGTCCCGACGCTGGTGGACCAGCTCAACCAGACCAAGGCTCGGCTGCGGGCCGATATGGTGCGCGTCGTGCGGGGCGATGGCGTGGCCTGGTTGCGGCAGCAGGTCGCCGGCAAGTTCGATCTGGTACTGCTTGACCCGCCATTTGATTCCCAGTTGTTCAAGCCGGCGCTTGACGCTGCAGCGCGGGCCGTTGCAGCGCACGGCCTGATCTATCTGGAGGCGCCCGTTCGCTGGCCGGACGACCAGTTGCCTGGTATGGGTCTGACCTTGCATAGACAATTGAAAGTCGGCATGGTGTTCGCGCATTTGCTCAAACGCCTGGAGGTGGCGCATGCATAATGCGGCGCATTACCAGATGTCTTGGAGCACGCATGCCCAAACCCGTCATCGCCGTCTACCCCGGCACATTCGACCCGATGACGCTGGGGCACGAAGATGTGGTGCGCCGCGCCGCGCAGCTATTTGACAGCGTGATTGTGGCGGTCGCCGCGGGGCACCACAAAAAGGCCATGTTTTCGCTGGAAGAGCGTGTGGACATGGCACGTGAAGTCGTCAAACCCTATCCCCATGTCACGGTGGAGAGTTTTTCCGGCTTGATGCGCGACTTCGTCGTCGCCCGGGGTGCCAAGGCGATGGTTCGGGGCCTGCGTGCGGTGACCGATTTCGACTACGAATTCCAGTTGGCGGGCATGAACCGGTCGTTGATGCCCGATGTCGAGACCGTTTTCCTGACGCCCAGCGACAGGTACCAGTTCATTTCCAGCACCTTCGTGCGCGAGATCGCCGTGCTCGGCGGCGAGGTCGACAAATTCGTCGAGCCTCTGGTGTTGCGCCGACTGATGCAGAAGGTGCGTGAGTTGCAGCCGAACTAGTTTGCAGTTATTCCAGGGTCCGCAGCCACTCCAGCAGCAGCTGGTTGACCCGTGCCGGTTGCTCCATCGTCAACATGTGGCCACAACGCGGGATCATGACCAGCCTGGCCTGGGGCATCAGGGTGGCGATTTCTTCGGAACACTCGGGTGGTGTGAGCTGGTCACTGTCGCCACATAACACCAACACCGGGCAGGACAGCCTGGTCAGATGGGTGCGGGCATCGGGCCGCGACATGATGGCCCGGTTCTGTTGTATCAGCTGCTGCGCGCCGGCGGCGAGGACAAAATCCAGGTAGGTCTGTGTCAGTCTGGCTTCGCTGACATGGTCGGCATGAAATGCCAGTGGTATGTTGGCGCGCAGCAATTCGGCGCTGCGGCCATCCTCAAACAACACGATGGCGGCTTCGCGCAGGCGGTGCATATCCCCGGTCTCCGGGCGGGCGTTGGTGCCGAGCAAGGCCAGGCCGCGCAAGCGCCCGGGCGCCTGGCGGGCGGCTTCCATGGCGACAATGCCGCCCATGGAGGCACCACACAGCACCAGCTCACCCTCGTGTTCGGCCAGCAGCGCTGCCGCCATGTCTGGAACTGACGTGTGCCGGCTATGCACCGTGGTGACATGGGTGTTCCAGCGGGCAGGAATGGCAGCCAGCTGGTCACGCCACATGACAGCATCGGACGCCAGGCCGGGCAATAGTATGAGTTGGGTCATGGTGCAATTATCCGGTTGCCGTATGCTGGGCATTGCCCAACTGCAACAATGGAAGCACTGAACAAGTCCCCGCCATGCGCGAGGCGGACTTGCTCAGTGCTTCCCAAAGGAGTCTCATCATGAAAATTCTGCTGCCGGTGGATGGTTCGGAGTTGTCCCTCAAGGCGGTTTCGGTGGCCATTGGTCTGCTGCAACAGGGGCTGCAGGGCAGTCTGGTGCTGGCAAATGTGCAGGAGCCGGCAACCCTGTACGAGATGGTGGTGGCGCCGGATGGCGCCGTGTTGCAGCAAGTGAGTGACGCTGCCGGCATCGACACGCTGGAGCAGGCGGAGGCCGCCGTGATGGCAGCCGGTGTGGTGTACGAACGCGAGATCGCCACCGGAGACCCGGCGCACACCATCGTGGACATCTGCGACCGGTTTGGCTGCGACCTGATCGTGATGGGTGCCCGCGGCACCAGTGCCCTGCGCATGGCCTTGCTGGGCTCGGTCTCGAACGAGGTGCTGCACGCCGCGACGGTGCCGGTGATGATCGTGAAAATGCCCGAAGCGTGAGCGCGCACTGGCGTTCACCGCAGCGTCAGGGCTGCACGAGCGCCAATCCGAGTTCCTGGTAGGCCCGCCTCGCCTGACGGCGCAGCCGCAGCGACTGCGGCTGGGCATCACACTGTGGCTGCAGGATTTGTTGTGCTGCAGCCCAATTCCCGGCGCGTTGCAGCGCATCCAGATAGATCTGGTTGAAAAGGTCGCGCTGGGCATGGCTGCCGCCAATCGTCGGCAATCGGGCCAAGGCAATTTCGAGGTCATCCAGAACGTCGCCAGTTCGCCCCTGCGCATGGGCTAGCAGGGCACGTGCCGCCGGCAGGCAGACCCTGGGCCAGACTGCCTCAACCGGCGACTGCGCATGGTGCCCAGCCCGGGCTGGTGCCATACCCTGGCAGTAGGCTTCGATGCTCCCGAGCATGGTGTTGGCTTCCGGCCTGCCGGCCCGTGCCAGCCCATACAGGTATTGCAAGTCCAGGAACGGCAGCACATGGTCGTGCACGCGCTGCACCAGATACTCGGCCACGGCTTGCCAGCGTGTACCGACATCGACGCCGGCCAATTCCAGGCGGGCCAGCAGGGACACGGCGCCGATCTGGTCTTGCGAGTAACCCGGCTCCACGCCCCAGACCTGCCGGTCGTACAGTTCCAGCACCGCCTCCGGTTCGCCGAGCTCGAGTGCGAACAATGCCAGATGCCACCAGTTGTGCGTGACCATGAAGGAGTTCAGCCCGCTCCAGCCGGTGCTGGCTTGCTGCATGAACTGCCAGCCTTCCTGCAAACGCCCTTGGGTCAACATGACATGTGCCAGTGCATGCTGGGCCCAGGGGTCGGTGGCGCACATTTCCAGGCCGGTGCGCGCAGCAGCCTCCGCCGGCGCCAGCAGATGGCACTGTTCCCAGGCGAACGCCGCCATTCCATGCACCTGCGGGATGTCGCTGGCAGCGGGCAAGGCGAGCAGCGCCAGACGCAACATGCTGGCGGCATCACCGCAGTTGAACAGGTGGTACTGGCCCAGTTTTAACGCCACCAGGTCACGCGGAAACTGGCGTTGGTGTTGTTCGTGCAACAGGCTGGCGAGCGTCAAGTCACCTCGCACCCAGGCCGCAACGCAGGCCAGGAAACCCTGCTCCCGGGTGCTGCTGCGCGCGGCGTTGGCCAGCGCGCGGGTCAGAAACGGCGCCGCGTTGACGCTGGCCTGGGGTGACTCCGCGAACATGTGCAGCGCGGCACAACTGGCCTGGACGATGGCGCTGTGGTCGGTGTCGGCCGCTGCCAGCACATTCACGGCGCGGGCTTCGCAGCGGATGAAACCGAGGATGAAGTCGTCCAGGGCGCTCAGGCTGGCCGGGTCGTCGAGGCCGACCGGATTGCCCAGGGCGTCGTGTACCACCGGTTAGGGACTCACTGCAGCGGCCCCGCCGCCTCGCCGCACCGGAGGGGCGGGCCAGGCGTGCTGTGGCTCACGCAACAGTTCGAAAGCCCGGGCGAGCTGCAGCACGCCCAGGTCATTGAAGCGTTTGCCGGCAATTTGCAGCCCGATCGGCAACCCGGAATCGGTATAGCCACAGTTGACCGATGCGGCCGGTTGCTCCGACATGTTGAAGGGCACGGTGAACCCGATGTGCTCCAGACCGTGCAACGGGTCGTTGGTCGGAGACGGCAGTTCGGCGGCAAACGCCGGCACTGGAGACGTCGGGGAGATCACAAAATCGAAACCCCTGCAGGCCTGCACGGCGGCGAGTCGCACCACATGGCTTTGGCTGGCGGCAACAAAGACGCCGGTTGGCGTCATGTGCCGCGCGCTGTCAGCCCAGCTGTGGATGTAGGGCAACACCCGGGCGCGGTCCTCGGAGCTGAGCGCGGCCAGGTCCAGGTAGGAGCGCATGCGCCAGAAATGGTCCAGGCCGTCCAGCATGGTCGGGGTCATGAATGGCGCCATCGGCTCGACGCGTGCTCCAGCGTGCGAGAACAGTTCTGCGGCGCGCTGCACCGCCCGGGTGATTTGCGGGTCCACCGGCAGTCCGCAGCCGGCGTCGTGCAGCAGACCGATGCGCAGGCCGCGCACCATCTCCACGCCGCGATCACACTGGTCCCAGGCGATGTCCTGCCAGGGCAGGCCCATGCTGTCCCGCTCGTCCGGCAATGACAACACCTGCATCATGAGCGCGGCATCCGCAACCGTACGCGTCATGGGCCCGGCTGCGCGACCGGTGTAAGGCGGGTCGATCGGGATGCGGCCCAGGCTGGGCTTGAGACTGAAAATGCCACACCAGCCCGCCGGCAGACGCAAAGAGCCACCGATGTCGGTGCCGATATGCAGCGGGCCATAACCGGCTGCCGCCGCCGCGCCCGCGCCGGCGCTGGAGCCGCCGGGTGTCTTGGCAAGGTTCCACGGGTTGCGCGCCAACGGGTGGAAACTCGACAGTCCGGAGGACAACATGCCGTAGTCGGGCATGGTGGTCTTGCTGAACATGATGGCACCCGCCTCGCGCAGGCGGGCTGCCGGCGGCGCGTCAACCGCCGCCAGCGGCAAATGGGAAGCAGCCGTCCCCGACGGCATCGGGTCACCAGTCGTCGCGATGTTCTCCTTGATGGTGACTGGCACGCCATCCAACAGCCCGGCGGGCTGTCCGCGCACCCAGCGTGCTGCCGATACCTGTGCCTGCAGCAATGCCTGCTCGGGGCGCAGCAGGTAGGTCGCACAAAGATGGGGCTCCCAGCGTTCCACGTGCGCCAGCAGCGAACGCATGACCTCCGGTGGCGAGAATGCGCCGCCGCGGTAACCTGCGAGCAACTCGCTGGCGCTCAGGTCGTGCAGGGCGGTCATGGCGTCACGCGCAGCCGGTCCCGTCGAATCAACCCCAGTGCATGGCCGACAGGTCGTTGACGAAGGTCGGCATGTCCTTCCACAAGCCCCGGACCCGTCTGTTGGCGACCGTGGGCAGCTGCGGCTGGAACAGATAACCGTTGACCGCGTCGTTGGCCAGCATCTGCTGTGCCTGGCCCAGCAGCCGGGCACGCTCATCAGCGCGCGGCGTGTTGTTGATCTTGCTGTGCAGCTCGTTGAACTTCGGGTTGTTGTAGCCCCAGTAGTAGTTGGGGTTGGCATAGTTGCCGAGGTCAAACGGTTCCACGTGCAGCACGATCGTCAGGTCGAAATCGCCCTTGCCGAACGGGCCACTGAGCCATTGCGCCCATTCCACGTTCTCAATCTTGGCAACGATGCCGATCTTGGCCAGCTGCGCCGCAATCACTTCCCCGCCCTGGCGGGCATAGGCTGGCGGCGGCAACTTCAGCGACAGTTCCAGCGGGATCTTGACCCCCGCCTCGGCGAGCAGTGCCTTCGCCTTGTCGATGTTGAACGGGTTGACGCCGGTGGTGTCGATGAAACCGGGCAATCCGCGCACGTAGTGGCTGCCGATCGGTGAACCGTAGCCATCGGCGGCGCCTTCAACCACGGCCTTGCGGTCGATTGCCGCCAGGATGGCACGGCGCACACGCACATCGTCCAACGGCTTCTTCTTGTTGTTGATGGTGAGAATGGTCTTGCCCTGCGAATTGCCGATCAGGACCTGGAAATTGGCATTGGCTTTGAACTGTGGCACGACACGGGTGCCGATGCGCGGAAACACGTCGACGTCGCCCGACAACACGGACGCCGCCTGTGCGGCCGGGTCGCTGATGAAGCGGAAGGTGACCTTCTTGAGCTTGATCGCGGCCGCATTGCGGTAACCGTCCCACTTGGACAGGACAACGGAGGAGCCTTTGTTCCACGCGTCAAGCTTGTAAGGCCCGGTGCCGACCGGCTTGGTCCCGTTGCTGTCCGCACTCTTTGGTTCGACGATCACGGCCGGACCGGTAGCCAGCCCGAACAGGAAGTTCGGATCCAGCTGGCTGTTCAGGATGACGACGGTGTGCTCGTCGATGGCCGCCACACTGGTCAATGCCGCAAACTTGCGCTTGTCCTTGTTGACGCTGTTCTCGGCTGCGGCGCGATCAAAGGAAAACTTCACGGCCCGGGCATTGAACGGTTCCCCGTTGTGAAACTTGACACCTTTGCGCAGCTTGAAGGTATAACTCTTGAGGTCGGGCGACACTTCCCAACTCTCTGCCAGCAGCGGCGACACGCTGCCATCTTCATTGATCTTGGCCAGCGTCTCGAACACGTTGTACAGCGTGACTTCAGAGATCGACTGCGCGGCGCCACCCGTGGGGTCGAGCCCTGGCGCTGGTTCCAGCGCCATGCCCAAAACCAGGGTGTCTTTCTTGGCCTGCGCCAGCGCGAAGGGCGTCACACCCGCAAGCGCCGTGCCGGCGACTGTGGAGGTGAGCAGGGAGCGACGTTTGACCATGGTCATGTTCCTTTCAAATGCGGCGTATATGCCTCAGGGTTTGGTAACGGTACAGAATACACCATGCACGAATTGTGCTGCCGGCGGCGGCCCTTATGCCGACAGCGCGCTGGTGCCGCGGTGCTGGTGTATCGGGTTTGCAGGGAACTACCCGACGCTGGGAGCCGTGTTGGCCGAAAGCGGGAAGTGACATGCCACCAGGTGGCCGGAGGCGATAGATTGCAGCGCTGGCCGACTGCTGTCGCACTGTTCCCGGGCGTGTGCACAACGATGCGCGTAGGGACAGGCCTGGGGCAGTTGTGGGCGCAGCGTCACCGAACTGCTGCGTCGGCGCGTATCTGCCGGGCTGCCAGGCTCCATGCGCGGCACGGCGTCCAGCAGGGCGCGGGTGTACGGGTGCGCCGCCTCGTTGAACAGTTGCTGCGGCGTGCCCTGCTCGACGATGCGCCCCTGGAACATGACGGCGACTTCGGCACACAGGTGGTCCACCACCGCGAGGTCATGGCTGATCAGCAGGTAGGTGACGCCGAACTCGGCCTGCAAATCCTGCATCAGGTTGAGCACCTGCGCCTGCACCGACACATCGAGTGCGCTGACGGGCTCGTCCGCCACAATCAGCCGCGGTCTGGTGATGAGTGCGCGGGCAATCGCGATGCGCTGACGTTGGCCTCCGGAGAACTCGTGTGGGTATTTGTCCAGGTCGGTACTGCGAAGACCGACCGAGGCCAGCACCGCCTGGGCCTGGTCCCGGTTTTGCGCCGTCGTTCCCATGCGCTGGGCCTGCAGGGGTTCGGTGACGATGCGCGCCACGGTCTGGCGCGGGTCAAGTGAGCCATAGGGGTCCTGGAACACCATCTGGAAATCGCGCCGCGCGTCGCGCAGTGCCGGCGCATCGAGTGTCGCCATGTCGCGCCCCAGTATCCGGAGCCGCCCGCTGTCCGGGGCTTCCAGCGCCATCACCAGCCGTGCCAGGGTCGACTTGCCCGACCCGGACTCGCCGACGATACCCAGACTGTGACCGCTGCGTACCGCGAAACTGACGCCCTGAACCGCGTGCACCAGGGGTGCGGCGCGCAGCACCGATTCACGCGGCAGGCGGTAGCTGCGGTGCGCATCCTCCACCTGCAGCAGCCATTCGTTCACCTGGTCATCGGGCCTGCGCGCGCGCTGGCCTGCGGTGGTCTGCGTGCCACTCATGGCCCGGCTTCCGCCATGGTAGCGGCCGCGCTGTCGGCGCGCACCACATCAAGGCGCAAGCAACGCGCTGAATGTTCTCCGTCCAGCGTGACAGCCTCTGGGCGCACTGCGCTGCAAGCCGGCTGGGACCAGACACAGCGGTCCGAGAATGCGCAGCCCTGCGGCAGATCTACCAGTTCAGGCACGGTACCCTCGATGGTGGTCAGGCGCTGGCCTCTGGCTGCACCCAGCCGGGGACGGGCAGCAAACAGGCCGCGTGTATAGGGATGTGCCAGATTGCGAAACAGCTGGCCGGTGGGCCCGCTCTCGACTACGCTGCCGCCATACATCACCAGCATGCGCTGCACGTTCTGGGCGATGACGCCCAGGTCGTGCGAGATCAGCAGCAGCGACATCGCATTTTCACGCACCAGATCGTGGATAAGATCGAGAATCTGTCCCTGGATCGTGACATCGAGTGCCGTGGTCGGTTCGTCGGCGATCAACAGGTCGGGTCCGCAGGCCAGGGCCATGGCAATCGTGATGCGCTGGCGCTGGCCACCCGAAAACTGGTGCGGATAGGCATCCACACGCGCCGCCGGGTTGACGATGCCGACCCTCTCCAACAGGCCAATGGTGTGGGTTCGCGCCTGCGCCCGCCCCATGCCGCGGTGCAGGCGCAGGGGCTCGGCGACCTGGTCGCCAATCGTGTGGACCGGGTTGAGCGCTGTCATCGGCTCCTGAAAGATCATGCCAATACGGTTGCCGCGCAATTTGCGCAGCGCTGCATCGTTCTGGCCAACAAGTTCCTGCCCGTCGAAGCGGATGCTGCCGCTGGTAATCGCGTTTTCCGGCAACAGGCCCATCAGCGCCATCGCGGTGATCGATTTCCCGCAGCCAGACTCGCCCACCAGACCCAGGGTTTCGCCACGCTGCAAAGAAAAACTGACGTCCCGGATGGCATCGGCCGGCCCACGCTGGGTCTGTAGCCGCACGCCGAGGTTCTTCACTTCAAGCATGTTTCGTCACCGTTTGCGCGCCAGCCGGGGGTCGAGCAGGTCACGCAGTCCGTCGCCGAGCAGGTTCAGCCCGAGCACGGCCATGGCAATCGCGACACCGGGGAACACGGCGAGCATGGGCGCCTGGAACAGCAGGCTTTGCGCCTCGGCCAGCATGCGGCCCCAGGACGGTTGCGGCGGCTGGGTTCCCAGCCCGAGGTAGGACAGGGCTGCCTCTGCCAGGATGGCGATGGCAAAGCGTATCGTGACCTGCACCGTGAGCACCGACACGATGTTGGGCAGTACATGGTCGAAGGTGATGCGCCATGGCCCTTTGCCGCAGGCCCGCGCCGCCAGCACGAACTCGCGCGCCCACAGGGCGTTGGCCGATGCGCGCGTGATGCGGGCGAAGGTCGGTATGTTGAAAATGCCGATGGCAATGATGGAGTTGACGATACCGGCGCCGAACACCGCTGTCATCATGATCGCGGACAGTATGGCGGGAAAGGCAAACGCAAAGTCCGACAGCCGCATGATCAACTCTTCCACCCAGCCGCGGCGCGCCGCCGCCAACAGACCGAGCGAGGTGCCAATGAACAGGCCGATGCTCACCGCGATCACACCCACCAGGATTGAATTGCGCGCGCCGACCAGCAACAACGAAGCCACATCGCGGCCGAACGGATCGGTACCGAGCCAGTGTGCGGCGCTGGGCGCCTGCAGCTTGGAGGGAATGTCGATCTCGTACGGTGACCAGGGTGTCCAAACCAGCGACAACGCGGCGGCGCACAGCAGCGCCAGGGTCAGGATGCCGCCCAGCACAAAGCTGCGGTGTCCGAGTGCGCGCCGGAGCAGCGACGGCGCGGCGCTCACTGGAGTACCTTCGCCCTGCGGGCTGCGGTGCGAGCTTGCTTGGGGCGGCCCGGCGCGGCGCTCATATATCGCTGGCCTTGACGCGCGGGTCGATGACGGCATACAGCACATCGACGACGAAGTTCACCAGCACCACCATGGTGGCCAGCAGCATCACGCAGTTGCGCACCACGATCAGGTCGCGGTTGGAGATCGACTGGAATATCAGCCTGCCGAGCCCAGGCAGGTAGAACACGTTCTCCACCACGATGGTGCCCGCCAGCAACTCTGCCGACTGCAAGCCCATGACCGTGAGCACCGGAATCATGGCATTGCGCAACACATGGCCCCACAGGGTTGCGCGCTGCGACAGCCCCTTGGCGCGGGCGGTGCGCACGTAGTCTTCCCGCATGACCTCCAGCACGGCGGAACGGGTGATGCGCGCCAGAATGGCCGCCTGTACGACGGCCAATGACAGAGCTGGCAGCAACAGAGACTTCAGAGCCTGGGCCGGGTTTTCGCTCCAGCCTTCAAATCCACCTGCAGAAAACCACTGCAGCTTGACCGAGAAAAGCAGAATCAACAGGATGGCAAACCAGAAATTCGGAATGGCGATGCCGACCTGGGTCAGGCCCATCAGCCCGACATCTCCCAGGCGGTTGTGCCTGGAGGCGGCATAGATGCCGACCACGAGCGCCAGTGCCGTGGTCAACAACATGGACAGGATGGCCAGCGGCACGGTGACTGCCAGCCGTTCAACGATGAGTTCTTGCACTGGCGAGCTGTAGGCATAACTGTCGCCCAGTTGGCCCGTCAGCATGCCTTCCACCCAATGCCAATAACGTTCTGCGGCTGGTCGGTCCAGCCCGAGCTTTTTTGCCAGGGCGCGTACGGTCTCAGGTTCCGCTTCCGGCCCCATCATGATCTGGGCTGCGTCGCCGGGCAGTATCTCCAACACCAGGAAAACGACGATGGATGCGCCGATCAGGGTGGCGATCAGCGTCAGCACGCGTTTGAGAAGAAACAGTCCCATCGCGCCTTCAGCCCGCCAACTGCGGTGACCGCAAGGCCATGCCAGTCATGGTCGCGCCTCGCGAGCCGGCGCGTGGATAATCAGTCATGAAACGCGCCACTGGCGCGACCGAGGGGATTCCCGTTTGGACTTGCGATGGCTTTGATCATTACCGACGAATGCATCAATTGTGATGTGTGCGAGCCCGAATGCCCGAACGCTGCGATAACCATGGGTCCGGATATCTATGAGATTGACCCGGCCAAGTGTACCGAATGTGTCGGTCACTTTGCCGAGCCGCAATGTGTTCAGGTTTGCCCGGTGGCCTGCATCCCGGTCAATCCGCAGCATGTCGAAAACCAGGATTCGTTGTGGCGCAAGTACCGCTTGCTGCAATCCAGACTGCAGGCAGTTGGCCCGTCCTGAGCACCACGGTACGGCCGGCGCAGCTTCGCCAGTGAGCCGTACGGCTCGGCCGGTGCCGATCAGGGCTTGGAGTCGGGTGCTGGCTTGTCGGTTTGTACTTTGGCGCGGAGCGCCTCTTTCTTTTTGTTGGCGTTGTGTTTTTTCTTGTCCGGCGGTACGGCGGCGGTGAAGTATTCTGGCCCAGGTTTCTTTGCCTTGACTGGCTGCGTGCGTGGCCCTGACGCCGGCTCCTTGGGTGCCGTCATCACGGCCGGTCTGGTCGACGCTGGCGCGGCTTGCGCCTTCTGCGCGGCGAGCCGCTCCCGTTCCAGCCGTCCGGCTGCCCTGGCCGTCTCAGCGGTAGACTTGTCTGCCTGGGTTTTTTGCGCCTGGGTTCGCGGATCATTGGCGTCGACCGCCGTGCCTCCCGGGCAGGGAGACTGGCTGTAGTTGTTGCCGCACTTGTAAATTGTCTGCGCCAGCGCCGCAGGGCCGTATGCCATCGCAGCAACCAGCGTGCTGATCCACATTGACTGACGGATGTTCATGGTCGATCCTTTGGCCGCCGCCGTCTGGCCGCGCGCATGAGTATTGACGCTGCGACGGGTAATCGTCAAGACTTTGTTGCGTCGGCTGTGGGTGGCCTGGTGTGCAGCAGCATGGTGGCTTTGGTCATCTCGCCTGCCACCAGCAGCGGCACTGCCTGCAGCGAACGGGCAATGCAGTCTTCCATCGCCTGCTGGTGCTCGGCTGCGGGCTTTTTCAGGACCCAATGGATGACCTCGGACTTCACACCCGGATGGCCAATGCCCAGGCGCAGCCGCCAATAATCACTGCTGCCAAGCTGCTCATGGACATCGCGCAGGCCATTGTGGCCAGCGTGGCCGCCGCCGCGTTTTAGTTTGACTTGCCCAGGGGCAATGTCGAGTTCGTCGTGGACGACCAGAATTTCTTCCGGTTTGATCTTGTAGAAGCGGGCCAATGCTGCGACGGCGCGGCCCGACAGGTTCATGAAGGTCTGCGGTTTGAGCAACCACACCGATTGCCCGTCCAGGGTGGCGCGTGCCACCTGGCCATGAAACGACTTGTCCGCCACCAGATTAGCCTTGAGCGATCGGGCCAATGCGTCGATCCACCAGAATCCGGCGTTGTGCCGCGTTGCCTGGTATTCGTTGCCCGGGTTTCCAAGGCCAGCAAACAGTTTGATCATGGGTAAATTATCGGGTCGGGTGCGCGCACGGGCACGCCAAAAACACAACGGCCCGCGCGAGCGGGCCGTTGACCTGTGGGCGACGCCCGCGGGTTTACTTCTTGGTCGGCGCTTTGGCCGGGGCCTTGGCGGCCGGGGCTGCTTTGGCTGCTTTGGCGGCTGGGGCGGCTTTGGCTGCCGGTGCAGTCTTGGCGCCTGCTGGCGCGGCGGCAGCGACAGCAGCACCAGCACCTGCGTCGGCGGCGGCGGCGGCGGCTTCAGCCGCTTCCACCTTGGACGCAACGACCGAAACCAGAACCGGGTTTTCCCGGCCCTTGATGATGGCCGTGACACCTTTTGGCAATGTCAGGTCCTTCACGTGCAGCGAGGTGCCCTTCTTCAGGCCACTGAGGTCGACCGCGATGAATTCCGGCAAGTCGGCAGGCAGGCAGGAGATGTTGAGCTCTGTCACCACGTGGTTTACCAGGCAATGGTCGAGCTTGACCGCCGGTGACTCCTCTTCACCGCTGTAGTGCAAAGGCACCTTCATGTGCATCTTGGTGTTGGCTTCGACGCGCTGGAAATCGGTGTGCAGAATAAGCTGCTTGTAAGGGTGCATTTGCACGTCGCGCAGCAGTACCGGGCTGGTCTTCCCGGCCAGTTCCATCTCCAGCACGGTGGCGTGAAAGGCTTCTTTCTTCAGGGCATGCCACAAGGCGTTGTGGTCGAGTTCGATCAGCAGGGGCTGACCGCTTCCACCATAGACGATACCGGGCGTGCGGCCGGTGATGCGAAGACGGCGGCTCGCACCCGTCCCCTGCTTGGCGCGCTCAAAAGCGACGAATTTCATAGTTCACTCCATCAGGAATCCACCGCGACCAGTGTGATTCCGGTTATTAAAGCCGACCCGCATGCTCGCCCGGTCGGCACACATTGCCTCTGTCAGGTAACCCGCTTGAAACTTCTCAAAACAGGTTCTCCTGATCGGAGAACAAACTCATCACCGAGTCGCCTTTGGCGATGCGCTGAATCGTCTCGGCGATCAGCGGGGCCACGGTCAACTGGCGTATCTTGCGGCACGCCTGTGCGGCCGTGCTCAACGGGATCGTATCGGTCACCACCACCTCATCAAGCGCTCCGCCCTTGGCAATGCGCTCAATGGCGGGGCCGGAGAAAATCGGATGGGTGCAATAGGCGTACACCTTCCTGGCGCCACGCTCCTTCAGTACTTCGGCTGCCTTCACCAAGGTGCCGGCAGTGTCGATCATGTCATCCATGACGACACAATTGCGCCCCTCGATCTCGCCGATCACATGCATCACTTCGCTGACATTGGCGCGCGGGCGGCGCTTGTCGATGATGGCCAGATCACAATTGAGTTGTTTGGCCATTGCGCGCGCGCGAACCACACCACCCACGTCGGGGGACACCACAATCAGGTCCTCGTAGCTCTTTTGCCGCACATCACCCAGCAAAACTGGCGAGGCATAAATGTTGTCCACCGGGATGTCGAAAAATCCCTGGATCTGGTCGGCGTGCAGGTCCATCGTCAGTACCCGTGCCACTCCCACCGTCTGCAACATGTTGGCAACCACCTTGGCCGTGATGGGAACCCTGGTCGAACGGGGGCGACGGTCCTGGCGTGCGTAGCCGAAATACGGGATCACGGCACTGATGCGTTCGGCCGAGGCCCGTTTCAGTGCGTCTACCATGATCAGCAGTTCCATCAGGTTTTCGTTGGTCGGCGCACAGGTGCTTTGCACAACAAAGACGTCGCGCGCACGCACGTTCTGGTTGATCTCGACCGTGACTTCACCGTCAGAAAACCGCCCGACCGTGGCGGCGCCCAGCGAAATGCCAAGGTGTTGCGCGATATCAGCGGCCATACGCGGGTTCGCGTTGCCCGTGAAGACCATGAAGTCAGG
>JANLVB010000360.1:0-2002 GCA_031363785.1 Betaproteobacteria bacterium
CACGAACAGTCCGCCGGTCACGTTGTCAAACGCAAATGCCGTGTCGAACTCTGATGCAGGAATGGCGACCTGAACTGCCAAGGTGCGAGGTACCTGGACCGTGCGTACCTCGACGTTGCCATTGGCGCATGCTGCAGCCGGGCCGAGTCTGCAGTCGCAGCGGTTGTTCAGTGTCGCGGACGTGTACAGCGTGTAACAGGTCATGCTCGCGTTGGTCCGAAAACTCAGCCGCAGCAAGGTTCCACGCGAAACCGCCTCGTTGCGGGCGAACTGCAGGTCGGTCACCAACTGGGCCGTGATGCTGCGCAAGCGCTGCATCTGGACCATGTCCCGAAAGGACGGTGCGGCAGCCACGAGGATGATCGCGATCACCGCCACGGCGATCAGCAACTCGACCAAGGTGAAGCCCTGGATGCCAGGGCGCTGCCTGCGCGTGTTCATCATCGTGCCCAGCAGCGGCCCGGGTCGGTCCAATCGGCGGCGGCCGCGCCCGAGCCGTAACCGATGTTGCCGCCGGCCACGCGGACCGCCAAGACCTTGCAGACGCCGTCCTGCGCCTGGCCGCCCTGGCCAGTTGCGGTGGCGATGTAGCCTGCTGCGTTGTTGGCGTCGATCGTGATGGCGTAGTAGCCGTTGGGCGTGGCGGCGGCGATGGTCGTCAGATTCGCCATCGCGCCGTAGTTGGCGTTGTTGCCGCGCCAGCGCTCCTGCGCCTGCTGCAAGGCCGACAGTGCCGCAAAGGCTTCCGACCGCCTGCTCTTGCGAATGGAGTCCATGAACGACGGCAACGCAATCGCTGCGAGGATGGCCACGATCACCACGGCGATCATGATTTCAATGAGCGTGAAGCCTCTTTGGTGGCACGCCTTGGCTTGCAGTGGTGTGACAGGGTGCATGGTGGACGGATTGTGGCGAGCCACCCAGGTCATCCGTGACCGTTCGTCACCCGGCAGGCTCCGCCCATCGCCAACCCCCACAACCCCGGGGGGTCAGCAGCGGGGAACTCCGGGGACGCTGCCGGCTGGGCTGCATGACCGCACCCGGCCCATGATGTTGACGATCTGGTGGATGGCCGCGTCACTGCGGCCCACCACGCGCAAGGTGCCTGTCGGCGTGCTGGTGCCCTGCCGCGGGTCGAACAGTATTGACCGCACGTTGGCGCGCAGGGCCACAGGGCCCTGGGCAGGAAAGTACACGGTGCGGATCGCCTCGGCACCCGGGCTGCACGTGGCCACCCCGCCTGCGTTGCAACTGCAGGCGTTGGCCGCGCCGGTGTGCACCGTGTAGCAGGTGCCCGTTTGGAGCGACTCGAAACCGATGCGCACTCCCTGGTTCTGCGCCACCGCCAGGCTGCGCGTGTACATGATGTCCGTCTCCAGTTGCGCCGCTGCGCCCTCGATGTGGCGCAATTCCCGCGCCTGCTCGAAGCCTGGCAGCGCCGCGCCCAGCGCCACGGCGGTGACGGTCACGGCGATCAGGCTTTCCAGCATGGTCACGCCGCGCTGGCGTCGGGCGGAGCGCGCAGCACAGACGGTCGGCAGGGGCTTGGCGGTCAGGGGGTGATTCATGTCGGCTCCAGGCGTTGATTGCGTGGAGCCCACTGTAGAAATTCACCGAGCCGCGCGCGTCCCCCGCGGGTGGGCTTTGACGGGGCGCACTGGTGGGGGAGCGGGCGCATCCCCCGGCCGGGTGCCCCCCTGGGCGGCGGGGCCGTCAGATGTCGCGGATGAGTTGCCGGAAGGCGTCCACGTCCTCGAACTCGCGGTAGACGGAGGCAAAGCGCACATAGGCCACCTTGTCGATGCGTTTGAGCTCGCGCATCACCAGTTCACCCATGCGTGCGCTGGGCACCTCGCGGGCGCCGCTGGCCAGCAGCTTGTCCTGGATGCGTTCCAGCGCGGCGTCGACCTGCTCCACGCTCACGGGCCGTTTGCGCAGCGCCAGCAGCATCGAGGCGCGGATCTTGACCGGGTCGAATTCGACCCGGGCGCCGTCCTTCTTG
>JANLVB010000395.1:0-4641 GCA_031363785.1 Betaproteobacteria bacterium
CGGGGGAACTGGCGCAGGTGCACAGCGCGCTGGCGCAACATGCGGTGCTGTTTTTCCGCGACCAGCGGCTGACGCCTTTGCAACAGCTCGAGGTGACGCGGCTGTTTGGGCCGGTGCTGCGTGTGCCCTACATACGCCACATGGAGGAACACCCGGACATCATCGCCGTGCTGAAAGAGGCGGATGAGCGCCAAATCAGCACCTTTGGCGGCACCTGGCATTCGGATTTCTCGTTTCTGGAGCAGCCGCCGAGCTACACCCTGCTGTACGCGCTGGAGTTGCCAGCCCTGGGTGGCGACACTTTGTGGGCGAGCCAGTATGCGGCCTACGAGGCACTGTCGCCTGCCATGCAAAAGCTGCTCGACCCGTTGCATGCCGTGCAGACGGCCTGGCCCCATGGCACCAAAGGCCCGGCCGCAAGCACCGCAGTGAGCCGATCCATCGGCATGGTACGCAACGAACCCTCTGCAGACCAGGAAGTGCTGCATCCGGTGGTGCGTGTGCACCCTGTGACAGGGCGCCGGGCGCTGTTCGTGAACCCGGTCTACAGCCAGCGCTTCGATGGCATGACCGAAGAAGAGTCACGCCCCCTGCTGCAGTTCCTGTTCCAGCATGCCAGCCGCGCCGAGTTCACCTGCCGACTGCGCTGGGCACCGGGAACGCTGGCGATCTGGGACAACCGCTGCCTGCTGCACCTGGCCATCAACGATTACGACGGCAGCCGACGCCTGCTGCACCGGACCACGGTGGCGGGTGAGCGGCCGGTGGGGCCGTGATGGCCGTGCCGGTGGGACTGTACGGGGAATCGCCGGGGATTGCGGGTAAATAATTACTGGAAATTGCAGGCTTGGAGTTGCCTGCTCTTGAAATGAAACCGTGATCGTCAATGGCTGTTGTCGGTCTTTGCGCCAGATAATCCACGAAACCCCCGAGACTCACGGATTTGTCGGCCCTCCTCACCCCCTACCAATCCCAGTATGTCGCGTGGTTGCTCTCCCGCCGCATGGTCGGCGACTCCGCCGATCTTCTGGCTTCCACACTGGTCGATGCGCAGGTGGACCTGAACCCGCACCAGGTTGATGCAGCCCTATTTGCGTTCGAAAGCCCGCTGTCTAAAGGAGTGATTCTGGCCGACGAAGTGGGCCTGGGAAAGACCATACTCGATTCAATGGAGCCTTGATTGAAAAGCCACGAAAATTGCTTCGCGGCAGACCTTTCCGCATTCACCAAAACCGGATCGCTTCATGTATATCGACAAAGTACAACTTAAAAATATACACGGCTTCGAAGACCTGAAGTTCAACCTTGCCAGGCCGGATGGTAGCCATGCCGGATGGACGGTTTTTACCGGCGACAACGGCTCTGGAAAAAGTAGTTTGCTCAAAGCCATTGCTGTAGCCCTGACCGGCAAGGACACGGCCAGAGCCTTGCAATCCAGTTTTCATCGCTGGGTACGTGAAGGTGCTGTTGATTCAGAGGGACGAATTGAATTGACGATTGCGCCCGAGAAGGGTGTTGACGATTTCTCTGGCGGTGGCAAAACGGCGTACAAGAATTTCCCCGCAACGATCATTTTGAGAAATGGGGGTAAAGAAACCACCACAGAGGTCATCGACTCCCAGAAGACGGCCAGGCGCGGTCTATGGTCTACCGATGCACATGGCTGGTTTTCCTGTGGCTATGGCCCGTTTCGGCGGGTTTTTGGCGCGTCCCCGGAAGCCACGCGTTTGATGGTGGGTGCGACAACAGAGCGTTTTGTCACGATGTTCCAGGAGGCGGCCTCTTTGTTTGAGGTCGACCAGTGGTTGCGCAACCTGAGTCACAAAAAACTGGAAGGCAAAACCACCGAAAGCGCGCACCTTGATCTGCTACTTGAAATTCTGCGCGACGACTTGATGCCCAACCAGATCACCGTGGATCGCGTGGATTCGGATGGTCTGTGGCTTAGGGACCGCAACGGTTTGCAGTTGGCTTGGAGCGATATGAGTGATGGTTACCGGGCTGCCCTGGCCTTGCTGGCGGACATCCTTCGCCACCTCATCACCGCCTATGGCGTCGAAGGCCTCGCGGACAAGGACGCCGATGGCAAGCTGCGGATCGTCAAGGGCGGCGTGGTCATGATCGACGAGATTGACGCCCATCTACACCCTGAGTGGCAGCGGGTAATAGGCTTCTGGCTGAAGCGCCACTTTCCCAACATCCAGTTTCTCGTCACGACACACAGCCCCATCATTTGCCAGGCGGCCGATGAAAACGGTTTGTTCGTCTTGCCGGAGCCGGGTGGGCAGGACAAGCCGCGCGCACTGACGCCGGATGAATACAGGACGGTCATTTCTTCCCGCCCGGACACCATTTTGCTGACGCCCGCATTCGGCTTGCAAAATACCCGGTCACCGCGGGCCGTGGCGGGGCGTGCGGAATATTCCAAACTGATGGCCAAGAAACAAGCCGGTGCCGCACTCAGCAAAGACGAGCAAGCCAAAGCCAAACAGCTTCAGCTATTCGCCTCGACGGGTGAGGAGCCGTAAACAATGCGGCGCGTTCAGCGGATCGCTTTGCCCAAAGTTGCGGCACGTTTTCTGGCCAGGCGGCAAGCTGCTGCGGACAAAAAGCGAAGGCGCCGAAAACTTGACGTTAGTGGCGACTGGAAAGGCGCCCGACAGGCCAAGTCGATGCGCGGCGTGTTGACAAGCCTGCAAACCATGATGGGGGAGCGGCAGCGCTGTATGTACTGCCTGGACTCGCATGGCTCGGACATTGAGCATTTCCGACCGAAGGCGTGTTACCGGTCGCGCATCTACCACTGGCCAAACCTGTTGTTGTGCTGCACGGAATGCGGGCGTTTGAAGGGCAATCAGTTTCCGCTGGCAGGACGCCGTGCATTGCTGATCGATCCCAGCAGGGAAGATCCATGGGCACACCTCGACTTTGACCCGGTTACCGGCAACATCTGTGCGCGGTTTGACGTCGCACGCAATACGTGGTCCCCTAAAGGCGAGCGAACGGTGGCGGTGCTGAAGCTGGATCAGCGCGAAGCACTGTCTGCCGGGTATCTGCAAACCTTGCGTCGGCTCTCAACCGCGGTCCGCACTGCGTTGGTCGGCGCGAACCTGGACGCCGATGGATTGATGCTGCACCTGCAACAGGCGGATGACCACGGACTGTTGCCTTGGTGTTTGAGTGACCGGGGGCGGGCCATTGCGCCGTTTTGTGATCTTTACCAACAACAGCCTGGCGTCTGGCGGCAGTGCCGCCGTACCTTGCGGTTATGACGGACAAAGGCCGTATGAGCAAGAACCAGAAGCTAGAACTTACCTGGATCGGTAAAGACCAGCGGCCGCGGCTGGAGCCGCGGATATTGCTGGAGAATCCTGCGCGCAGTTACCACGCGAAGCAACGGGTGACGGATGGGGACCTGTTTGATAACCGGCTCATCAAGGGTGACAACCTGCTGGCCCTCAAGGCGCTGGAGGCGGAGTTTGCGGGGAGGGTGAAGTGTGTGTTTATCGACCCACCGTACAACACGGGCAGCGCGTTCACGCATTACGACGATGGGCTGGAGCATTCGATCTGGCTGGGGTTGATGCGGGATCGTCTTGAGATACTCCGGCGATTGCTGTCCGATGACGGCTCGCTGTGGATCACGATTGATGACAATGAGGCCCACTATTTGAAGGTGTTGGGAGACGAGGCTTTTGGACGAGCGCATTTCATTGCCGATGTTTCTTGGCAAAAGCGCGACGGTCCGCCGAATGATCGAAAAATTGGGTCTATTCACGATCATCTATTGATATGGGCGAAGTCAAAGTCCAGTAGCAGCAAGAAAACTGCGGCGGAAGAAGGGTTCAACCTGATGCCAAGGACGGAAAAGGCCGACGCTCAGTACCAAATTTTCAATGAGCCAAGTGGTCCAGACCATAGAGGACCATTCCGGAAAATTGACACCACGGCCAATGGCAAAGGAGGCCGATTTGTAGCGAGTCTCAACTACGCCATTAGGAATCCCTACACGAACCAAGAGGTTTGGCCACGGGCGGGAACTTGCTGGCGCCACAGTAAAGAAGAGATGCAGCGGCTACAGGAGGATGGACGTCTATTTTGGGGTGCGAAAGGGACTGCTACGACGCCTATGCGAAAGCTCTTCAAAACGGAGGCGAAGCAAGGTATGTCAGCACCTTCGATTTGGAGTGATGCAGGACTAAATCAGCACGCCAGCGCGCACATGGAGTCGTTATTCGGCGAGAAGGCGGCCTTTGAAACTCCAAAGCCTGAAGAGTTGCTAAATCGAATCATCCATATTGCATCCAACCCCGGCGACCTCGTGCTCGACTCCTTCGCCGGTTCTGGCACCACCGGTGCCGTCGCGCACAAGATGGGCCGTCGCTGGATCATGGTGGAGCTGGGTGAGCATTGCCACACGCACATCGTGCCGCGCCTGCAAAAGGTCATCAATGGGCAAGACCCTGGCGGCGTAACGCTGGCTACCGGTTGGCAGGGTGGTGGTGGCTTTCGTTACTACGAACTGGCACCCACCTTGCTGGCCACAGACCGCTGGGGCAACCTGGTCATCAACCCCGAATACGATGCTGCCACGCTGGCTGCTGCCATGTGCAAGCTGGAGGGTTTCAGCTACGCGCCGTC
>JANLVB010000421.1:0-17612 GCA_031363785.1 Betaproteobacteria bacterium
TCATTTGGGGTAGGTTGATGTTGATCGGAGCGTGGGGAACGAAACGATATGGCCGGGTGCCACTATTTCTTGCCGCCACCGCCACCGCCACCGCCACCGTTACCGTTACCGTTACCGTTACCGTTACCGTTGCCACCGTTACCGCCTGCATTGGAATTTCCACCTGAGTGTCCCCGTCCATGGGCCTGGCCCGCTTCGGCCACGCCCGTGTTGCCGGAACGGTTGGAACCTGCCGCCTTCGACGCGGACGCCTCGTGCTTGGAGCCGCTGATGGACTGACCCGGGTTGATTCCCATATCTTTGGCGATCTGCCCCCAGCCCATACCGCTGGCGCGCATGTCCATCACGGCGTCGAGCGACGACAGAAAGTCCTTGGAGCTTGCCGTTGTACCGGCTTGCTGCCTGGCGAGCGACAGCGCGTGATTGATGTTGCCGTAGCCCATGGTGTTGCCGGTCCCGGACACGGTCACGGTGCCCACCTTCACGTCCCGGCCGGTGCGCATGCCATCGATCAGTGTCCTGGCGTCGTGCGCGGAGCCCACGAATGCGCTGTAACTATCGACCAGACTGCTGGCGGACAGCTTGCCGTCCGTCGAAGTGGTGCCGACACTCGTGGGGGCGACCGTGGTGTTGGCCGTCTGGGATGTCGCGCCCTGGGGATAAAGAAGGGTAAGGGCAACAATCACGGCAAGACTTGGATATCGTTTGGTGGAGTGCATGGTGGTCTGGTCCTTTGTATTGCAGAAAACGTACAAGTGGAGGTGTCATCCTCTGATCGACACGGTCAGTGTCAGCGCATGGCCAAGCGAGATCATGGTACGTCGCGGCTGCCTTGGGGAAAGGCACATTTGTCACCCTGCGGGGCTTTGTTTCATTCTGTTGCCAATGACTGGCTCTATGCGGCTTGGCGGCCGAACCAAACTGCGCCCGGGCGGGCTGGCGATGACGCGGCGCACGGTGGCCTGAAAGTCGATGCGCAGGACGGAGCACACATTGTGTCGGCCTGGGAATTGGCGCGCATCTGGAGCGCTGGCACGTGCCGCCAGTGCAGATCCACATTGTGCGTGCCGTTGCCGCCGCCGCTGCCAAGGGAGTTGCGCTGGCCACTCCGCGCATCGGGGAGAGGGTCGAGTTCGGCCAACCGTTCCAGAACCAGCCTTGGTACCTGGCCCGACGCCAGCCATGATCAACGACGCCACTCGGCGGCGTCACATGCTCAGCCTCAGAAGCCCCGGGCCCCGGTCACCAGGATCACCGTCAACAAGCCCAGTGCGAGGTTGGCGCGCACCCAAATGCGGATGCTGGCCAGCGCGGCACCGCCGGCGGTCCAGGCCTGCTCGGCCAGCGCACGTTGCAGGCGCTTGTACAACACCCCCCGTATGTGGCCGAAGATGCCCATCATGATCAGACCGAGCGTGGCCATTACCATCCAGCTCCAGTGCATGCGCAGGGCGACACCGGTTTCGCCAGCTTGTTGCATGAACAGGCCCATCATGGCCAGGCCTGTTACCAGTACCACCACCATCAGCCCCATGACGGCTGAGAAGAACTTGCCCAGGATGTCGTGCATCAGCAGCACCCGGGCCTGCAGGCCGAGCTCAGCCAGGGCCGGGCGCAGGAAAAACAGCGTAAATGCCATGCCCCCGACCCAGACAATGATGGACAGGACATGTAATACCTTCAGCGCGGCATACAACATCGCAGGCTCTCCCGCAAAGGCACCATGCTAATGCAAAGCGCGGCGCCGTGGAGCGGGCACAATGCAGCAGCCGCCTCCAACCCACCATGACAGTCACGCCGCACGGCCTTTGCGCCAGCACCCGCCGCTCCATGCTGTTCTTGTCGTTCGCCACCTTTTCCAGCATGACGTCACAACGCATATGTGATGCCATGCTGCCCGAGTTGGCGCGTGAATTTTCCGTCAGCCTGGCCCAGGCGGCACAGGTAATCTCGGTGTTCGCCATGGTGTATGGCGTGTTGCAGGTCTTTTATGGCCCGCTCGGGGATCGGTTGGGAAAGTTCCGTGTCATCGCCTGGGCCACGCTGGGCTGCAGCATTGGCAATGTGCTGGCGGTGTTTGCCACCAGCCTGGATATGCTGCTGCTGGCGCGCATGGTGTCGGCGCTTGGTGCCGCCGCCATCATCCCGCTGGGCCTGGCCTGGATCGGTGACGTGGCCGATCCCAAACACTTGCAGGAAACAATCGCCCGCGTCGGGCTGGGCACGGCCCTGGGTATCAGCAGCGGGCAGTTCATAGGCGGCTTGTTGACCGACACCGTGGGCTGGCGCTGGGCCTTTGCGGTGCTGGCGGCCTTGTTCTTTGTTGTTGGCGTGTTGTTGCTGGCCGAGGCCCGGCGCCAGCAGGCGGCCAGTGGCGAGCGCCCGGTGCCAGCAGTACCCGGTGGTGCCGGGTTCGCCAAACAGGCACTGGTCGTGCTGCGCGATGGCTGGACCCGCACCGTGCTGCTGGTGGGCGTGGTGGAGGGCGTGGCGGGCTTTGGCATGCTGGCGATCTGGGCCACGCACTTGCATGGAAATCTGGGGCTGTCCCTGGCCGCCGCCGGCGCCGTGGTGGCCCTTTTTGGTGTGGGTGGCCTGTTGTACATGATTCTGGCCCGGCACTTGATCCGACGTTTCGCGCAGCACCAGTTGGCGCCCATGGGCGTTACTCTGGTGTTGGGGTCGGCGCTGGTGATGGGTTTCACCCCGGTCGTCTGGTTGACGATCCCAGCCAGCCTGCTGGCCGGTTTCGGCTTTTTTGGTTTTCACAACGTCATGCAGGCCAATGCGGCTGCGATGGCGCCCGCTGCACGTGGCACAGCGGTATCGCTGTTTGCTGCCTCGCTGTTTTTCGGTCAGTCGGTCGGGGTGCAGGCTGCTGCTGCGCTGGCTGCAGGCATAGGTGCTGGCGTCACCATCGCGCTGGGTGGCGTTATCCTGTGCGCCCTGGGGTTGGTGTTCGGGCAGGCATTGCGTCGGCGCGAACCCTCCCTGCACGGTAAATAATGCACATAAACCGATGAGGAGACTGCAATGATCAAGTGGCGCTGGACGGTGCCCGCGTACATGCGCTGCTGGTACAGGCGTTTGCCTCGCGCCCAGCCGCCGGGGTCGAGGCGCAGCTGGCGGCGTTGGATGTGCCGTGTGCCCGGTCGCGCCAGCTCAGTGGATTGCTGCGGGAAGCCGCCGCCGGTGACCTGATGACGCTACCACTGCGCAAGACCCCCTACCCGCGTGGCACCTTGACCGACTTCGGGGCTGGTTTCAAGGCCGACCGCGATGCGGGAGCCGCTCCGGGGCCCGCACCACGCCCGGGCCAGCACACCGCTGCCGTACTGGCCACGCTGGGCGTCACGCCAGCGGAAATGGCGACCCTCGCGGTCGCAGGGACGATCCGCTGTTGATGTTCCCGCTCAGCGGGCGCCGAAGTGCGTGTTGGCGAACAACGCGCTGTATTCCCGCGGTGGGCTGCGCCAGTACTGTGGTGGCACGCTCACCAGCGCACCCAGGTGCGCGGCGGCGTGCCAGGGCCAGCGCGGGTCGTACAACATGGCGCGTGCGAGGGCGATCAGATCGGCCTGCCCGCGCGCCAAAATGTCTTCTGCCTGCTGCGCCTCGGTGATCAGGCCAACGGCCATGGTGGTGATGCCGGTCGCGTCCTTGATGGCCTGCGCAAAGGGCGCCTGGTAACCCGGTCCCAGCACCGGCTTTTGCTGCGGCGATGCACCACCCGAGGAGACGTCGATCCAGTCCAGCCCGCGCTGTTGGAGTTCTTTGGCAAACCGGATGGTTTGCTCCAGGTCCCAGCCACCGTCCACCCAATCGGTCGCCGAGACCCGCACCCCGACCGGTTTTCCAACTGGAAACGCGGCGCGCACCGCCTCAAACACTTCCAACGGGAAACGCATGCGGTTTTCGAGCGACCCACCATACGCATCGGTGCGCTGGTTCGCCAGTGGCGACAAAAACTGGTGCAGCAGATAACCATGCGCGGCATGCAGCTCGACCGCATCGATGCCCAGTCGCGCGGCGCGGGTGGCTGCTGCCGCGAAGGCGGCCCGGATGCGCCACAAGCCGTCGGAGTCGAGCGCAATGGGTGCGATCTCGCCCGGTTTGTGCGGCATGGCGGAAGCGGCCTCACTCGCCCAGCCGCCGTGCCCGATCGCCATTTGCTGGCCACCCAGCCACGGCACCTGGCTGGACGCCTTGCGTCCGGCATGGGCCAGTTGCATGACCACCGGCACCGGGGCGTATTGGCGGATCGTCGCCATCACGGGTCGCAGGGCGGCTTCGGTGGCGTCGTCCCATAGACCAAGGCAGCCCGGCGTGATGCGGCCGTCACGCTCGACTGCCGTGGCTTCGATGAACAGCAGACCGGCACCGGAAATCGCCAGGTTGCCCAGGTGCATCAGATGCCAGTTGGTGGACGCACCGTCCACCGCGGAGTATTGACACATCGGTGCGACGACGATGCGGTTGCATAGTGTCAATGCACCAAGCTGGATGGGGGAAAACAGGATGCTCATGGCGCTGGGCTGCAGGTTTTGATGAGTTGTTGTCCACCCATTGTCCCGCACCGTTGTCTCACGTTCGCCGCCAGGCGCTTGTGACCGCACGGGCTGTTGCCCGGTCTGGTGCCGGATTATGTGCTGCTGCGCCTGGGCGACGTGCCTATGGCTGCCCTGCTTGGTGACGTGAAGAACTGGCCCTCGACCAGGGCATGCACATGGTGTGTGGTGCACTGACACCACGCACAATCAGACAAGGAGGGGGGCATGAAGAGGACCGTCGTCGTGGTCACAGGTGCCGTGATTCAGGCGCTCGCCGCGTACCTGGTTTGGTGGCCGGTGCCGTTTACACCGGCCGGCTGTCGCGCCAGCGGTACCAGGCCACGGATGGCCCGAGGAACCAGGGATTGCCCGAATAGAAGGGCCGGGTCTGGAACGGCAGGCCGTTCAGGGCGGTGTTGCCTTCTTTCAGGCCCAGCACCTGTTGCCCCAGCCGCATGCCAAAGTAGCTGGAGGTGCCGACGCCCGCGCCGCAATACCCCATGGCGTAATACATGCCGTCGTGTTGGCCCACATGCATCAGTTCGTCAAAGGTATAGGCGACGAAGCCACACCAGGAGTGGCTGACGCGGGTCTGCTGCAAGGCTGGGAACAGCCGTACCAGATCGGCATGCAGCTTCGGGCCGCTGATGCGTGGGTCGGTTTCCTGGTGCGACACACGACCACCGAACAGGATGCTGCGACGGTCTGGCGAGGGCCGGTAGTAATACACCACCTTGCGCGTGTCACTGACGATGCGGTTGGTTGGAAACAGCTGGTCCATCAGCCCCGCAGGCAGCGGCCCGGTGGCGATCATGTAGCTGCCGATCGGTATCACACGGCGTTGCAACCACGGTGTCAGTTTGCCGGTGTAACCGTTGGTGGCGATCACCACATCGCGCGCCATCACCTGGCCGCGCGGCGTCTGCACCACAAAATGCGCGTCCTGCCGCTGAATGGCCTGTACGGCACAGCGCGGCGCAATCCGGGCGCCGGCCGCTTGCACGCGCTCCAGCAGGCCCTGGTGGTAACGCGCCGGATGCACCGAGCAATGCTGGCTGTAGACCACACCGCCCCAATACAGGTCGCATCCGAGCTCGCGGCGCTGCTCGGCGCGTGGCACCATGAAGGCGTCGACCTCCAGGCCCGCAGGTTGCGAGCTGATGCGCTTCGCGAGAGCCTCGTATTGCGCTGCGTTGTGTGCCGCGTGGAAGCGGCCGACTTGAGCGAAGTCGCAGCTTATTCCCTCGCTGCGTATGAATTCGCCAACCCAGGCCAGAGAGCGCTGGCCTTCTTGCAGGATGTCAAATGCCTTCTGCTTGCCATGGCGCCTGGCGAGTTGCTCGAAGCTGGGTTTGATACTCGTGGAGATCTGCCCGCCGTTGCGGCTGCTGCAGCCCCAGCCCGCATCTTCGGCGTCAAATACCAGGGTTGAGCGGCCACCGCGCGCTGTTTGCAGCGCGGCGTGCAGGCCGGTGTAACCAGCGCCGACCACCACCACGTCGACCGTCGCCGGCAGTTCGGGGTCGGGAAGCTTCGGACGCGGCACGTCGTCCCACCAATAGGGCGCCAGCACGCATCCGTCCATCATCGCCGCAGTGTTCATGTCTCTGAATCCATGAAATTCCCGGTGTTCAGTGAGGTATCGGGCACAGTGTGGACTTGTTTGCTATTTTGTCAGCCACGCCATTGCTGCAACACCAGGTCAGCGCCCTTTTCGGCCAGCATCATGGTTGGCGCGTTGGTGTTGCCCGATGTGAGTGTGGGAAACACCGAAGCGTCCACCACGCGCAGGCCCTGCGCGCCATGGACCCGCAGTTGCGGGTCCACTACCGCCTGCAGCGGGTCGGGCCCCATGCGGCAGGTGCTGACCGGGTGAAAAACGGTGGCGACCCGTTGCGCGATGTCGTCTCGCATCTGTTGCTCACTCTGCACGGCAGGGCCTGGCAAGATTTCGTGCTCGATTGCCGCGCGCAGCGCCGGTGCGGCGGCCAGGCGGCGCACAAACATCGAGGCCTCCAGCATTTCATCCCGGTCATGCTGCGTGGCGAGAGAATTCGGCACGATGCGCGGCGCCAGCATCGGGTCTGCACTGCGCAGCTCCAGAAAGCCGCGGCTGCTGGGGCGACACGGCTGGGCGCTGAGCGCAAAGCCGGCAAAGGCATCGGGTGCCGTCAGTTCGCGTTTGCCGGGCACGGCACGCAGGTAACTCAAGGGCGAAAAATACAACTGCATGTTGGGGTGCGCCAAACCGGCGCGTGAGCGAAAAAAGCCACCACCCTGGTTGACACTGAGGGCCATCGGTCCGCGCCGCAGGGTCAGGTAGCGCAGGCCGGCCCACAACTTGCCGCGCCAGGTGCCGAGTTCCGCATTCAAGGTCGGTACGCGGGAACGGTAGACATGGTCCATACACAGATGGTCTTGCAGATGCTGGCCTACCGCCGGGCTGTTGACCACGACCGGTATACCCAAAGCCTGCAAGGCGGCGCCCGGACCGACGCCGGACAACTGCAGCAGTTGTGGTGTGTTGATGGAGCCAGCGGCAAGAATGACCTCGTGGCGCGCGCGACAGCTTTTGCGCTGACCGGATTGCAGATAGTCCACGCCAACGGCCATGCGGCCCTCAAACAGCACCCTGGTCACATGGGCGTCGGTTGCCAGTGTCAGGTTGCTGCGCTGCAGGGCCGGGCGCAGATAGGCGGTGCTGGCCGATTCGCGCAAGCCATTGCGGGTGGTGATCTGGTTGATGGCAACACCTTCATTGGATGCGCCGTTGATGTCGTGGTTGCGCACCAGCCCGATTTGCTCGCCTGCGCGCAGATAACTCTCGCACAGCGGGTGGACATCGGCGCTGACATCACTCACATGCACCGGCCCGCCGACCCCGCGCACTGCACTGGGGCCATGCGCACTGTCTTCGAGCTTGATGAAATAGGGCAACACCTCATTCCAGCTCCAACCCGGGTTGCCCAAGGCGGCCCAGTCGTCGAAATCGTGTGGCTGCCCGCGCACAAACACCATCGCGTTGATGCTGCTGGAGCCACCCAGCACCTTGCCGCGTGGCCAGTAACCCGGGCGGTTGGCCAACTGCGGGTCGGGCTCGGTACGGTACATCCAGTTCACCGCCGGGTTGTAGAACGACATGCCGTAGCCTATCGGTGTCCTGAGCCAGAAGCGCCGGTCGCTGCTGCCGGCTTCGAGCAGCAACACGCGGTATTTGCCTGATGCTGTAAGGCGGTTCGCCAGAACGCACCCGGCCGACCCGGCGCCCACCACAATGAAATCAAACTCCGTCACGGACGATCAGTTGCAACAACACAGGCCCGAGCTTCGCACAGCCTCTGGTCTGGCGCACAGGTCCGTTTTGAAAGAAATGTCAAACCACCACGCCTGCACTGCGCGTCCGGCGCGCGACGGCTGGGCTGCGGCGGCTCTCCAGCACTTCGGCGAGCACCCGGGTGCCGGCCTCGATCAGTGCGGGCGATACGCCGCCGAAACCGAGCACCAGGCCGTTTTCGGCCACCGGTGACAGCGCAAAGCGGCCGATCGGCGAGGCCGTCACCTGGCGCAGCTCGGCGTCACGTGCCGCGGCAACCTCGGATACCGCCGCTGGCAGGACCCCGATCGTGTGCAGGCCGCTGTGTGTCGGCAACACATCGAGCAGCCCGGCCAGGTGCCGCCGGGCGGCCGCCAGCAGCGCCTCGTGGCGCTCCAGATAGACCTGCCGCATGCGGCGCACATGGGCTGAAAAATGCCCTTCATCGATGAACTCGGCCACCACGCCCTGGGTGTGTGATGGCACACCTTGCAGGTATTTGCTCATGATGGTGCGGAAGGTATCTACCAGCGCTGGCGGCGCCAGCAGGTAACCCAGGCGCAGGGACGGAAACAACGACTTGCTGAATGTGCCGACATAGATCACCAGGCCGGTGGTGTCGACACTCTTGAGTGTCGGGGGCGGTCGCCCGCCAAAGAAAAATTCACCGTCGTAGTCGTCCTCGATCACCCATGCGCCGGCTTGTTCGGCGGCGTGCAGCAAGGCGAACCGGCGCGCCAGGCTCATCACACAACCCAGCGGCTGCTGGTGCGACGGCGTCACGAAGGCGAGCCGGAACTGCGGGCTCAGGCGCAGGCCCGCCTCCACGCACAGCCCCTGCGCATCCACCGGCACCGGCACCAGATCAGCGCCACAGGCCACCAGGCTGTTGCGCGCGCCGATGGCGCCCGGGTTTTCAAACCACACTTTTTCGCCCGGGTTGAGCAGGGTTGAGCCGATCAGGTGAAACGCCTGCTGGGCACCACCGACGATGAACAGCTGGTCCGGGTCGCAGGTGATGCCGCGATTCGCGCGCAGGTGTGCCGCCAATGCACGGCGCAGTTGCGGCGACCCGTTCGGGTCGCCATAACCCATGATCTCGTTGCGCCCGCCGCGCAGGTATTTGGCCGACAGGCGTGCCCACTGCGCCATCGGGAACACATCAAATGCCGGCAACGCTGTGGTGAAGGCGCGCGGCAGATGCGGCAAGCGCTGCCGGTCGCCGAAGCGGTCCACTGCCTGCGCCATCAGGCGCGACAGTGTGGGCGCAATACGCACGACGGATGCCACGTCGGGTTTGGGCGGTTTGGGCCGCGTGGCGTTGAGCACGGTGCTGACGAAAGTGCCAGCGCCGGTGCGGGACTCCACCAGGCCCTCCGCAACCAGCCGGTCAAACACCTCGATCACGGTGGTGCGCGACAACCCCAGTTCACGTGCCAGGGTGCGGCTGGCGGGCAGCCGCTCTCCGGCCAGGAAACCGCCACCGAGGACCATTTCGCGCAGCGCAACGCACAGCTGGGTGCTCACCGGCTGGTGTGATGCGCGGTCGATCTTGATCGACAACAACAGGGAGCCACCGGCGCGTTTGACCATCAACCATCCATTTATAGAGTGCGAATAATGGTATCACCCATTGTTCAAAATGGACCTGTAGGGCAGTCCATTTTGACGGCATCATGGGCCATTCGTCGATCACCGCGTGTTACGCCACCCCCCCCCATGAAAATCCAGCGCATCGAGTCTTTCTGCAATGAGTTTGTCGGTTTTGTGCGCGTCACGGCGCAAGACGGTGCCCAGGGCTGGGGCCAGGTATCGACCTACAACGCAGACATCACGGTCCAGGTGCTGCATCGCCAGGTCGCACCCTGGTCGCTGGGCCAAAGCGGCTCGGACATCGACGCGCTGATGGACCGCATCAGCGAGCGCGAACACAAGTTTCCGTCGTCCTACCTGTACCGTGCCATGTGTGGCCTGGACACCGCCCTGTGGGACCTGCGCGGCAAGCAGGAGGGTAAGCGTGTGGCCGAGTTGCTGGGCGGTGTGGCGCGCCCGCTGCGTGCCTACGCCTCCTCGATGAAGCGCGACATCACGGCCGCAGACGAGGCCGCCCGACTGCTGGGGCTGCGTGACAAGTTTGGTTTTGATGCCTTCAAGTTCAGGGTTGGCTCCGAATGTGGGCATGATGTGGACGAATGGCCGGGCCGCTCGGAAGACATCGTGCCCACGGTGCGGCGCGCACTGGGGGATGGCGTGGAGCTGCTGGTCGACGCCAACAGCTGTTATTCACCCCGGCGCGCCATCGAGGTCGGCAAGATGCTGCAGGACAATGCGGTGTGCCACTTTGAGGAGCCCTGCCCGTATTGGGAGCTGGAGCAGACGCGCGCGGTGCGAGAGGCGCTGCAACTCGATGTCACCGGTGGCGAGCAGGACTGTTACCTGCCGATGTGGAAACACATTATCGCCATGCAGGCGGTCGATATCGTGCAGCCCGACGTGTGTTACATGGGCGGCATGGCGCGCACCATGCGGGTGGCGCGCATGGCGCATGCGGCAGGCCTGCCGTGTACCCCGCACAGCGCCAACCTGTCCATGGTGACGCTGTTCACGATGCATCTGCTGTGCGCCATCCCCAACCCCGGCAAATACCTGGAGCTGTCGATCGAGGGGCCAGACTACTACCCCTGGCAGGAAGGGCTGTTCGTGCAGTCACCCTATGCGGTGCGTGATGGCAAGGTGCAGCTGCCCGATGGTCCGGGTTGGGGCGTGGACATCAACCCGGCCTGGCTGGAGCGCGCCAGTTACCAGGTGAGCGAGATGTGATGACCGGCCGACCATCGACTACGCTACCGAATCCGCCTTTGCCGCGTTTGCGGCGCCTATTGCGTCACGACGCGGCCAGCCGAAACTGGTATGGTGATGTTTCGGGAATGGCTCTGGTGTGAATACCACCCGGCTTCTACAGTGGCCTGTCAAGAGACAGGCGGGTCTGGCCCGGACGTGGCGGGTAGTGGTGTTTTTTACAGGAGTGTTGCAATGATGATCAAGCGTTTCAAGAACCGTTTCGTGGCCCTTGCCGCGTCGGCATTGGCGGTGGGTTTTGTCGGCAACGCGTCGGCCCAGCTGACCGTGGTGTCGTTTGGCGGCTCCTACCAGGAGGCCCAGAGCAAGGCCTTGTTTGTGCCGGCGGCCAAGGCCGTCGGTATCACGATCAAGGAAGAGACCTACACCGGCATCGCCGCGGTGGCGTTGCAGGTGAAGGCCGGTGCCGTCACCTGGGACGTGGTGACCAGTGGTTCCGGCGGCGCTGCGCGTTCCGGTGCCGAAGGCATGCTGGAGCCGCTGGACTACAAGATGATCGACGTGTCCAGCTTTGTTGCTGGCGCGGCCCAGCCGTTCTATGTCTGTGGCGACGTGTTTTCCACCGTGCTGGCCTGGAACACCAAGACTTACGGCGACAAGGGCCCGCAGAACTGGGCCGATTTCTGGGATGTGAAGAAGTTCCCGGGCAAGCGCTCGTACCGCAAAGGCGGGGAGGGCGTGCTGGAGCCGGCGCTGATGGCAGACGGCGTGCCCGCCAACAAGGTGTATGAGGTGTTGTCGGCGCCCGGGGGCATTGAGCGCGCCATCAAGAAAATCAAGGAACTCAAGCCCCATGTCGCGGTGTGGTGGTCGTCCGGGGCGCAACATGCGCAACTGATGAAGGACGGCGAGGTCGACATGGTCACCGGCTGGAACGGGCGCTTCGATGTGGCCGCCAAGGACGGTGCCAAGGTCGCCTATACCTTCAACCAGGGCCTGGCCGACTACGACTGTTATGCGATCCCCAAGGGCGCGCCGAACAAGGCCAACGCGATGAAGTTCCTGAGCGAAATCAGCAAGGCGCCGTACCAGGCCGAGCTCACCAAATACATCACCTACGGGCCGACCAACAAGAAGGCATTCGATGGCAACGCCATACCTGCAGCGTATGCCAAGCTGCTGCCCTCACATCCCGACAACCAGGCCAAGCAATTGTCGATCGACCAGAGCTGGTACATCAAGAATGGTGCGCGCGCCTCTGCGCTGTTCCAGGACATGCTGACCGAATAGGCCGGCAGCAGACAGTTCGCCATGGGCAATGCGTCGCTGCCGATCAGCATTGCGCAGATCACCAAGCGGTATGGCAAGACCTACGCGCTGGACCATGTCGACCTGGAGATCCGCAGCGGCGAGTTCCTGACCCTGCTCGGGCCTTCGGGCTCGGGCAAGACCACGTTGCTCACCGTGCTGGCCGGTTTCACCCGGCCCGACGGTGGCAGCCTGAAGTTCGGTGACGCCGAAATGATCACCGTGCCGCCGCACAAACGCGACGTCGGCATGGTGTTCCAGAACTATGCGTTGTTCCCGCACATGAGCGTGCTCGACAACGTCGGCTTTGCACTGCGGTTGCGTGGTGTCAAGCCACCAGAGATCACGCAGCGCGCCGAGCGCGCGCTGGACATGGTGCGCCTGGGCGGATATGGCGCACGCGGTATCGACCAGTTGTCGGGTGGGCAACGCCAGCGCGTCGCATTGGCACGTGCCATGGTGTTCGAGCCGCGCATCATGCTGATGGACGAGCCGCTGTCGGCGCTGGACAAGCAATTGCGCGATCACATGCAGATCGAATTGCGACAGCTACACGACAAGCTGGGCATGACCACGGTCTATGTGACACATGACCAGCGCGAGGCCCTGACCATGTCGGACCGCATTGCCGTCATCGACGGCGGTCGCATCATGCAGCTCGACACACCGCGCGCCATATACGAGCGCCCGAAGAACCGTTTTGTCGCCGAGTTCATCGGTGAATCCACTTTCCTGCCGGTGCAGGTGTCCCAGGGCCGGGTGGCGCTTGGCAAACAGACGCTGCGCACCGCCGTAGCGGCACCGGCCGACGGCCCGCAACTGCTGATGCTGCGTCCCGAGCGGTTGCGTCTGCTGGCCGCCGACGAGGCGGTGGACGTGGACTGCAACCTGCTCGACGCAACGTTGGTGGGCACTGTGTACCAGGGCGACAGCTCCTTGTTTCAGATGGCGCTGGAGGATGGCACGCTGCTCAGCGTGCGTGGCGCCTCTGCCGCCCCCACCGCACCTGGTGCCCGGCTGCGCATCGCCGTGGGTGTGGCGGACACGGTGCTGCTGGCTGCGGAGCCGCTGGCGTGAGCATGCCAGGAGCCTGTCGGGCTTGGGGTTCGGTTTGCACCCGGTTGGCACGCCGTCACACCGAACGCGGGGTGCCGCCATGACGGCGTTGCCCAACACCCTGGAACTGCGCCGCAGCGCATTGTTCGAGCGTCTCGGTCTGCTGGGGCTGGTGGCACCGGCACTGTTGCTGATCGTGGTCACCATGCTGTTGCCGGTGGCCTGGTTGTTGTATCTCTCGGTGTTGTCCGACAGTGGTGCCTTCAGCCTGGAGCACTACCAGCGCATGTGGGACCACCCGTCCTACGCCCGCACCTTCTGGACCACATTCCAGGTCAGCCTGCTGACCACTGCGATCTGTATCCTGCTTGGTTACCCGTTGTCCTACTTCCTGTCCGAGATACCCAAACGCGCCGCCAATCTGTGCATGATTGCGGTGCTGCTGCCCCTGTGGACATCGCTGCTGGTGCGCACCTACGCCTGGCTGGTGCTGTTGCAGCGGCGCGGGTTGATCAACAACTGGGGTATCGAGCTCGGTCTGTGGGACGAACCGCTGGCACTGGTGCACAACCTGGCCGGCACCCTGATCGGCACTGTGCATGTGATGTTGCCGTTTATGGTGCTGCCTCTGTATTCGGCCATGCGGGCCATCGACCGCAATTACCTGTGCGCCGCTGCCAACCTGGGTGCCAGCCCGCTGCGCAGCTTCTGGCTGGTGTTTTTTCCCCTGGCCATGCCCGGGCTGGTGACCGGTGCCCTGATTGTTTTCATACTGTGTCTCGGCTTTTACGTGACGCCAGCGGTGCTGGGTGGCGGCAAGGTGATCATGGTATCGAACCGCATTGCCAATGACATCGAGATATTTTTCAACTGGGGTGCCGCCAGCGCGCTGGGCGTGGTGCTGTTGCTGCTCACGGCCTTGCTGATCCTTGCGGCGGGCCGACTGGTGCGCATGGACAGGGTTCTGGGCGGGGAGGGGAAATGATGCGCTGGACCCAACGCCCCGCCACCGAGACCCAGATCACGCACGGCGCACGGCTGTGGTTGTATGTGCTGGCGATCGTCATCATGGTGCTGCTGGTGTTGCCGACCCTGCTGGTGATTCCGATGTCGTTCTCGGCCTCGCAGTACCTGGAGTTCCCGCCCAGGCAATGGTCGCTGCGCTGGTACCAGAGTTATTTCAGTTCCAGCTCGTGGATGCAGGCCACGGCGACGTCGATCAAGGCGGCGCTGCTCACCGCCCTGCTGTCGACGCCACTGGCGACCATGGCAGCCTACGGCCTGCATGCCTCGCGACTGCGCCACGCCAAATGGCTCACCATGCTGCTGCTGGCACCGATGGTGGTGCCGGTGATCCTGATTGGCATAGGGGTCTTCTACGCCTATGTCAAGCTGAAGCTGGTCAACAGCATGCTCGGGCTGGTGCTGGCGCACAGCATGCTCGCCATCCCGGTGGTGATGCTGGTTGTGGGCTCGGCGCTGCGCACCTACGACATGGACCAGGAGCGCGTGGCGCGCAGCCTGGGCGCCTCGCCACTGCGCGCCTTCATGCTGGTCACACTGCCGCAGATCAAGTTCGCGGTTGTCACCGGCGCGGTGCTGGCCTTCCTGACCTCATTTGATGAGATCATCGTGTCTTTGTTCGTGTCCGGTGGCGCCAATTCCACCCTCACCCGCAACATGTTCAACGCCCTGCGCGACCAGGTGGACCCGACCATCGCAGCCATCTCGACCATCATCGTGGCCGTGACTTCGCTGCTGCTGGTGTTTACCCAGTTCGTTGGGCGCGAGAAGGGCGATTGATGGCTGCGCCCCCGGGCGGCGGCCGCGCCATCGTGGTGGGAGCCGGCATCGTCGGCATCTGCATCGGGCTGGAATTGCAGAGGCGCCATTGGAGCGTGACCCTTGTCGACCGCCTTGAACCGGGCATGGCGTGTTCGTTTGGCAATGCCGGTATCCTGGCCTCGATGGCGGTAGTACCGTTGGGTTTGCCGGGCTTCGAACGGCAGCTGCCGCGCATGCTGCTCGACCCGGACAGCCCCCTGGTGCTGCGCTGGGGGTCGGCGCGCCACACGCTGCCCTGGTTACTGCGCCTTCGCCGCGCGGCGACACTGCAGCAGGTGTCGCGGACGGCCGACGCGATGAAGGTGCTTTATGGCAGTTCGGTGGAGTTGCACCGCGCACTGGCACAGCAGGCCGGGGTGCCGGAACTGGTGCGGGGCACACCCGGCCTGTACGTGCATCGCGATGCGCGCCGCATCGATGTGCTGAAAGACCTGCCATGGCAATTGCGGCGTGATCGCGGCGCGCAGATCGAGGTGCTGGACGGTGCCGCCCTGCGCGAAGCCGAGCCCGCCTTGTCTTCGGATTACACCCGTGGTGTGCGTCTGGCGCCGATGGGCTTCACCACCAATCCCTTGCGGCTTGCACAGGCCTACGCCAGACTGTTCGCACAGCGCGGCGGACAGATACTTCGCGCTGATGTCCAGGCCCTGCTGCCTCAGGGTGGTGGCGTGGAGCTGCAGACCTCCGCCGGCCCGCTTGCCGCCGACAAGGCGATCGTTGCCGCCGGTGCATGGTCACGCACGTTGCTCGCGCCGCTCGGGCTGGCGCTACCGCTGATCGCCGAGCGCGGTTACCACATGACTTTCGCCGACCCCGGCATCGAGCTCAACCATGTGGTGAGTGAACTCGAACTGCATTTCGCTGTGACGTCGATGGAGACGGGTTTGCGCATCGCCGGCACCGAGGAACTCGGCCTGGCCGACGACCCGCCAGCGTGGCGCCGCGCCGCCGTGCTGGAGCGGCAGGCGCGGCGCATGTTCCCGACCGCCCGGCTGCACAAGGGTACGCGCTGGATGGGCCCGCGTCCGGGCTTGCCAGACAGCCTGCCGGCCATTGGTGTATTGCCGCAGCATCCGCATGTGCTGGTCGCCGCGGGCCATGGGCATCTGGGCTTGACCGGCGCGCCGCATACCGGGGAACTGGTGGCCGCCCTGGCCTCGGGCGCGCGGCCGCAGATTGCGCTGGAGCCCTATGCGCCGGGCCGGTTTCAATGAGTTGGTGCCGCAGTGCGCACCTGGCGGCACCGATCTGAGTTGCTTCAGTCGTGCGCGCCGCGCACCACGCCGCTGCTGACCCACTGGTCGATCAGCGCTTCGTCGAAGCCGAGTTCCTGCAGTTGTTATTGCCGGGTGGAGCGCCAGCAGCTTGCAGGGCATGGGTGTCAGTATCCCACCCGGGTCCTCTTCAGCCCTCGGGGCGCCAGCCCCCGGATTGCGGGCAGACACTGACTGGAGCACCGTTCATCCAGACTTGTTCCGCCTCTGGCAATACAGTGGCTTGCGGGTGAACATCGAATGAGACTCGCAATGCCTGCGCCAGGTGGGTGTTCTCGATGGCGAGTTCCCAGCTCAGGAACACCTGCAAGTGGTCCAGAGTCGCCGGAAAGTCGGCGACAGAAAAGCCGCTGCTGCCGCGCTTGACGACGCCATGCACCTGGCCGGTGTCAAACAGTACCGCCGTGCCCCGGGTCAGCGGGATGCGGTGACCGGTCTTGGGAAAATGCAGGTCCAGCCCCCGGTCTTCGCTCAGGAACAAGTTGCAAAAGGCGGCGCCGCCGTACTGCGCGCCGTCGTGGTGGTAACGTGCGCCCCGGCAGGCCATCATCGCGACGTCACTGCTTGCCAGCAGGTCATGCAGACCAAGCATGCGCGTCCAATCCGACACCGCCTGCACGCAGTGCCGGTAGTCCGGCCAGCGCGCCCGCGCCCGTGGCAGGGGCAATGTGTCGACGTCTCCAGGCTCGATACGCAATGATGATTCCCGTTGCCAATCAGCTATCAGCCGCGGCGGCACGGCAGGAATGTCGAGCCTGCCATGCAGCACCACATCAGCCACGCTGCGGCTGCGCATGGCGTCACCACTTGAAAAGTACGCCACCAGTTGGCACGGTGTGGTTTGCGTATGCGGCGAACGGGTCATTGGCTGCAGTGTATTGAAGCCGCGCACTCGCACGAGCCCGGGTACCATAGGCCTGATCAAACAATCGCCAACTCTGGAGAAAACATGAAATCCCTTTGCCTGAAAATGGTTCTCGGCGCCGCGCTCGGCATCGCTGCAGTGGGCGCCTGTGCCCAAGGTTACCCGAACAAGCCGATCCGCATGGTGGTCACGTTCCCGTCCGGCGGCGCGCCCGACACACTGGCGCGCATCTTCAGCGAAAAGGCGCAGCTCGGCCAGACGGTGGTGGTGGACAACAAGCCGGGCGCCGGTGGCAACATCGGCGCCGACTTCGTTGCCAAGGCACCGGCCGACGGGTATACGCTGGTGTTGGCCACCGTAGGCACCCACGCCATCAACGGCGCCTTGTATGCCAAGATGCCCTATGACATGGTGAAGGACTTCGCACCCGTGGCGCATCTGGCCTCGGCGCCGAATCTGCTGGTGGTCAACAACGATCTGCCGGTCAAGAGCGTGGCCGAATTGATCAGCTACATGAAGGCGAACCCGAACAAACTTTCGTTCGGCTCGCCGGGCATAGGCACCTCGGTGCATGTCTCGGGTGAATTGTTCAAGTCGCTCAC
>JANLVB010000448.1:0-4401 GCA_031363785.1 Betaproteobacteria bacterium
CCCGAGATGGCGGCAAAGATGCCGCAACTCAGGATCGCCGACACTGCCAGCCCACCCGGCAGCGGCCGCGTGAGGGCAGCCATGATGGCGATCAGGCGCTTGGCGGTGGAGCCCTGCGTCATGACATTGCCGCACAGGATGAACAGCGGGATGGACAGGATCAGCTCTTTGTCGAGCCCGACCCACATGTCCTCGATGATGTAGTCCAGTTGCCCCTTGCCCCAGACAAGTTGCACATAGGCGCAAATGCCCAGCAGGATCACGATCAGCGGCTGGCGCAGCAGCAGCAGTACCAGCACGATCGCCAGCAGGATCAGACCATAGGTCATTGCGGTTTACTCCTGGAACTCGGGCGGCAGCGGGCGGATGGCCGGCCAGCCTGCGTACAGGAAATAACGCACCGCCGCCGACAGGAAGCCGAGCGGAATGGCGAGCTGGAACGGCCACACCGGCAGGTTGAACGCCTGTGCGCGCAAGCCCGAGGCGATGGTCGAGCTGATGAACACGTAACCGTAATAGGCCACGCCGACCATGAAGAGCCCGCTGAGCAGGTCGGCGACCCGGTCCATCGTCGGCCCCCAGTGCTTGGGTATCCAGCCAAATCCGACACGCGGCAGCAGGTGACTACCGGTTGCGGTCGCTATGCCAATGCCACAGAAGCTCGCCAGCACCAGCATGTAGACCGACATCTTCTGGGCACCGTAGACGCCGGTTGCGCCCTTGATGTCGAACAGCTTGTAGATCGGCCCGAGTATTTCCCGCCCGGCCACATCCAGCACCAGCAGCGCGGCGATCATGCCGAAGGCAGCAACGGCGATCAGGCACTCCACCCGGTGCCCGCCGCCAGCCAGACTTTTCACCCACTGCGGCGCAGCAGGCACCTCAGCGCGGTGGGCGGCCGTCGCTTCGCCTATTTGCTGCAGGCTTTGATTCCCGCCTCCATCTGGGCGAAGAAGCTGGCGGCGTCACCACCGGTTTCCTTGACGATTTGCGGATACACCGGCTCCAGCGCCTTGCGCCATGCGGTGCGCTGCTCGGGTGTCAGGTTGACGGCCTGGCCACCGGCTTTCTCGTGCATGCCAAACAGGGTGTTTTCGAAGCCGCGCACCTCGGCACGCATTTTCGCCGAGGTGTTGCGTGCCGTGGCCCGGTTCAGCGCGTCCTGGTGCTCTTTCGACAATTTGTCGAAAATCGCCTTGTTCATCAGGGTCAGGCCGGGGGAATCGTAAAAGCCGCGTGTCGCAACCGGTGCCACCTTGGTCAGGCCCGATGGCAGTGCATAGGTGATCGGGGTGAACACCACTTCAGCCAAGCCGGTCTGAAAGGCCGGAATCCATTCGGGCAAACCGAGTGGATTCGGATTGGCGCCCTGTGACGAAAAGAACAGCTATTGGGTCTTGTTGGCGTAACTTGCAGCCTTGGCGCCATTCAGGTCCTTGAGCGTCAGATACGGCTTCTTGCCTCACAGGTCGATATTGCCGACCTCGGTCCAGCCGGCGAAGTAGATGCCCTTCCTGGCAAAAAGGTCGGTCACGGTCTTGGTCATGTGGTTATCCAGCACGCAGTCGAACTCGGCGTTGGACTTGAAATACGCCGGCATCAGCAACAGGCCGATTTCGGGCACGATCAGCGCAGCCGAGCAACCGGAATAACCACCCATGTCGATACGGCCACGCGCCACCTGTTGCACGGTGTCCTGCTCGCTGCCGAGCTGCGAGGCGAAAAACGGCTGAATCTTGATCTCGCCCTTGCTTTCCTCTTCAACTTCCTTGGCAAACCGGTTGATCTGCATCACCCAGGGGTTGCCGGTCGGCGGTGCACCCGAGCTGTACCGCAGCTCGATCGGCTTCTTGTCCTGCGCTGTGGAAATGGCCGGGGCAATTGCCAGACCCAGCGTAATCAGGGATACGGGAAAAATGGCGGTGGTTTTCAACATGTTGTCTCCTTTGAATTGTTGTGCTGATCGTTGGCGCTTGGCCCACGCCAAGATTTCCCGACAGTTTTTATAACAGTACAAGGCGAAACTCCCGTCACGGTTTATACGGGGTTGCCGCAGTGCCAGACGCCCCGGAGACAGCGGTTCAAGGTGACGCGGCACTCGCGGACAAGTTCTAAGGCTCTTGCGCCGCGACCCAGTCGCGCAACACCGCGCGCTGCACCTTACCCAGCGCGGTTTTGGGCAACTCGTCACAAAACAGCACCCGCCGCGGCATCTTGTAGCGTCCCACCCGGCCCTCGAGCAAGCCCAATACCGCGGCCGCGTCGAGTGTTGCCAGCGGCCGCTTCACAATCACCGCCACCACCACCTCGCCCCACCGTGCATCAGCCTGCCCGAGCACGGCGAGCTCCACGATATCGGCACAGGTTGCCAGAACGTTCTCGATCTCGGCCGGGTAGATGTTCTCGCCGCCGGAGATGATCATGTCGCGGCACCGGCCGACCATGTAATAGAAGCCGGCCTCGTCCTGCCGGGCCAGATCGCCACTGTGGAACCAGCCGGCGCAAAAATCAGCATGCCCGGGGTCGCGCCAGTAACCGGACATCAGGTTCGGCGCCCGTACCCAGATCTCGCCGACCGCGCCTGGCGCCACGTCGCTGCCCTGCTGATCCACCAGGCGCACTTCCACATCCGGCCCCGGCTTGCCGGCGGCGCCAACCTGCGCCATGGCATCTTCCCGGCCCAGGCACAGTGTTGCCGGGCCGGTCTCGGTGCTGCCGTAGATCTGCCCCACCGGCACGCCACGCCGGTGCACAGCGTCGATCATTGCAGTGGGCACGATGGACGAGCCGGTCACCAGCAGGCGCAGCGATGACAGGTCCGCGCCCGGCCAGTGTGGATGCTCCAGCACGGCACGTAGCGCCGCCGGCACCAGCAGCGACAGGTCGGGTTTGCGCAGTTGCACATCGGCCAGCCAGGACTGCGCATCGAACCGCGGATGCAGGGTGACGCTGGCGCCAGCGTGTAGTGCCGGCAGGGTCTGGATACACAGGCCCCCCACGTGAAACAAGGGCAATGCGCTCAGCACATGGTCCAGCGGGCCGATCTCCTGCATCTGGGTGGCGATGGCACAGTTGGCCAACAGTGCCGCCTGGGTATGCAAGGCGCCCTTGGGCCGACCCGTCGTGCCGGAGGTGTACACCAGCAGCACTGGCGCATCGTCCGCGTCGTCTGCCGGCGTACCAGCGCCCTCACCGTTGCCGGCCAGCAGCGCCATGGCGGGCGCGACCGTCATGCCGCAGGCATTGGCCAGCGCCTGCGCGGCATCGGCATGGTACTGGTCGCGCACCAGCAGGCTGGCACCCGCATGGGTCAGGATCGCCTGCTGTTCCGCCGCGGCCAAGCGGTAGTTCAGCGGCACCAGGATGGCGCCGATGCGTGCCAGAGCAAACAGCAGCACCAGCATGGCCGGGTCGTTCAAACCCAGCCAGGCGACGCGGTCGCCTCGGCGCACCCGCATCGCCTGCAGCCCGGCGCAGGCCTGCTGCACCTGCGCCCACAATGCGGCATAACTGGTGTCCTGCCCGGCACAATGCAGGGCAAGCTTGCCCGGCGTCAATGATGCGTGGCGCTGGATCGTGCCGGCCAGAATGTTAGGGATGCTCTGCATAACTCGCGCCGCGCCCCCGAAGGGGTTCGGCCCAAAACGGGCCCTTCGCCCACCAAACCGTTTGCGTGTGCCTCGGGCACACGCCGCACGGTGTTGGCGTGCAAATCATCCCGGTGTGGACTCGAACGCGCATGGCGGGAGTTATGCAGAGCATCCCTAGAGGGCATCCGGTTCGTCGCGTTCGCCGGACTCGTACAGACACTCGCGCCCGAGCCGGTCGATACACAACTCTGCCGTCCACGGCAACATCAGCGAGCCGCAGCGGGAGTCGCGGTACATGCGCTCCAGCGGCAAGGTCTTGAGCATGGACTGCCCGCCGCAGGTGCGCACCGCCAGTCGGCAGATGTCGTTGGCGTTTTCCATGATGGTGTAGTGCGCCGCATACAGACCCAGGCGGATCTCCTTCGATGGGTCGACCCGGGCCGAGCGCGCATTCTGCAAAAAGATGGCGCGGGTCTGCTCCAGCTTCACTTTCATCTCCGCCACCGCCACCTGCTTGGTCGGGTACATGCGGCGCTTGACGGGAGGGGTTCCCGGTACCTCGGCGCGCAGGTACTGCACCGTGAAGTCGTATGCCGCCTGGGCGATGCCCATGTAGGTCGGCGACAGGGTGGCAAACATGTGGGGCCAGCGGGTTGCTGCCTGGGCGTACAGACCCTCGGGCATCAGCCGCTCTGACTCGGGCACAAACACATCCTCGAACACCAGGTTGCGCGACACCGTGCCGCGCATGCCCAGCGGATCCCAGTCACCGCTGACCGTGACGCCAGGCAAGGTGCGATCCACCGCCAGG
>JANLVB010000450.1:0-14603 GCA_031363785.1 Betaproteobacteria bacterium
TGCAGACCATGAAGGCCTATGGCGCCGAGCTGGTGTTGACACCCAAAAGCGGAGGCATGGAATACGCGCGCGACCTGGCCGAGCAGATGGTGCGCGCCGGCAAGGGCGTGGTGCTGGACCAATTTGCCAACGCAGACAACCCGCGCGCCCATTTTGAGACCACTGGACCGGAGATTTGGCAGGACACCAAGGGCGCCGTCACCCATTTCGTGAGCGCCATGGGAACCACCGGCACCATCACCGGGGTGTCGCGTTACCTCAGGGAGAAAAATCCGGGCGTCCGGATCATCGGTGCACAACCGGCCGAAGGCTCGCGCATACCGGGCATTCGCAAGTGGCCGACCGAATACCTGCCCAAAATCTACGACCCGAAGGCGGTCGATGAGCTGGTGTACGTGAGCCAGGTCGATGCCGAGCAGATGTGCCGGCGCATGGCGCGTGAGGAGGGCATATTTGCCGGTGTCTCGGCGGCGGGGGCCTGCTGGGTGGCACAGCAGATCAGCCAACGCGAAAGTAATGCCACCATCGTTTTTGTCGTCTGTGACCGCGGCGACCGTTACCTGTCCACCGGTGTTTTCCCGGCTTGAAAATCCGCGCCAAAGCCGAAACTCCCACGCCATGGCCCATCAGTTCAAATTCTGTCCGCTTTGCGCTACTGCGCTGGAGTTCATCGCCGCACTCGACGATGGCGGCGTCAAGCAGCGGCTGCGCTGTGTCGCCTGCACTCGCCGACTGGCTGACCTCGCGCGGTTACACGCCACGCTTCGCCCAGTGGAGCGCACGGGCCTAAAATCTCGCTAACTGAAGGAATAGTGATGCTTGCAGATTTCGAAGTGGATGCCCGCGGCCTGAATTGCCCGCTTCCCATACTCAAGGCCAAGAAGGCGCTCAACGGCATGCAGAGTGGTCAAACCGTTCGTGTCGTGGCCACCGACGCCGGCTCGGTGCGTGATTTTCAGGCCTTCGCAAAGCAGACCGGCAATGAGCTGGTCGAGCAACAGTCGGTGGGTGGTGACTATATTCACCTGATGCGCCGACGTTAATACCGGCGCCAAGACCGGCGCATCTGGTCAGGCCAGCCGCGCCAACTGCCCCTGCACCTTGGCCAATGTGGCCACAAAATCCGCGACACGCCTGCGCTCCTGCTCGATGACGGCGGGAGGCGCCTTGGCGACAAAGGCCTGGTTCGACAACTTGCCATTGGCTTTGTTGATCTCGCCTTCCAGGCGCGTCGCCTCCTTGCCCAGGCGCAGCTTTTCGGTCGTCACATCCACCTCCATGTGCAGGCAGACGCGGGCGTCGCCCACCACCGCCACCGGTGACGCCTGCGCGGCCGCAGCCCAGGTCGTCTCATCGTCGAACACCCGCACTTCGCTCAACTTGGCCAGCGCCAGTAGCACCGGCGCGCTTTGACGCAAGAATGCGGCTTCGCCGCTTTGACCCGCCACCACGAACAACGGAAGCTTGGTGGCCGGCGACACGCCCATTTCACCGCGCAGGTTGCGGCAGGCGTCGACCAGCAGTTTCAGCTTGGCCACATGGGCGATGGCCTGCGGGTCGATGCGCTCCGGCTGGCTTACGGGAAAGGCCGCGATGCTGACCGACGGGCCGGCGCGCCCGGCCACCGGAGCCACGGTCTGCCATAACGCTTCGGTGATGAAGGGTGTGACCGGGTGCGCCAGTCGCAAAATGGTCTCCAGCACCCGGATGAGCGTGCGCCGGGTGGCGCGTTGCTGCGCCAGACCCGCCTGCGGGTCTTCCAGGTTCTTGCCGGTGTTGATCTGCACCTTGGCGATTTCCAGGGACCAGTCGCAAAACTCGTCCCAGACAAACTGGTAGATGGCATTGGCCACGTTGTCCAGGCGGTATTCCTCGAAACCCTTGGCCACGTCGGCCTCGGTTTGCTGCAAGATGGAAGTGATCCAGCGATCCGCCTGGCTGAACTGCAGGTAGCCGTGGAACGGCTGGCCTGGCGCGCATTCAGCCTTGGTATGTTCTTCCAGGCCACAGTCCTGGCCCTCGCAGTTCATCAGCACAAAACGTGTCGCGTTCCACAACTTGTTGCAGAAGTTGCGGTAACCCTCGCAGCGCTTGGTGTCGAAGTTGATGTTGCGCCCCAGAGAGGCCAGCGCCGCAAACGTGAAGCGCAGCGCATCGGCACCAAAGGCTGGTATACCGTCCGGGAACTCCTTTTGGGTGTTCTTGCGCACCTGCGGCGCGGTCTCGGGTTTGCGCAGGCCCTCGACGCGTTTGGCCAGCAGCGGCTCGAGTGCGACGCCGTCAATCAGGTCCACCGGATCGAGCACATTGCCTTCGGACTTGCTCATCTTGTGGCCCTGCGCGTCACGCACCAGGCCGTGGATGTACACATGCCGGAACGGAACGCGCCCGGTGAAATGGGTCGTCATCATGATCATGCGGGCGACCCAGAAGAAGATGATGTCGTAGCCGGTCACCAGCACGCTGGAGGGCAGGTAGAGGTTGTAGTCGTCGGTTGCCGCGACGCCGCCTTCATCGGCGGTCTGTGGCCAGCCCATGGTCGAAAAAGGCACCAGGGCGGAGGAGTACCAGGTGTCGAGCACGTCGTCGTCGCGCCGCAGCGGCCCGCTGTAGCCGGCCGAATTGGCCTGGGCTCGGGCGTCGTCTTCGTTGTGCGCCACGAACAATTCGTCGCCGCTGCCGTACCAGGCCGGGATCTGGTGGCCCCACCAGAGCTGGCGGCTGATGCACCAGTCCTGGATGTTGTTCATCCACTGGTTGTAGGTGTTGACCCAGTTCTCGGGAACGAACCGCACCTCGCCGGAGTGCACCGCGTCGATCGCCTTCTGCGCGATCGACTTGCCCGTGGGGTCGCCCGCGCCGACCTTCGTCATGGCCACGAACCACTGGTCGGTCAGCATGGGCTCCACCACCTGGCCGGTGCGGGCACAGATCGGCAGCATCATTTTGTGTGGCTTGCTCTGCAGCAGCAGCTCCTGCGTCTGCAGGTCGCGCAGCACCGCCTTGCGGGCGTCGAAACGGTCCATGCCCTGGTAGGGTGCCGGGCCGTTGCTGTTGACCTTGGCGTCGAGCGTGAAGATGGTGATCAGCGGCAGGTCGTGCCGCATGGCACAGGCGTAGTCGTTGAAATCGTGGGCGCCGGTGATCTTGACACAGCCAGAGCCGAATGCGCGGTCCACAAAGTCGTCGGCGATGATGGGGATACGCCGGTTGCACAGCGGCAGATCGACCAGCTTGCCGACCAGGTGCGCATAACGTTCGTCCTCCGGGTGCACGGCCAGTGCGCCGTCGGCCATCATGGTCTCGGGCCGGGTGGTGGCGATAGTCATTCCCTGTTGCAATGTACCGCCGATCATCTGCGGGCCGTCGGCAAACGGGTAACAGAGGTAGTGCATCTGGCCGTCGGCTTCAGTGCTCTCCACCTCCAGGTCGCTGACCGCGCTTTGCAGCACCGGGTCCCAGTTCACCAGGCGCTTGCCGCGGTAGATCAGACCCTGCTGGTACAGCTTGACGAAGGTGTCCGTCACCACCGTGGACAGTTTGGGGTCCATCGTGAAGTACTCGCGGCTCCAGTCCACACTGTCGCCCATGCGGCGCATCTGCGTGGTGATGGTGTCGCCGCTTCTCTCCTTCCATTCCCAGACCTTGGATACGAAATTCTTGCGTGCCTCTGCCGGTGTCGGCCCCATGTCGTGGCGGCTGATGCCTTGCGCCTGCAGTTGGCGCTCGACGACGATCTGGGTGGCGATGCCGGCATGGTCGGTGCCCGGCACCCAGAGCGTATTGAAGCCACGCATGCGGTGGTACCGCGTCAACGAATCCATGATGGTCTGGTTGAAGGCATGGCCCATGTGCAGCGTGCCCGTCACATTGGGCGGCGGCAACTGGATGGAGAACGACGGGGCGCCAGTGTCTGGCAATCCGCTGCCGCGCACCCCGGCGCCGGCATACCCTCGACGCTCCCACTCCGGGCCCCAATGGGCTTCAATGGCGGCGGGCTCAAAAGATTTGGAGAGGCTGTCAAGCCCGGGTTGCTGCTGCGGTTCGGTCATGCATCGATTTTAGGCGGCGCGCCGCAGCGCACCCTCATCGAGCCGACCTGACGGTCTGTAGGCCATGTCAGTAGCTATTGACCGCTGATGTTTCATGCTGCATGATTGCATGAAACAGGCGGAGGGTTTACGCGATGCTCAAGGAAGTCGGCAGCAGCGGCCAAATATCGCTCGGCAAGAAGTTTGCCGGCCAACTGTTCGAGGTGCTTGCTCACACGGACGGCCGGTTTGAATTGATTCCCATGAAAGTGGTGCCAAACAAGTCAATGGCGCACCCGGTCAGCGTCGCAGCGAATACGGGCTGGCTGCCGCCCGGCGGCTACACGCAGTCCAACCACTGGGCGTCAGACAACCGCGCGGCGTTGGAAGCCTACGCGCAGCGTGTGGCAGAGCAGGGCACGGCGGCGGAGCAATTGCACACCTACCTCGCCGCCAACCCGGATGCCACCGCTGGCTGATTGCCATGCCGCGCTTCGACGTCTACCGCAACCCCAATCCACGCGCCAGCCATGCGCTCTATCTGGACGTCCAAAGTGATCTGGTGACTACTGCCACGCGCTGGTGTATTCCGCTGTTCGCGGCAAGCCGCGGGAGTACCCTGGTTTCTCGCGCGCAAGTGTTGTTGACGGTACTCGAAGACAGTTTTGTGGTCGATACCCCCAACATACTGGCGGTGCCAACCTCCCTCTTGCGCAACCCGGTGACGCGGGTCGGCTCTCGCGATCAGGCAATGGTGGAAGCAGCGATCGAGTTCATGTTGCGGGGCTATTGAGGTCGCATTCACTTCGTCGTCACCCAAACGGCTGATGACGATGCGCCGCGTTCGCAACAACATGTTGTTGAGTTCGGCAATCTCGCCGATTCAGGCTGGGGGAGTACGGTGCGGGACGAACCTGGTCTGATCGAAAGGCCTACGCCAGCAGGTTCTGGAACGGCTTGCGGCTCTTCCAGCGGTAGCTGCCAAAGTCGCGCTCATCCGTCGTCAAAATGCGCCCGTGCCCGAGGTGTTCGGCCAGCAGCACCAGCGAGGCGTCGGCCAGGTCCATGGGCAATTTGGTGTAGCGTCGCATCATGTCGGGTATTGCCGCCAGTTTGTCGGGCGCAATGTCCCAGCAGGCCAGGCCGCCGTCGGCCACTTCGTGCATCAGGGCCTGGGCAAACCGGGTTCCGAGCCGACGTGTCAGCAAATGGGTGGTTTCGGTCAGGACCGGCCAGGTTGTGATCCAGCCCTCCTGCACCGTTGGCGCAGCCGCCACGGCGCGGGAATGCCACGCGTCGCCTCGGTCGACCAGCGCATACAAAAAGCCGGTGTCTACCGCAATCATCAAGCCGACTTCGGCTTCTTTGGGTGGCCCGGACTGGCCATGGCTGGATACTTGTTGTCTAGGTCCTGGCCGGTGAATTGCTTCACGTTGGCAGCGATGTCGCTGCGCCCGCTGTCGCCCTTGCCGATGAACTGCGACAAATGCTTGAGTTGACCGCTGCCCGCGCGGACATGGCGGTAATAAAATGCCACGCTTTCGCGCAGCACATCGCTGACCTTGAGGCCGGTGCTGGTGGCCAGAAAGGTCACTTGCTGCTCGGCGACCTCATCAAAACGTGCGTTGACCCGCATACAACCCTCCCCCGATTTGGTGCCACTGCATGGAATTGTATGACAACGGATGACAATGATCAATACGGGTGTCGGGGCTTGTGGTGTGCAAGTCGGTGGTCATCGCGGGTCGAGCGCGCTGGCGCAGACCAGGCCGCCCAAGTCCAGCAACTCGTCTGCCGAAAGGGGCATCGTGCGCATGGTCGGTCAAAGAGCCGGTGGCCGCTCCAAGGCCCGCGCTGCCAACAAGCACTCCTGCAACACGCGTGCGTCGCCAATCTGGTTCGCCAGCAGCAGGATCAACCGGGCGTTGAGCAATTCGGACTGCTCGCGGTTCAGGCCGGCGTGGGCGTCGAGCAGTTGTTCGTAAAAGCTGTCGGCGTCTTGCAAGTGCAGGTTGGTTTTCATGCAATTTCTCCTGCGCCCAGTCCCAGCGCCTGTTCAACAGCGCCCACCAGCGAGCCATCCACAGCTTCGCCGGTGGCGGCCAGGTAGGCATCTGGCCGTACCAGGGCCCAGGCATGGCCGAAGACGTGGCAGGCGCCCTGCACATGGCCGTGCGGGTCGCGCACGGCTTCGCGCACCTGGGCGTGGCCGCCCGCGCCCAGCACTTGCACAGCGCGCACCGGTGTACTTTCGGTCAGGCTGGCCAGGCGCTGGCAGGATTGCAACGTCAGGTCACCAAACACCAGCAGCAGCAAGTGGCCGTTGGCCCAGGCCAGCAGGTCGTTGACACAGCCGGTGCTGCCGTCGGCCCAATGGAGCCAGACGTTTTGCACCGATACACCGCCAGAGCGTGCACATACCGGCGAGTGGCTGTAGCTGTTGGCCACCGCCATGCGTCCGGTATTGACCAATTGGCGCGCAAACGGGTATTGACGCGCCAGCCCGATCACCGCCGTGCGAAACACGCGCTCTGCGCCATCAGCCGGGCGCAGGAAACGCGCGGTGCGATTCGTCACCAGCACATTCTGCTGCGCCGCCTCCAGCCGCTCGGTGTTGTAACTGTCGAGCAGGACCGCAGCAGCGCGGCCCTGCTGCACTGCTATCAGCTTCCAGGCCAGGTTGTCGGCGTCGGCCACACCAGTGTTGCCGCCGCGCGCTCCGAATGGGCTGACGATCTTGGCCGTGTCGCCCATGAAGAACACGCTGCCGATACGCAATTGGTCCAGGCATTGGCTGCGGTAGGCATAGGGTCCAACCCAGACGATCTCGCATTGCACGTCGGCGCCAAACTGGCGTTGCAAGCGGGCCCGCACCTGGGCCTCGCTGCTCACGTGCGCCGGGTCGGAATCGGGCTCCATCTGGTAGTCGATGCGCCACACGTCATCGGCCATCAGATGCTGCCACACGGCACGGTTGTCGTTGAACGGCGCCTCGATCCAGGTGTGCCGCTCGATCGGCGGACGGTGCGTGAAGCGCACGTCGGCGATACACCAGCGGTCGTCGCCGCGCTTGGCCTGCAGGCTGGCCGCGCACCAGGTGTGGAATGGTGTGTGCGAGCCGCTGGCATCAATCACATGCCCGGCCTCGACGGTGTAGGTGCCTTGTGGAGTCTCAACATCCAGCCTGGCAAATCCGTCGCACTGTTCGAAACCGACCACCCGCGATTGCCAGCGCAGGTCGACGGCTTGGCCTGTCTGGTTGAGCTCGTGGATACGCTCGACCAGGAAGCCCTCGATATAGAACTGCTGGATGTTGATGAATGGCGGCTGCGCCGACAGCTGGAAGTTGCTCTGCTGGCGCAGGTCGAACGAATACACCTCGTCGTGCCCGGCAAATGTGCGCCCCACACTCCACTGGATGCCCTTGGCAGCGATACGCTCATAGATGCCCAGGCGCTGAAAAATCTCCAACGACTTCTGGGTATAACAAATGCCGCGCGACGATGCGCCCTTGACACCCACCGAGTTGTCCTCGTCAAGCAACACGGCCGCGACTCCCTTTTTTGCCAGTGCGCAGGCCAGCGTCAGCCCGGTGATGCCGGCACCCACGATGACAATGGCGTGGCGCACCGTTTTTGTCGAGCCGAGTTCCGGCGGCGCTACAAACGGGTACGCGGGCAGCGTGTAGCCACCTTGCGCGAACTCGTAGCCGTTGGTGGCGGCGGTGCCCCGGTAGGCCTGGTGGGCGGTGGCGTTGGTGGTGGCCATGGCAGTGATTCAGCGCTGGGCCGCGCGCGCAGCGATTTCAGGGCGGTCGTTGGTCTGTGGCTTCACAGTCGCTGGCGCCGTACCCCCGGCGCGGTCGGCGCGCCACTGCTTCTTGCGCGCCGTCCACTCATCGAGGCGGGCATGTGCGGTGGTGCTCTCCTGCAGCATCTGGAACTCGTCCGCCACCTGGGCTGACAGCTCCAGGCGCACGCCGTTGGGGTCAAAGAAATAGATGCTTTTGAAGATGTGGTGGTCGGTAACTCCAATTACCTCGATGCCGTGTGCCTCGATGCGGGTCTTCATCACGTCGAGCTCGGCCAGGCTGTTGAGGCGAAAGGCGATGTGGTTCACCCAGGCCGGGGTGTTGGGCGAGGGCAGCGCGGCTTCGTCGTCCCCCAGGTCGAAGAAAGCGATGAACGAGCCGTCCTGCAGCCGGAAGAAGAAGTGTGTGTAAGGACAGTATTCGCCCGTGCTGGGCACATAGTCGCTCTGGATGATGTGGTACATCGGCAGGCCCAGGATGTCCTCGTAGAAGTGCCGCGTTTCCTCGGCGTCGCGTGCCCGGTAAGCGTAGTGGTGCAGTTGCTGAATGGGGGCTGGTGGTGGCAGGCCGGGCGGGTCATGGGGCATGGGTGTCTCCAGGGGTTGGGTGCCGCAGTGCGACGAATTCCGCTATCGTAATCCTGACGCTTGCATTTCGGTGTGTTACCCGGGGGATGGCCCATGAGAAGGGTCAAATGGCTTCACCCGATTGGTTGAAAACGGTTATCAATTGACGACAACCCATAGCCTCAGACCATGCAGGACATTGAATGTGCCAATTAGACGGCGATGCCGGATGAGGCTACGCTACAGAGGTCTATGGCTGCATAGGTGGCCAAGGCGTCTTGTCATTTACCAAACTCTAGGAGATTTCCATGGCAGCACTCAAAGGCTCCAAGACGGAAGACAACCTGAAGGCCGCCTTCGCAGGCGAGTCCCAGGCGAACCGCCGTTACCTGTATTTCGCGAACAAGGCTGACATTGAAGGCCAGAACGACGTGGCGGCACTGTTTCGCTCCACCGCTGAAGGCGAAACCGGTCATGCGCACGGTCACCTCGAGTGGCTGGAGCAATGCGGCGACCCGGCCACCGGCCTGCCGATCGGCGCGACCCGTGACAACCTCAAGGCTGCAGTAGCCGGCGAGACGCACGAGTACACTGACATGTACCCCGGCATGGCCTCGACGGCCCGTGCCGAAGGCCATGACGAGATCGCCGACTGGTTCGAGACGCTGGCCAAGGCCGAGCGCAGCCATGCCAACCGTTACGTCAGAGCGCTGAACGAATTGGTCGATTGATGACTCCACGGCCACGTGAAGGTGGCCGGTTCAAGCAAGCGGCCAGCCTGGTGCAGGCTGCTTGCTTCAACCAACGGAACACGACACCATGGCACGCGAAGGCAACTTGGAAGCCCCCACCCGCCACCCCATCGACTGGAAGGGTGACGACTATTACAACGAAGAGTCCACCTTCAAGGAGATGGAGCGCATCTTCGACATCTGCCATGGCTGCCGCCGTTGTGTCAGCCTGTGCGGCTCGTTTCCGACCCTGTTTGATCTGGTGGACGAGAGCAAGACGATGGAGGTGGATGGCGTCGACAAAAAAGACTATTGGAAGGTGGTAGATCAGTGTTACCTGTGTGACCTGTGTTACATGACCAAGTGCCCCTATGTGCCGCCGCATGAGTGGAATCTGGACTTCCCGCACACCATGCTTCGCGCGAAGGCGATCAAATTCAAGAAGGGCGAGGTCGGTTTCGGCGAGAAGCTGCTGGCCTCCACCGACGTGCACGGACAGCTGGCGGGCATTCCGATCGTGGTGCAAACCGTGAATGCCGTCAATAAGACCACTGTGGCGCGCGGCATGATGGAAAACGCCTTGGGAGTGGACAAGAACGCCTGGCTGCCTGCCCTTGCAACACGCAAGTTCCGCGCCAGTGCCCCCAAAAGCCAAGACCATCCGGTGCGCAATGGCGACAAGACACCCGGCAAGGTGGTGATCTATGCCACCTGTTACGTGAACTACAACGAGCCCGGTATCGGCATGGATTTGCTGAAGCTTCTCGACCACAACGCCGTGCCCTATGTGCTGGTGGAGAAAGAGAAATGCTGCGGCATGCCCAAGCTCGAGCTGGGTGACCTGGAGTCGGTGAATGCCAGCAAGGAGGCCAATATTCCGGTGCTCGCGCGGTACGCGAAAGACGGTTATGCCATCCTGAGCGCGGTGCCGAGCTGCAGCCTGATGTTCAAGCAGGAGATACCCCTGATGTTCCCGGCGGAGGCCGACGTGCAACTGGTCAAGGAGGCCATGTGGGATCCGTTCGAGTACTTCATGGCGCGCAAGCGTGATGGCCTGCTCAAGACCGAGTTCCCGGTCGCATTGGGCAAGATCAGTTACCAGATACCCTGCCATGGCCGGGTGCAGAACATCGGCAAGAAGACCGAAGAAATGCTCAAGATGGTGCCTGGCACCAGCGTGCACACCCACGAGCGCTGCTCGGGCCATGCCGGAACTTTCGGGGTGAAGAAAGCCACCCACCAGCAGGCCATGAAGATCGGCAAACCGCTGTTCAAGGCGATGGCAAACCACAAGGACGGCGGGCTGCCGGATGTGATCAGCTCCGACTGCCCGCTCGGTGGGCACCATATCGCGCAGGGCTTTGAGGTGAACCAGCTCGGCGCCGTGCCGCAGAAACACCCGTTGACCCTGATCCGCGAAGCTTATGGAATCAAATGATGACCACCCCCACCATGCAACTTACCGGCCATATCACCCCTGACAACCTGATGGGCCTGGAGGCCTACAGCAAGTTCCGCAAGGCGCACAAGGCCGAGGTGATGGCACACCGCAAGCTGCGTTCGGTATTCCTGGGCGAACACATCAACCTGCAATTTGAGAGCGAGACCACGATCCGCTACCAGATTCAGGAGATGCTGCGTATCGAGAAGATATTTGAGGAAGAAGGCATCCTGCAGGAAATCGAGGCCTACGCGCCACTGATGCCAGATGGCGGCAACTGGAAGGCGACGATGCTGATCGAGTACCCGGATGTGAATGAGCGCCGGCGCGAGCTGTCCCGGCTGATCGGGGTGGAAGACCGCCTGTTCGTCGAAGTCGAAGGCCAGCCGCGGGTGTATGCGATTGCCGACGAGGACATGGACCGCGAGAACGACGAGAAGACGTCGGCCGTGCACTTCGTGCGCTTCGAGCTCACGCCGGTGATGTGCGCGGCGGTCAACGCCGGGGCCGGCGTGAAGATTGGCTGCGACCATACCAACTACCCGGCCCACATGGCGGTGGCGCCGGAGACACTGGCGTCGCTGGCTGGCGACCTGCGCTGACCACGCATGAAAATCAAGGCCAACGGCATCGACATCGAGGTCGAAGACACTGGTACCGGGCCAGGCGACAAACGCCCGGTGGTGCTGCTCATCATGGGGCTGGGCATGCAGCTGGTGGCTTGGCCGCCCGCGCTGGTGCGCGCACTGGGTGATGCCGGCTACCGGGTAATCCGGCATGACAACCGTGATATCGGCCTGTCGCAGCATTTCGACCACCTGGGCGCGCCCAACCTGCTGTGGGCAATCCTCAAGTTCAAGACGGGCCTGACGATCCACGCGCCCTATGGGCTGCGCGACATGGCGGCCGACTCGCTGGGTGTGCTGGACGCGCTGCAAGTCGAGCGGGCGCATGTGGTGGGTGTCAGCATGGGTGGCATGATCGCGCAGCGCTTGGTGCTGATGGCCCCGCACCGCATTCAGAGCCTGACCAGCATCATGAGCACCAGTGGCGCCCGCGGCCTTCCCGAGGCCACGGCCAAGGTGCGCCGCGTGTTGTTTGGGCGCCCCGCCAGCCTGGCGCAGGACGACATCCTCGCGCACTATGTCAAGCTGTACCAGGCGATCGGCAGCCCTGGTTTCCCCATCCCCGAAAACGACATGCGCGAACGCATCCTGTTTGCCATCCGGCGCAGCTTCCATCCGGTGGGTACCATGCGCCAGATGGTTGCGATTGCGTCGGACTCGGCCCGTGCGGCTGAACTGGCCAACCTGCGCGCGCCAACCCTGGTGTTGCACGGCCACGATGATCCGCTGGTGCCATACCCCTGTGGCGAGGACACCGCCAGGCGCATCCCGGGGGCAAAATTGGTGGGCATCCAGGGTATGGGGCACGACCTGGCTCCTGGCGTGATCGAGCGCCTGCTGCCGCTGATGCACCCGTTCCTGGCCACGCACAGCGCCGCCTGACAGACATGAATACGCCCGAGCAGTCAGCGCTGGGCAAGCCGTCGGCCTATACCGACCATTACGACGCCACGCTGCTGTTCCCGATCCCGCGTGACGAGAAGCGGCGCGAGATCGGCGTTGGCGCGCAGCCGGTTTTTTTCGGCGCCGACCTGTGGACTGCGTTCGAGCTGAGCTGGCTCAACCCGCGTGGCAAGCCGCAGGTGGCCATCGCCCATTTCACCGTGCCCTGCGAAACGCGGCACATCATCGAGAGCAAGTCGTTCAAGTTGTACCTGGGCAGTTTTACCAACACCGCCTTTGCTGATGTGGCCCAGGTGCGCGAGCGCCTGCGCACCGATCTGAACGAAGCGCTGTGGCGCGGCGCGCCCGCCGTGGGAGCAGGCGTCGGGGTCAGGGTGTTGCTGCCCGAGCTGTTCGACCGCGAGCCGCTGCACGAACTCAATGGCCTGTCGCTGGACCGGCTGGACATCGAATGCACACGCTACACGCCGGCACCGGAGCTGTTGCACTGCGCCACCGGCGAGCCGCCGGTCAGCGAGGTGCTGACCAGCAACCTGCTCAAGAGCAATTGCCTGGTCACCGGTCAGCCGGACTGGGGTGGTGTGCAGATCAGTTATACCGGTGCGCAGATCGATCAGGAGGGCCTGCTGCAATACCTGGTGAGTTTTCGCAACCACCATGAGTTTCACGAGCAATGCGTGGAACGCATCTTCATGGACATCTGGAGCCGCTGCCAGCCGACGCGCCTGGCCGTGTACGCGCGCTACACCCGGCGCGGCGGGCTGGACATCAACCCTTTTCGCACGAGTTATCCGCAGGCGCTGCCACCGAATGTGCGAACGGCAAGGCAATAGGCTCGTTGTCCGATTCTCCCATTGCCGTCTTGGCGCCGCACCGCGACGCGCGCGCAATTGCCGGGTCGCGGGGTACCTGGCGTTGCAGCGCATCATCCATTTCGCAATCCTGAATCCAGATCGTCATGGCGTGCGTATTCCAGTGTGCAGCACATGCTGTTCATCCACTGGAGTCCCAACATGCAATTCAAACCCGGGCGTATTGCCCAAGCCTGCCTGCTCCTGTTCGCAGCCGGCGGCGCCCTGGCGTCGAGCCACCGTGAGGCACCGTTCATCACCACCAGCCCGAAGGTGGACGGCACCGACTTCTACATGTTTCGCAGCTACGAGGGCGTGGCTGGCAACGGCTCCGGTGGCCGCTCCGACTTTGTCACGCTGATCGCCAACTACCAGCCGCTGCAGGCTCCGTACGGCGGGCCGAACTATTTCTCGCTCGACCCCAACGCCTTGTACGAGATGCATGTCGACAACAACGGCGATGCGCGCGAAGACATCACCTTCCAGTTTCGCTTCACCAACCAGCTCAACGCGTTTGCCTTGCCCATCGGGGGCTCCAGCGTGGCGATCCCGCTGATCCAGAAGGGCGCGGTCAGCGGCTTGAACGACGCCAACCTCAACGTCAACGAGCGTTATTCCGTGACCATCGTGCGGGGCGACCGGCGCAAGGGCACGGCCGCGGCTGTCACCAAGACCGGTGGTTCGGCAAGCTTCGAAAAGCCGGTCGACAACATCGGCGTGAAAACCATCGCCAACTACGCCGCTTATGCCGGCCAACACATCCACACGGTCACGATCCCGGGTTGCCCGGTCGGCAAGGACCAGGGCAAGGTGTTCGTTGGTCAGCGTCAAGAGGGTTTTGCGGTCAACCTCGGCACCGTGTTTGACCTGGTCAATGCACCCGCCGCGTTTTTGCTCGACCCGAACAACAAGGACGCTGCGGGCATGGGTGGTCAGCACGTCATCCAGAAGGCCAATGTCACCACGCTGGCCATCGAGGTGCATAAAGACTGCCTCACCGCCGGTGGCGAGCCGGTGATCGGTGGCTGGACCACCGCCAGCCTGCGCCAGGGGCGGCTGATCAATGGCAAGCCCGGCTCAGGCAACGACAAGGCCGAGAAGTCCGGTGGCGCCTGGGCTCAGGTGTCGCGCCTGGGCAACCCGCTGGTCAACGAGCTGGTGATCGGTTTGCCCGACAAGGACAAGTTCAATGCCTCCAGCCCGAAGGACGATACGCAGTTTCTCAACTACGTCATCAATCCGACCCTGCCGGCTCTGTTGGGCGTGGTGCTGAGCGCGAACGTGGCGCCGACGAATCTGCCGCGCACCGATCTGGCCACGACCTTCCTCACCGGCATCACCGGCGTGAACAAGCCAGCCGTCAACCCGACGCCGTCTGAAATGCTGCGCCTGAACACGGCGATTGCGCCGGTGCCGTTTGCCAGCCAGAACCGCCTGGGTGTGGCGGGTAATGCGCTCGCTGGTGGCACCGACAACGCCGGTTTCCCGAACGGCCGTCGGCCCAAGGACGACGTAGTGGACATTGCCCTGGTGGCAATGCTGGGCGGCCTGTGTGTCATCAATTGCTACGGCAATGCACTGGGCCTGAACAGCATTACAGGTGTCCCGGGCGTTACTTCCCAGTGCAATGCAGGCAGGGTGCC
>JANLVB010000550.1:0-2229 GCA_031363785.1 Betaproteobacteria bacterium
ACCGGGTCTGGGCCGACGAGGCCTTGTTCGGCCCGACCCAGATGCCCATTATCAGAAACATCGGTCTCAGAGTGTCTTAGAAGAAGACGTAAAACAACAAGCCGTCGAGGGCGCAGAAGACTCCAATCAGGAGCCCGCTCAGGATCATGAAGGCACCCATGTACTGATTGACGCGGCGCGTGATCACCTCCCAGCCAGCGATCACCACCACCAGGTTGATGAAGGCCGTGAGCAAGACAAACCACACTGAGATGCCATCCACGCCGACGTGGTAGTTCACGTTGAAGCGCCCTATCCACGGCGCAATCTCGACAAATTGCATCTCGGCCGTGCCGAGCTTGAACCCGTCAAGCAGTGGCAATGTCACCAGGAAGGAGGCCAAGGCACCAAGCAGCGCCACCCAGCGTACCGCGCCGGCATGTTCGTCGCGGCCGACCGCCAACAGGATGGCTCCGACCACAATCGGCAACCAGATCGCCAGGCTCAACAAACCCATTTTTGTTTTTCTCCTACCGCCAGACGAAATACGTCATCAGCACGAACACGCCCAGGATCATGGACAAGGCGTAGTGGTAGAGATAACCAGTCTGCAATTGCCGCGCAATCGACGACACCCATGCCACCAGCTTCCAGGAACCGTTGACCAGCGTGCCGTCTATCAATGTCTCGTCGCCACCTTTCCACAGGCCCATACCCAGCGCACGCGCGCCACGCGCCAGCACGTTTTCGTTGAACCAGTCCATGTAGTATTTGTTGTCCAGCAAGGTGTAGAGCGGCATCACCTTGGCCTGGATGGCTGCTGGCAAGGCAGGGTTGACCAGGTACATGTAATAGGCCGCTGCCACGCCGGCCAGCGCCAGCCAGAACGGCATGGTGCCCAGCGCATGCAGCGCCATCGCCATGGGCCCGTGAAAACCCTTGGCCAAGGCGGCCATCGCCGGGTGGCTGGCGGCATTGACCGTGATCGCATCCTTGAAGAAGTCACCGAACAGCATCGGTGAAATCGTCATGAAACCGATCACCACCGATGGAATGGCCAGCAACACCAGTGGCACAGTCACTACCCAGGGCGATTCATGTGGCTTGTGGTGTACCCCTTGGCGATCATGCGAATCGTCGTGGTGAGCGTCCGGGTTCTGGTCGAAGCGCTCCTTGCCATGGAACACCAGAAAATACATGCGAAACGAATAAAACGCGGTGACGAACACCCCGGCCATGACGGCAAAGTGCGCGAAGCCAGCCGCTGGCAGCTGGCTGAAATGGACCGCTTCGATGATGCTGTCCTTGGAATAGAAGCCGGCGAACAGCGGTGTGCCGATCAGCGCCAGTGACCCAAGCAGCGCCGTGATCCATGTGATGGGCATGTATTTGCGCAGACCGCCCATCCAGCGGATGTCCTGGTTGTGATGCACACCCATGATCACGGAGCCGGCAGCTAGGAACAAAAGGGCCTTGAAAAAGGCATGGGTCATCAGGTGGAATACCGCCACCGAATAGGCCGAAGCACCAAGCGCCACGGTCATGTAGCCCAGTTGTGAAAGGGTCGAGTAGGCGACCACGCGCTTGATGTCGTTCTGGATGATGCCCAGAAACCCCATGAAAAGCGCCGTGATGGCACCAATCACCAGCACAAAATTCAGCGCGGTGTCACTCTGCTCGAACAATGGCGACATACGCGCCACCATGAAGATACCGGCCGTGACCATCGTCGCCGCATGGATCAGGGCGGAGATCGGTGTCGGGCCTTCCATCGAGTCGGGCAGCCAGACATGCAGCGGGAACTGCGCCGACTTTCCCATGGCGCCCACAAACAGGCAAATGCATATCACCGTGATCAACATCCAGCTGGTGCCGGGAAAGGCAATCTTCGCCAGCTCGGGGGCTTTGGCAAAAATTTCGCTGTAGTTCAGGGTGCCGGTAAAAGCCAGCACCAGACCAATGCCCAGGATGAAGCCGAAGTCACCGACCCGGTTCACCAGAAATGCCTTCATGTTGGCAAAAATAGCGGTCGGCCGCTTGAACCAGAAACCGATCAGCAAATAGGACACCAGGCCCACCGCCTCCCAGCCGAAGAACAGCTGCAGCATGCTCATGCTGGTGATGAGCAACAACATTGGCGTCCCGCACGCCTGCAATGGCCGCCTGATAAGACCAGAACAGCCGCTTCGACTCGACGCTCAGAAACGCCAGGATCAGGATCAGTGGCAGGCTGACGGCAAACTCGACCAG
>JANLVB010000303.1:0-4592 GCA_031363785.1 Betaproteobacteria bacterium
ATGGTGCCGCTGTTGCGCACCAGGCCACCGTAAATAGAGATCTGTTTGGCGATCAAGGTACCGACGTTGACGGCTTCTTCGCTGCTGTTACTGATCTCCACGCGGATCGACGGGCGGTCGATATCGGAGATCTCGACACTGCGCCCGGCCGCCAGCAGGATGACGCCGTTCGGCGCCTCGATCAGGCCCGAGTTCTCGACCCGTGGCGCCACCAGCACCACCTGGCCACCGGCAGCGGTTCGGATGTTGCCCTCGGTGCGCACTTCGCTGGCACCGGGGGTGTCGCCGAATCTCAGGCGCCCGGCCAGGAAATCCTGGTCGCTCAGTTTCAACGACGACACCACCAGGCCGGCCACATCTACTTGCGAACCCTTGCCGAACAGGATGCCGTTGGGGTTGATCAAGAACACACGTCCGTTCGACTGCAACTGCCCGAGGATGCGCGACGGGTCGCTGCCGGTCACGCGGTTGAGCACCGCGCTGGCGGCGTTTTGTTGCACAAAACGGGTCAACTCGCCCCGGTTGATGCCAAAACTCTGCCAGTGGATGATGGCGCCGGGTGTGTTGGTGACGGTCAGCGTGGCGCCATTGGTGGCGAAGCTGGCCTGGCCGTTCACCACCTGAGGCGCCTGCGGGTTGGCGGCAACACCACAAGCCGCCATCGCCAGCAGCCAGCCGCCGGCACGGCGAAACGGCGGGCCGTGCCTGGTGTGCGTGTTGTCGTGTCTGGTTGCGGTTTTCATGGCATGGCCCGACGCGGATTTGTCCCCTTTTCTTCATGCCCATGCTAGTACGCGCTGCGCGGGCCTGCCAAAGCTTGCGCCAGGAAGTAGCGACTACCGTGAAAATTATCACGCAGCACGATTTTGCGCCCGAAACTCAGAAAATCCACATGGCCGAGCCATGCAGGCGCCAGGTGCCACGCGCAGTGCTGCCTTGGGCACCATTCATCACATAGGCGTAATCGAGCTTGAAGCTGGCGTTGCGCTCATAGGATCCGCGCAGCCCCAGGCCGATGCTGGAGATGGATTGCGAGACGATGGTGCCAGGGGCCAGGTTGAACTTGACCCAGGCAGCATCCAGAAAGGCGATCGGCTGCAGGCGCAGCCCGGCGACTCCGCTGCGCGTGCCCAGATCAGGCCCCCAGAGCTCGAAGCCGCCGCGCAGCCCACGGTCGGCCGCGACCTCGCGCTCGGCAAAGCCACGCACCGAGTCTGCACCACCAACGCCGAACTGCTCTGCCGAGATCAGCAGGTCACCGGTGAGCTGGGCCGATAAAGCGGCACGCAGTGACCAGTCGGGTGACAAGCGCTCAGTGATGTTGGACGCCAGCTTGAGCGTCGTGAACGATGCATCGGCGCCGGTGCGGCCGCCCGGTTGGTTGAAGGCTGCCGTGTTGCCATTCCCTCCGCCGGCCAGGTTGCGCGTCAGCGTGGCGGAGGCGCCCAGATCGCGCTGCGCATTGCGCAGGCTGCCGCTGTAGGTGAGTGAAAGCGGGCGCACCCGCAGGTCTGGCACCAGGCTGGGGCCACCGGCTGTCGGGATCACGCTGTTGCCATAGCTGCGCTGGTCGATGCCAAACGACAACTTGTGTTGCCACTCCCCATTGGCGCTCAGGTGGAGGTTGAAGCGCGCGCCCAATATCAGCCCGCTGCCACTGACCGAGAACAATTCGGTGCGACCGGAGTCGACATTGGAGTAACCCAGGGTGAAGTCCAGCGAGTGGCCAAGTTCGTACAGAGGTATGTGGTAACCCAGGCCGAGAATGGCGACCTTGTCAAAACGCGTCGGGCTGCTGAGCAACTGGGCCGACAGGCTGTGGTCGCGGTCAAACAGGTTCGCGTGCAGAAACGACAGGCCGAGCCGGTAGCGCCCGGTGGTCTTGTTGCCGGTGTTGTCCAGGGTCAGCAGAAAACGCGTCGGGACGTCGTCGTTCACACGCACCACGGCGTCGGTCTGTGCCGTGGCCTCGGACTGGCGGAACGTGACACTGGTGTTCTTGGCGAAACTCTCATTGGCCAGGTCAAGGTTGCGCTGTAGCTGGTTGACGTTGACTACCTCGCCGCTGCGCAGCGCTGGCAACGAGCGCCGGATGTTGGCCTCGCTATGGTGCTTTTGGCCGTCCACCACAATGCGGTCGAGCTTGGCTTCAACCACCAGCAGGCGTACCACGCCGTCCGCCAGGTCCTGCTCGGGCACTTCGATCTTGACCGAGCCGTAGCCGGCCGCAAGGTATGCTTTCTCCAGTGCCTCGAGCGCCAGCTGGATGGTGTCGAAGGTCGATCTGGCGCCGGTGAACGGCATCACGGTGACACTGACCTGGGCCTGCGGCAACAGGCTGTTGCCTTCGATCTGGTAGCCGCGGATGGCGAAGCTCGGGTTGTCCTGAGCGCGGGCGAAGACACTCGCCAACAGCAACAGGAAGGAAATAAAGAGTTTGCGGTGGGAACACGACGCCATGCTGGACCAGCTTCAGGGCAGGTCGTTCATTCTATGGTTTGTGGTCGGCGGCAGGTAGTGGGCTGCGCGCCACAGACTAGCCATCCGGCCTATTGACTGCATCGTCTTGGACTACATGGCCACTGGCCAGTGGCGCAGCACGAAATACAGCCTTGCGGGCGTCAAATGCAGTGATCCGGCGCAAAATACTGTGGCCTTTGCCTGGCCTTTACAACTCTGCAGCGCGGCCGCGCCGTTTTGGCGCGCGCTTTTCCTAGAATGCCTGCATGAAGAAAAAGATTATTCTGTTGCCGCTTTTGGTGTCGCTGGCCGCCGGTGGTGCTTGGTGGTGGTGGACCCAGCGCGCCCAGGCCGATCAGGTGCAGTACCGCACCGCCAAGATAGAACGCGGCGCGTTGTCGGCCACCGTGTCGGCCAGCGGGGCCGTCAACCCGGTGACCCAGGTCTCGGTGGGCACCCAGGTGTCAGGACAGATTCGTGACCTGCTGGTGGACTTCAACTCCGAGGTCAAGGCCGGGCAGCTGATCGCGCAGATCGACCCGGAAACCTTCGAATACCGGGTGCGTTCGGCACAGGCCGACCTGGATGCGGTACAGGCTGCGGTGCTGATGGCGCAGGCCAATGCCGCCGCCAGTCGGGCCCAGGTCTCGCGGGCACAGGTCGACATGGATGAGGCGCGGCGTGATCTGGACCGCAAGCAAAGTCTGGTCGAGAAGCAGTTTGTGGCGCAGAGCGAGGCGGATAGGGCGCGTGCCCTGCTCAACACCACGACCGAGGCGTTCAAGGCGACCCAGGCGCAGGTGGGCGTGACTGAGGCGCAGATCAAGACGGCGCAGGCCAACGTGGCGCAACGCCAGGCTTCGCTGGCGCAGGCGCGTATCGACCTGGCGCGCACCCGCATCACCTCGCCGGTGGACGGCATCGTCATCAAGCGGGCGATCGAAAAAGGCCAGACGGTGGCTGCCAGCCTGCAGTCACCCGAGTTGTTCGTGATCGCCCAGAACCTGTCGGACATGCAGGTGGATGCCAGCGTCGACGAGAGTGATGTGGGGCGCATACGCACCGGGCAACGTGCCACCTTCACGGTGGATGCCTTTCCGGGACAGATTTTCGAGGGCTCGGTGCGGCAGGTGCGCAAGGCAGCGCAGACCATCGCCAACGTCGTCACCTATGTGGCAGTCATAGGCTTCTCCAATTCCGGCGGACGCCTGTTGCCGGGCATGACCGCCAACGTGCGGGTCGTCACCGACCAGCGCGACAGTGTCCTGAAGGTGCCCAATGCGGCGCTGCGCATGCGTATTGCCGGTATCGAGCCGCCCGCCAGCGCGGCGTCTGCAGCGGCAGGCGCTGCCTCCGGGGCGGCTGGTGCGGCCTCGGGCACAACCACGGGCGACGCCACCGGCTGGTCCTGGTTCTCGACAGCCCACGCCCAGACCGCTGGCGCAGCGCAGGGCGGTGGCCTGGCGGCACTGCGCGAACGCCTTGTCAGTGGTTTGCAGCTCGACCAAGACCAGCAGGCCAAGCTCGATGCCATCAGCGCCGACATGCGTCCCCGGTTCATGGCCATGCGTGATCTGGTTGAGGCGGAACGCGCTCCGGTGCGCGCCCGGCTGATGCAGGAGATGCAGCAGCGTATCAATGCCATGCTCAACCCCAACCAGCGCGCTGCCTACGAGCTGATGCAGGCACGGGCGACGGCCGCTGCAGCCGCAGGCGGTGCCAGCGCACCGGCGATCGCCACCCCCAAACCCGGCGCACCAGGCGGCGCGGGCGCTGTTGCGGCTATCGCCAGCGGCGCGAGTGCTGCGGCCCGTCCACCAGTTGCCGGTCAGGCCGCAGCTCCGGCGGCTGGCGCGGCAGCGCCCGGTGCTCCGGCGTTGGGCGGCGGTGGTGGCGCGTTGGGTGAGTTTCGCAACCGCCTGGTGGGCGAGTTGCAATTGACGGCAGACCAGACCGTCAAGGTCGATGCCATTTTTGCCGACTCCCGACCCAAGTTCATGGCGCTGCGCGACCTGGCAGCCGAGGAACGCCCGAAGGCGCGCGACCGCATACAGGCTGACCTGCGGGCCAAGGTGGCCGACATACTCAGTGCCGAGCAAAAGACCAAATACGCCGCCTTGCTGGCCGAGGCC
>JANLVB010000023.1:0-1966 GCA_031363785.1 Betaproteobacteria bacterium
CACGGCGCCAGCTGATGTTGGTGACCTGGCCCTGGCGGTCGATGTCCACATCCAGCACGCCAATGGCATAGAGGTGTGGCTGCATCACACCTTTATAAATACGCTCGGCATTGTTCGCATACAGATGGCCGGCAGCGTCACGCCGATAGGCCAGCGCGGTGGTGGCGGTGGATGCCCTGGTCGCCACGGCGGGCGCCTGCGCCGGGTCGGGAGTCCGCACGGCCGGTGGCACCGCTTGGGGCGCAGGCGCTGGCATGGGAGCGGGAAGGGGCGCGGGAAGGGGCGCGGGTGCCGGGGCTGTCACCTGCCGGTGCACGGTGGCACAGGCGCTCAGCAGGGCGGCGCCAGCCAGGGTGGCAATACGAAGCCATGCCAGGCGCGGAAGTGTTGTCACGGAAGTCTCCTGGTTGTCGGTATGTTTGTTGGCCGGGGTTTGCGACGCAGTGCTCTGTACTGTGCCTCACAATCAACGCGCCAGCGGGCGGGCCGATGGACAACAAGGTAAAGAATCGTGAATCTGGTGGAGCGTGCTCTTCAACGGCTGCAGGACCAACCCGCAGCCTGGGTGACCGTGTCCGCGACCCAGGGTTCCGTGCCCCGGGACGGCGGAACCTGGATGGCGGTGTTCGAACACGACATTGTCGGCACCATCGGTGGTGGCCGGGTCGAACTCGAAGCCATCGAAGAGGCTCGGCGTCGCATGTCCGGTGGCTCGGGTGCACCAAGCCTGCGTTATGTGTTGGGCCCCAGCCTGGGCCAGTGTTGCGGCGGCGTGATGGTGCTGCAGTTCGAGCTGGTGGCGGCCGCTGACGTGGAGGCCTTGCGCCAGCGCCTGACCAAGCGGCTGCTGCCAGTGGCGCTGTTTGGCGGCGGACATGTGGGGCGAGCCTTGGTGCAGGTGCTCGGGCAATTGCCGTTTGCCGTGTCCTGGATTGACAGTCGTGACGAAATTTTTCCAGCGCACTTGCCGCCCAACGTGGTGGCGGAACACTCCGACCCGGTGCACCGAGCGGTGCAAACCCTGGTCGGCGGCAGCCATGTGCTGGTCATGAGCTTCAGCCACGCGGAAGACCTGGACATCGTGGCCCAGTGCCTGCTGCGCCAGCGCGCGCAGGCCGACCTGGGCACTATCGGGCTCATAGGCAGCAAGACCAAATGGGCCACCTTCCGGCACCGTCTCACCGGGCGTGGTTTTTCGCCAGCGGAACTCGATCTGGTGCAGTGCCCGATTGGCATCAGCGGGATACCGGGCAAGGAGCCAGAGGTAATCGCGGTGGGTGTGGCGGCCCGCCTGCTGCAATTGCGGTTCGAGGGTTAACCCCAGGTCGATACGTTCTGCCATTGCTTGATTGCCGGTGTCGAAGTGTATACACTTGTGTGTCCATGTCGCAGCGGAGCCGGGCCCATCAGGGCCTTTGTTCGCGACCCATCTGCTCAGAGCGCCCGCAGTGGTGAGCAGCCTTCAGACCGTCTACGGGAAACTGGGCTCTGAACCATGGAAAGTTACTACCTCGACTGGGCCAATCTGCTGCTGCGCTGGGTGCATATCATCACCGCGATCGCCTGGGTTGGCTCCTCTTTCTATTTCGTTTTCCTCGACAGCAGCTTAATACCGCCCCATGCCAGGGAACTGCAGGAGCAAGGCGTCGGCGGTGAGTTGTGGGCGGTGCATGGCGGCGGGTTTTACAACCCGCAAAAATAAACCGTGGCACCCAAGGTATTTCCCGGCCACCAGCACAGGTTCTACTGGGAGAGTTACAGCACCTGGCTCAGTGGTTTCGCACTGTTCACGGTTTCTTACCTGTGGAATGCCAGCAGTTACCTGATTGACAAGTCACTGATGAACTGGTCGCCGGGCGCCGCGATTGGTGTCGCGGTGTCATTCCTGGTGGTGTTCTGGATCGTTTATGACCTGATATGCCAGGCCTTCGGCAAGCGCAGGAATGGCGACGCGATCGTCGGCGCT
>JANLVB010000028.1:0-18388 GCA_031363785.1 Betaproteobacteria bacterium
ATCACCAGGCTGCGGCAGTCGCCCACATTGGCCAGGTGGCTGAACACCTGCAACGCGTCGACGAAGGCCCGGCCCTGCGCGCGGCTGCCCTTGAGGTCGAAACTGAACACCGAGCCGGCGCCGCGCGGCAGCAGCTTTTGCGCCAGCGCGTGGCTGGGATGACTCTCCAGCAGCGGGTGACCGACGCGACCGACGAACGGGTGTCTTGCCAGGAACTCGACCACGCGCTGGGTATTGGCCATGTGGCGTGCCATGCGCAGCGACAGTGTCTCGATGCCCTGCAGCACCAGCCAGGCCGAGTGCGGGCTCAGGGCGGCGCCAAAGTCGCGCAGGCCTTCGCGCCGCGCCCGCAGCAAGAAGGCGCCCACCGTGGCTTCATCGGTGAACACCATGTTGTGAAAACCCTCGTACGGCGCCGCCAGCTCGGCGAATTTGCCGCTGCGGGCGTGTTCTGCCGCCCAGTCGAAGGAACCGCCGTCCACCACCAGACCGGCAATTACCGTGCCGTGGCCGCTGAGAAACTTGGTCGCCGAGTGGTAGACGAGGTCGGCGCCATGCTCGAACGGTTTGAGCAGCCAGGGCGTGGTGAGTGTGGAATCCACCAGCAGGGGCACGCCGGCGTCATGGGCAATCGCCGACACGGACTCGATGTCGAGCACATCGAGCCCGGGGTTGCCGACGGTTTCGCCAAAAAACAGCCGCGTGTTGGGCCGCACGGCGGCGCGCCAGCCGTCGATGTCGCCCGGCTTGACGAAGCTGGTCTCGACACCAAAACGGCGCAGGGTGTAGTGCAACAGGTTCTGCGAACCGCCGTACAGGGCGGTGGAGGCCACGATGTGGCCGCCAGCTCCCATCAACGTGGCCACCGCCAGGTGCAGGGCGGCCTGGCCGCTGGCCGTGGTGATGGCGCCCACGCCACCCTCAAGCGCCGAGATGCGCTGCTCCAGCACCGCGTTGGTCGGGTTGCTGATGCGTGAATAAACGTGTCCGGCGCGTTCCAGATTGAACAACGCAGCGGCATGGTCGCTGGACTCGAACACAAACGAGGTGCTCAGGTGGATCGGTACTGCGCGGGCGCCGGTCGTCGGGTCGGGGGCGGCACCGGCGTGGAGGGCCAGGGTGTCGAAGCCCGGGTCTGCATAACCTGGCATGGGGTCTCCGTATTGTGTTGGAAGCCGTGATTGTGGGCTATATTCGAGCGCAGGAGGCAGCTTTGGAGGCACCATGAAAGTCAGCGACATACTGCGCGTCAAGGGCGGCACCCTGTACACCACCACACCGGACGACCCGCTGGCCGAGGCCGCCGCATTGATGGCGGAGAAAGACATGGGCTCGCTGGTGGTGATGGAGCACGGCGAGCTGGTCGGCATGTTGACGTTTCGCGAGGTAATTCAGACCATGGTGAAAAACGGCGGCAGCATCGGCGGCACCACGGTGCGTGCGTCGATGGACGATGCCCCCCTGACCTGCACCATGGAGACCGATCTGGACGAGGTGCGGCGCATGATGCTGGAGCGTCACGCCCGATACCTGCCGGTGATGGACAAACGCATGTTGATGGGCGTGGTGAGTTTCTACGACGTCGCCCGGGCGGTGGTGGAAAGCCAGAACTTCGAAAACAAGATGCTCAAGGCCTACATCCGAGATTGGCCGGATGCAGGTGGCGCGCCAGGCTGAAGCGAACCAGGGGATTGCCAGCGGCAGTCGCGGATAATCCTATCCATGAGCGGCAATACCTTCGGCAACCTGTTCGCCGTGACCAATTTTGGCGAGTCGCACGGGCCGGCAATTGGTTGCGTGATCGACGGCTGCCCGCCCGGCATGGCCTTGTGCGAAGCCGACATCCAGGGCGACCTGGACCGGCGCCGGCCCGGCACCTCCAAGTATGTGACGCAGCGCAATGAACCGGATGCGGTCGAAATTCTCAGTGGTGTCCATGAAGGGCACACCACAGGGACACCCATCTGCCTGTTGATCCGCAATACCGACCAGCGCAGCAAGGACTACGGCAATATCCTGCAGACCTTCCGCCCGGGCCATGCCGACTACACCTACTTCCAGAAATACGGCCTACGTGACCCGCGTGGCGGCGGTCGCTCGTCGGCGCGCCTGACCGCGCCCATGGTGGCTGCCGGTGCCGTGGCCAAGAAGTGGCTGCGGCAGAAACACGGCATCGCGTTTCGCGGCTGCATGACGCACATCGGCGAGTTGGCCATTGGCTTCGAGGGCTGGGAGCATGTGGCGCACAACCCGTTCTTCGCCCCGGTCGGCGATGTGTCGGCACTCGAAACTTATGTGGAAGCCTTGCGCAAGGCCGGCGACTCCTGTGGTGCGCGGGTGCGGGTGGTTGCCACTGGCATGCCGGTCGGCCTGGGTGAGCCGCTGTTTGACAAACTGGACTCCGACATTGCTTATGCCATGATGGGAATCAACGCTGTCAAGGGGGTCGAGATCGGCGCCGGTTTTGCCAGTGTGGCCCAGCGCGGCACGACACACGGTGACTCCTTGTCGCCGCAGGGATTCCGCTCCAACAACGCCGGCGGCGTATTGGGCGGCATCAGCAGCGGGCAGGACCTGGAGGTGGCGATTGCCATCAAACCGACCAGCTCCATCCTGTCGCCGCGCGAGTCGATCGATGTGCAGGGCAACTCCGCCGAAGTCATCACCAAGGGCCGGCACGACCCCTGCGTGGGTATTCGTGCCACACCGATCGCCGAAGCCATGCTGGCGCTGGTGGTGATGGAGCATGTGTTGCGCCAGCGCGCACAGTGTGGCGATGTGGTCTGCGGCCTGGCGCCGATTAGCGCCGCGGCGCCGGGGTAAGGGTTCAACCAGCACCGGCGGGTGTTCAGTGTTTGCTGAGGTCGCTTGGCGCAGAGCGGCGCAGCGGGTTGAAGCCGGTCACCAGCAGGATCGCCAGCAGCACCAGCGCGCCTCCGGCATACGAGGCCAGGGTGAACACTTCGTCGAGAAACACATGTCCCCAGAGCACACCAAAAATGGTGATCATGTAGGTTGAGCTCAGGGCGGCCACCGGGCTCACGTGTTGCACGATGCGCATGTACTGCCAATAGGCAAAGCCCGACGTGAGGATGCCCATTGCAGCCACCGAGGCCACGGCACCCGGCGTGAAGTTTGCCTGGGGCAATTTCCACAGTGCAAATGGCGTCAGGACGGCAAAAGCCGCAGCGTGTATCGACGCGGTGATGGCCAGTGGTTCCATGCGCAGCGTGGCGCGTTTGAGAAACGGCGCGCTGGCACCCGACAACACGGCGCCGCAGATCGCCAGCACCGTGCCCGACAGCAGTTGCACATCGGGCTTTACCGGCCCGAGTCGCACCACCAGTGCGACACCGATGAACGCCGCGATGCAGCCGGCGATCTTGGCACCGGTGAGTGTGTCTTCCCTCATCCAGGCCGATGCAAACGTGCCAAACAATACCGAGGTCACCCCGAGCACGGCGCTGTAACCGGCGGGCATGAAGAGCGAGGCCCAGGAGTACAGAAAATGCGGAATGGCAATGCCCAGGGCGCCGATCCAGAACACTTCGCGCAGATGCTCGCGCGGCCAGCGCACATGGGTCAGCGCCATGATCAGGCCCAGCGTGGCGGTGCCCAGGCCGATACGCATCCAGGCCATCACGCTCGGGCCGAGGTGGGGTGTCGCGATACGCGTCAGCAGGAACCCGGTGCCCCACAGTGCTGACAGGCCAACCAGCTGGTAAAAATAGCGGGACTTCACTGTGGATCATTGTCGCCCATGTGCTGGCGCCCCCTGGCCTACGCCATTGCGGTGAAAATCCCCACTTGTTCCATATCGCCAACCGGGGGATTCCATGGCGCATAAAGATTTCGTTCTGGCAGGCGTCATGGGCTGGCCGGTTGCCCATTCGCGTTCGCCGCAGATACACAACCACTGGATCGCCGAGCATGGTCTTCAAGGCGCCTATGTGTTGTTGCCAGTGAACCCGGCGCGCCTGAGCGATGCGGTGCGCGGGCTCGCTGCCTTGGGTTTCGCCGGCTGCAATGTGACCATTCCGCACAAAGTGACGGCGATGCAGCTGGTGGACTGGGTCGATCCGCTGGCGCGTGCCATCGGCGCCATCAACACCATCGTGGTGCAGCCCGATGGCCGTACCCACGGCTACAACAACGACGGCCCCGGTTATCTGCAGAGCCTGTACGACGCCCAACCCGGCTGGCGGGCAGACCGGGGGCCAGTGACGGTGCTGGGCGCCGGTGGCGGTGCGCGCGCTGTTGTTGCGGCCCTGCTGCAGGCGGGTGCAACCGAAATCCGGATTTGCAACCGATCCCTCGACAAGGCGACAGAACTGTCGCAGGCGTTTGGCAGCGCGGTGCGGGCTGTTCCATGGGCATCGCGCCACGCCGCACTGGACGCTGCGGCGCTGCTTGTGAACACCACCAACCAGGGCATGGCGGGTCAGCCACCACTGGACCTGTCACTGGACCTGCTCGACCCGCGTGCGCTGGTGTCTGACCTGGTCTATGTGCCGCTGCAAACTCCCTTGCTGGTTCAGGCGCGCGCTCGCGGCAACCCGGTGGTCGATGGCCTGGGCATGTTGCTGAACCAGGCGCGCCCCGCCTTTCAGGCCTGGTTCGGCGTCGCGCCCGAGCTGACCCCGGCCCTGCGCCGCATGGTCGAGGCGACGCTGTGATGGCGCAGCCGCAGGCCGATCTGCGGCCCAACCCGTAGCTGCTGTCCGGGCCGATCCGGATTGACACCCCCGGCATGGTGGTACGGTGTGTTCGTGTGTCTCCTTGCAGTATGGGCTGGCGCACCATGATAATCACCCGACCATGAAAATCTATGTACTCAACGGCCCGAATCTGAATCTGCTTGGTACACGCGAGCCGGCCTTGTACGGGTCGACCACCCTGGCCGACGTGCAGGCGATGTGTACCAGCGCGGCACAACGACACGGATTCGAGGCTGTGTGTCTGCAGAGCAACCACGAAGGTGAGTTGATCGACCACATCCATGAAGCTGGCCGTCTGTGCAAGGCCGGACAGGTGCTGGGCCTGGTGTTCAATGCAGGGGCATATACCCATACCTCGGTGGCGCTGCACGATGCCATCAAGGGGGTGGACGCCCTGCCGGTGATCGAGGTCCACATCTCCAACGTGCACGCACGGGAAAGTTTTCGTCACCACTCCTTTATCTCGCCGGCCGCTGCGGGAATCATTGTCGGTTTTGGCGTGGACGGTTATGTGATGGCCATCGATGCGCTGGCTCGCCGGGCCGCCGCTGCCAAAGCCATCTGAGCGCTGCCGGCCATGGTCGCGGCCACGCCTTTGCTGATCGAGGAGGGTGAGGTCGAGCTCAGTGCCATCCGTGCGCAGGGGGCGGGCGGCCAGAACGTCAACAAGGTATCGAGCGCCATCCACCTGCGTTTCGATATCGTGGCGTCCAGCCTGCCACCGGATGTCAAGCAGCGGCTGCTGGCCCTGCGTGACAACCGCATCACCCAGGAGGGTGTGTTGGTACTCAAGGCGCAGAGCCATCGTACGCAGGACATGAACCGTCTGGACGCATTTGCCCGCCTGCATGAACTGGTCAACAGCGTGGCCGAGCCGCCACGCGTGCGCAAAGCAACCAAGCCGAGTTTTGGATCGAAGCAGCGCCGCCTGGACGGCAAGACACTGCGCGGGCAGACCAAGGCCTTGCGTTCGCGCGTGCTCGACTGAAGTGCGACGGCGGCGCTAAGATACCTCGCACCGGAACCGGCACCAACATGATCACGCCCGCAGCACCCAAGGACAACGACGGCGCCTTCTTCGCCGCCTTGCCCCTGCTGGAACGGGCCGCTGACACGTTCGACACCTCGAAGTACCGTCCCGCTCCGAACGATTGGGTGCTGGTAGTCACCGACATCGTTGACTCCACGCTGGCCATAACCAACGGCAAACACAAGACGGTGAATTTTGTCGCGGCCATGGCCATCGGCGCACTGAAGAACCTTTGCGCACCGACGCCGGTGCCCTTCCTCTTTGGGGGTGATGGATCGGTGGTGATGGTGCCACCGCACCACGCGGGGGCAGCGCGGGTGGCGCTGGCGCGCGTGCGCGGCTTTGCCCAGCGCGAGTTCGGCCTGGTGCTGCGGGTCGGGCTGGCGCCGGTAGCCTTGTTGCGGCAGTTTGGCAGCGATGTGCTGGTGGGGCGTTTCGAGCCCACACCCGGCAACAGTTTTGGCGTTTTCCTGGGCGGTGGTGTGGGCATGCTGGAGACGGCTGTGCGTGGCCGGGGTGATCCGGCCCTGGTGCGACAGGTCGCCATCGCACCGGAAGTGGATGACGGCCAACCGGTGGACCTGGCCGGATTGTCCTGCCGCTGGAACCCGCTGCAGTCTACCCGCGGCAAGATGCTGACGCTGATTCTCCAGGGCGCGGCCGACCCGGGCGCCATCCATGCCCAGGTGATGCGGCTGGCCGGGCAAGGTGCACTCGCGCAACCGGTGCGGCTCGACAACCTGCGCATGGCTTGGCCGACCAAGGGTTTCCTGCTGGAGGCGCAAGTGACCCGGGGCGCCGGCCCTTTGTGGAAGTCCATGCTCAAGGTGTTGTTCGAGACCCTGATAGCGCGCCTGTTTTTTTTGCTGCGCCGCCCGATGGGTGGTTTCGATCCGGACAAGTATCTGGAAGAGGTCACCAGCAATACCGACTTCTGCAAACACGACGACACAGTGAGTTTTGTCATTGACTGTCCGCTTGACTGCATCGACAAGATACGCCATCTGCTCGACCAGCACATGGCAGCCGGCACCTTGCGTTATGGCATGAACGTGTCGGAAACGGCGCTCATGACCTGCGTTGTAACTTCTCCGTCGCAAAGCCTGCATGTGCATTTTGTCGATGGCGGCGACGGCGGCTACACGAGTGCGGCCAAAACCATGAAAACCCAGGCCCGGGTAGTCGCCCCAAGCCAGGCGCAGGGCTGAAGCCGGTGACAATTCCAGCATGCCGAGCAAGACCCTGATTCGCAACCTGCGGCTGATCTCCGGCCTGGTATTGATGGCCTTTGTCGTCATGCATCTGCTGAACCTGGCGCTCGGCCTGCACTCGCTGGCCGCCATGGGCAACTGGCGCACGGTGCTGCTCGACCCCTGGCGCAGTACGCCTGGTGCTGCGGCGCTCGTGACGGCTGCCATGGTGCATACGGCGCTCGGGCTCCATGCCATTGCGACACGACGCTCGCTGGCCATGACACGCACCGACAAGGTGCAACTGGTGCTGGGTCTGTTGACACCGCCCATGCTGATCACGCACGTGGTGGCGACGAACATTGCTGCCGAGTTCGGCAAGGACTTCCAGTTCGTCTATGGGCAGATGCTGGCGGTGTACTGGAGTTTTGCGCCGCGTTATGCGTTCCAGCAGTTGTTCGTGGTGATGATTGTCTGGGTTCACGGAGCGCTCGGCCTGTACTCCTGGCTGGTGCTCAAACCCGTGTGGCGCCGTATTGGCGGCCTGGTGTTGCCGGTGTTGTTCCTGATACCCATTCTTGCCCTGCTGGGCTTTGCCGAAGGTGGCCGAGCCGTGCTCCAGCGACTGGACACCGACCCGGCCTGGAAGGCACTGATCATCGACCATCTGCGCCCGATTGCCGCCATGGTGGCGCAAACCGACGCCGCCAAGGACCGGGTGTTGGCGGCATATGCGGTACTGGTCGTGCTGGCGCTGCTGTTGGTGCTGGTGCGCATCCTGCGGGATCGCGGGCGACCGGTGCAGGTGACCTACGATGGCGGCGAGTCCGGCCAGGGGCGGCGTGGCCTGTCGGTACTGGAAATAAGCCAGGCGAACCATCTGGCCCACGCCCATGTCTGTTCCGCGCGCGGGCGCTGCGGTACCTGCCGGGTGCAGGTGGAGGCTGGATCCCAGTCGCTGACGCCGCTCAACGACCTGGAAGAATCCACATTGGCACGCCTGCATGCGGGGCCCGGGGTGCGGCTGGCCTGCCAGGCACGTGTGCTCGGCCCTGGTGTGGTGGTGACGCGGATGTTGCCGGCTTTCGCCGATGCAACGGCGGCCAGTGACCCGCAGGGCTGGGTGACGGAACCGGTGCTGCCGCAGGTGGGGGCGGCGCAATGATCGCGGCCCTGGTCGAGGCCAAAGCCCGCATGGCGTTGTTGGGTGCGGACCTGGCCCAGGCACCAAAGGAGTGGGGCGAGGTGGCACAGGTGTTGTCGGCCACCATGATGAGCGGCACCGGCGTGCGGGCGGTGACCTACAGCCTGATCCTCTTGCTGGTGGGTGGCAGTGCCGAGTGGTTGTACTGGACCTATGCCTACGGGCCCTTGCGTGCCGTGCAGTCACACATCGCAGGGTCACGCGTGCAGGCTTTGCGCTTGGGCCTGCGCCGGCTGGGTCTGCTGTGTGCTGGTGTGCTGCTGTTCACGGCGGCCACCATAGGCGCGTCTGCCCTGCTGGACTGGCCCGAAGGCGTGCAGGAGATGGCGCTGGCGGTGGCACTGCTGCTGTTGGCGCTGCGCCTGTCCTGGGCACTGGCAGACACCGTGTTGTCGCCTGGGCGCACCGCGCGCCGGCTGGTGCCGGTGGCAGCGCGGCATGCGCCGTGGCTGGCGGCGACACTGGTGGTCAGCGTTTTTTTGTTGTGTGCCATGCGTATCGTGCCGGAGTTGCTGCAGGAAGTGGTGGCGGCGCCGCACAGCGCCGGCGCGCTGCGGCTGCTGCTGGCCACGCTCACCGCGCTGCTGCTGGTGGTGGCCGCCTTCGTCTTTTTTGGCCGCCCACGTATGGGCGCCGGTCAAAGCAGAGGCGTGCCGCAGTTTCCGCGCTCCTTTCTGGTGGCGGCGATGGTGGTGCTGGTGTATGGCCTGTGGCTGCTCAGCAGCACGCCAGCAGTGGCCCCGGTGGCAGGCATCGTGGTGCTGGTCGTGGTGTTGCAACTGGTATTGCGCGGCATGGTGTTTTTCTTCTGGGCGGAGCGCAAACCTGGCGCACCGGCGGAAGATGCAGGCACCGATGCAGGCGCCGATCCGGGCGACGGCACACTGGTGCCCAATATCGTGTTGTCCGGTGCCCGGTTTGTGGTCGCGGCAGTGGGTCTTGGCGCCTGCGCTGTGGTGCTGGACACCCCATTGGCGGAGCTTGCCACTCGGCAGGGGCCGATGCTGCGTTTTGTGTTCAGCCTGCTCGGCATCGCCGCGCTGGCCTTGTTAACGCATCTGGCCTGGATCGCCGTGCGTACCACGGTGGACCAGCGCTTGCAGAAGATCGGCCCGCTCGACCCGCACGGCGAACCCAATCCGGAGGCACGGCTGTTGACCCTGCTGCCGCTGTTGCGCCTGTCGGCGGCGGTGGTGCTGCTGGTGATGTTGCTGCTGTCGTCGTTGTGGGCCCTGGGAATCGAGGTCACCCCGTTGCTGGCGGGCGCCGGCGTGGTTGGCCTGGCGTTGGGTTTTGGCGCCCAGGCACTGGTGCGCGATGTCATTGCCGGCATCTTCTTTCTGGCCGAAGACGCGTTTCGCGTCGGTGAATACATTGAGAGCGGCAGCACCACCAAAGGCACGGTGGAGCGCATCACATTACGCACCGTGGCGCTGCGCCACCACAACGGCCCGCTGCACTTTGTGCCTTACGGGTCGCTCGGCACGGTGCGCAACAATTCACGCGACTGGGTGATCGAGAAGTTCAACCTGCCGCTGCCCATCGACGTCGACAGCGAGGTGGTGCGCAAGCTGATCAAGAGGGTGGGCGAGGCGATGCTGCAGGATGAAGAGGTTGGCCACCTGTTGCGTGAGCCGCTCAAGGGCAAGTTGTCGCGCATCGATCCCGGGGTCAAATTGTTTCGCTGCAAGTTCGAGACCACCCCAGGCAAGCAGTTCGATGTGCGGGCGCAAGCCATCAAGCGGCTGGAGGCGGCTCTCAAGGCGGCCGGCATCGGTTTTGCCGATGGACGCCAGGTGGTCTACCTGCAGCGGGCAGATGATCCGTTGCTGGTGGTGGGGGCGGCGACCGTTCAACCGACAGTCGGTTGATACAAATGGCATGCCACCTGCGCGGTGAGGCCGGTCTGCGTTACCAGCCGTTCTGTCAACAACGGGGCTAGCTTGGCGCACATGGCCATGGCATGCGGACAGCGTGCGGCGAAGGCGCACCCTTTTGGCGGGTTGCCCGGGTCTGGCAATTCGGAGCCGACCACCTCCTGGTCGGCTGCAGTTTGGATTGCGCCAGCGCCCCTGTTGCGGCTCGGAATGGAAGACAACAACAGCCGCGTGTACGGGTGCGCCGGCTGGCTGAAGATGTCGCGCGCGGCGGCCATCTCGACAATGCTGCCGAAGTACATCACGGCCACGTCGTCGCTGATGTGGCGCACCACCGAGAGGTCGTGCGAGATGAAGATCATGGCCATGTCGTGCTGGCGGCGCAACTCCATCAGCAGGTTCAGGATCTGCGACTGGATCGACACGTCCAGCGCTGACACCGGCTCGTCGGCCACCAGCAGGCGCGGCTCCAGTGCCAGCGCACGGGCGATGGCGATGCGCTGGCGCTGCCCACCCGAGAACTCGTGCGGGTACTTGTCTGCGTCACTGGCGGTCAGGCCCACGGTGCCCAGCAGCTCGTGCACCCGGCGCATGCGCTGGGCCCGGGTCTTGTCACCCCAGTGGATGTCCAGCGGTTCACACACGACTTTGCCCACGGTGTGTTTCGGGTTCAGCGAGGAAAACGGGTCCTGAAACACCATCTGCATCCAGCGCCGCTGTTCGCGACCGGGCCTGGCATTGGCCGAGATCCAGTCCACACCGGCAAAGTCGACCGTGCCGCCGTTGGCATCCAGCAGCCGCATCAGGGTGCGACCCAGGGTGGACTTGCCACAGCCGGATTCGCCAACCACCCCCAGGGTGCGGCTGCCGTGCAGGTCGAAGCTCACCGCATGGAGCGCCTTGAACGGCTTGTTGCCCGGCAACAGATAGTGTTTGCTCAGGCCCCGCACCCGCAGCAGCGGTTGCACAGCGGACGGCACCAGCGCAGCAGCAGGCGCCTCAGACATGGTCATTGGCATACCAGCAGGCCGCCTGTTCGTCTGCCTGCCCACGCAAGGCCAACAAGGGGGCTGCGGTCTGGCAGCGCGCGTCAGCGCGGGTGCAGCGCTCGGCAAACAGGCAGTTGTCGCCACGCAGCCCCAGGGGCGGCACGGCGCCGCTGATGGTTGGCAGCAATTGCCCTGGCGCATGTTGCGCCGGTGCGGTCTGCAGCAGGGCACGGGTATAGGGATGGGCGGGATCGGCAAACAGCGCGGCTGCACCGCGCCGCTCGGCGACCCGGCCGGCATACATCACGGCCACCCGGTCACAGTGGTCGGCGACCAAAGCGAGATCGTGCGTGATCAACAACATGGCCATGTTGAATTCGCGCCGCAGGTCTGCCAGCAGCCGCAGTATCTGCGCCTGCACGGTCACATCCAGCGCTGTCGTGGGTTCGTCGGCAATCAGCAGTTTGGGGCGGCACGCCAGGGCCATGGCGATCATGACGCGCTGGCGCTGGCCACCGGACAACTCGTGCGCATAGGCGTGAACCCGTTTCGCTGCGGTTGCGATGCCGACCATGTCGAGCAATTTCACTACCTGTGCCGCTGCGGCAGTTGCATCCATGCCGCGGTGCAGACGCAGCCCCTCGGCTACCTGGTCACCGACTGTCAGCACCGGGTTCAGGCTCGTCATCGGCTCCTGGAAGATCATGGCGATCTGGCTGCCACGCAGGCCGCGCATGGTTTTTTCGGACTGGGCCAGCAAGTCTTGCCCATCGAACATGATGCGGCCGCCGGCATAGGTAGTCTGCGCCTGCGGCAACAGGCGCATCACGGCGAGCGCGGTCACGCTCTTGCCACAACCCGACTCACCCACCAGCCCCAGTGTCTGGCCGGCGTCGAGCTGCAGCGATACCCGGTCCAGCACCGTGTGGTTGCCGTTGGCCGTGCGCAGGCGCACGGTAAGGTTCTGGATGTCCAGCAGCGATGGCGCAGCGTTGTACATTTACGAAATGATGACCCGATCCATCCGGGAAAGAAACCTGACGCTCCGTATCGGGGCTGCCATCGTCGATGTTACCCCGGGTGTGGTGCTGCGGGCCTATCACGGCGGCGCCCTGGTATGTGATCTGCAAGTTGGCGCAACCCACCGCTTCTACGACCTGGCTTCGCTGACCAAGATCGTCTTTGCACAACACGCCATGATGCAGGCCTTTGACCAGGGGCGTTGGGCGCTCGACACCACCGTGCGGGACTTCCTGCCCAACTGGCCACATGCCGATACCCGCATCGTTGAGCTGCTCACGCACACCTCGGGCATGGAGTGGTGGCAGCCTTTCTACGAGACCGTGGATCAGCGACTGGGTTGGCAGCAGCGCCGCTCCTGGTTGTATGGGCAGTTGCAGGTTGCGCCCTGCAAGCGCAGCGGCCATGCCGTGTATTCCGATCTCGGCTTCATGTTGTTGGGCTTTGTTCTGGAGGCGCTGCACGACAAGAGCCTGCTGGACATCTGGCTGGACTTGCGTGCACGCAGTTATGCGCAAGGCAGTCTCGAATTCCATATCGACAACCTGCCGCGCCACGCGGTGCAGGACTACGCTGCGACCGAGCAATGCCCGTGGCGCCACGAACGCCTGCAAGGCGAAGTGCATGATGACAACACCTGGGCGCTGGGCGGCCTGTCGACCCATGCCGGCTTGTTCGGTTCGATCGATGACCTGGCGGCTTTTGGCCTGCAGTTGCGAGCCTCCATGCGCGGTTTCGAGGGCGCCACCGTGCGCCAGCCGACCGCCGCCCTGTTCACCCGGCGCGCGATTGCGCCAGAGGTCGGTGACTGGGCTCTGGGGTTCATGCTGCCCTCTTCGCAGGGCGCCAGCTGCGGGCGGTACTTTTCGCCGCAGTCGGTCGGCCATACCGGTTTCACCGGCACCTCACTGTGGTATGACCCGCAGCGGGACTTGCTGGTCACCATCCTCAGCAACCGGGTGTACGGTGGCCGCGAGAACAAGGCCTTTCTGGCCTTGCGCCCGCAGATGCATGACTGGCTGGTGGAGTCCCTGTGAGCCAGGCGCCAGTTACTCCCGGTCTGGTCATTGGTTTGCTTGAAGGTGAAGCGCAGGAGCATGCCTGCGCACAGTTGATGGCCACCAATGACCCGTGGCACACCTTGGGGCTGGACTTCAATGCGGCACTTCGTTCGATGCGCGCCGCCGGGCGCGAACGTTACGTGGTGCACCAGGACGCTCAGTTTGCCGGCTTCCTGGTCCTCAATTTCCAGGGCCCCTTTCCCGGATACATCCAGCTGGTCGGTGTGGCCCCGCAGTTTCGTGGCCTGGGCTTGGGCACCAAAATCATTGCCTTCGCCGAGCAACGCATATGGCGCGAGCACCAGAATGTGTTTCTCTGCGTGTCGTCATTCAACCTGCGGGCACGGCGGTTCTACGCCGCACTGGGTTACCACGAGGTTGGAGAGTTGACGGATTTTCTGGTCAAGGGCCATTCCGAGTTTCTGTTGCGCAAAACCACTGGGCCACGCATGCCTGGCAAGCGCTGATGCGCGCCAGGCGGGCAAGCCATCCGCCAAGGTCTGGTGCTAAGATCATTTCCCTGCCCGACCTTCGGGCCCGGCGCCACCATTGCCACAGTTTGACGGCAGAGCCAGGCGTAATGTGCCACAACGGAGAACCACAATGACCGCTACCCAATTCCACCCCGTCCGCCAATCCAACCGCCGCCTTGGAGTTCGTGCTGCAGCATTGGTTGCCGCGCTGGCTTTCGCCGGCCTGGCCACGGCCCAGGTGCTCGACATTGTTGCCGACGGCTCTCCGGCCGGACTGGACCCGCATGTGGTGCCGGCTTTCAACACGGTGCTGATCAACAAGAACATCTACGAAGGGCTGACCGCGATCGACAAGGACCTCAAGATCGTGCCTTCGCTTGCCGTCTCCTGGACCATCTCCAAGGACGGCCTGAGTTACCGCTTCAAGCTCAAGCCGGGCGTGAAGTTCCACAATGGCAAGGCCATGGGCGCGGCCGACGTGTTGGCCTCGCTGAACCGCATCCGCGACAGCAAGACCGGCTCGCCTTATGCCAGCCGGCTGTCCATGGTCAAGGAGATCGTCGCCGACAAGGGTGACGTGGTGATCAACCTGAATACCCCCTCACTGCCGCTGGTGGGCCAGCTCGAGGCGCTGGCCATCGTGCCGGCAGAGTCGGTTGCCAATGCCGCCGACCTGCAACGCAACCCGATGGGCACCGGGCCCTTCAAGTTTGACAAGTGGGTGACCGATGCCTATGTTGGACTGGCCAAGAACAGTGATTACCACGTGGCGGGTATGCCCAAGCTGGCCGGCCTCAAATTCAACATCGTGCCGGAATCCAGCACGCGCCAGGCTGGCATGGCCAGTGGCACCTACCAGTTTTTCCCGTCCGTGGACGCTGTCACCATCAATGCGCTGGCGCGGGTGCCGGGTGTCGTCACGACCAAGGTGCCAGACTTGGGTTACAGCCTGGTGGGCATGAACGTGAGCAAGCCGCCCTTTGACAATCCCAAGGTGCGCGAGGCGCTGAACTATGCCCTGAACCGGCACGAGATTGTGCGTGGTGTCTACCTGGGTCGCGCGTCCATCGCCGCACCCCTGCCCGCCGTGTTGACCGATTGGGCGGTTCCTTATTCGGACTTTGCGTGTTATCAGTCCAGCCCCGACAAGGCCCGGGCCCTGCTCAAGGAGGCGGGTGTCGCCACGCCGCTGGCCATCACCATCAACGTGTTGCCGAATCCGATCGCCAAGGACACGGCCGAGATCGTGCAGGCGCAGTTGGAGAAAGGTGGTTTCAAGGTGACGCTGCTGGCGCAGGAGATCGGCAAGTTTGTCGCCGACTGGCGGGCTTCGAACTTCACGGCGTTTGTCTCGCTCAACGGTGGCGGCATCGACCCGGACGACTACTTCTACCGTACTTTTTACACCGGCTCCTCTACCAACGTCTTCAAGTACGCCAACCCCGAGGTCGACAAGCTGCTCGATGCCGGCCGTGCCGCCACCAACAAGGTGGAGCGCAAGAAAATCTACGATTCGGTGCAGAAAACATTGGCCTGCCAGGGCCCTATCGCTTTTCTGGCCAATGGCGACCTGTTCACCGCGATGCGCTCCAATGTGAAGGATTTCGCGCCCATCAGCACGCGGTCGCTGGTTTACCTGCGCCAGACCACGCTGGAAAAGTAAGCTGACTGGTGGTGCCGGGCCGGTTGAGCGCTGAGCGCTGTCCCGGGGGCCAAAGAGCGCCATGGCGAAACTGATCTTGCGGCGGCTGTTCGACCTGGCGCTGGTGCTGCTGGGCGTGTCCATCCTGGTGTTTCTGATGATTCGCCTGATTCCGGGTGATGCGGCACAGGTGATGTTGGGTGCCAGTGGCGACGCCAGTGCAGAACAGGTACAACAGCTGCGCGAGAAGCTGGGCCTGAATGACCCGATCGTGGTGCAATACGGGCGCTGGATCGGCGCCATGGCGCAGGGTGATTTCGGCGACAGCATCTGGACCGGAAAGCCGGTGCTGGAAGACATAAGCCAGCGTATTGGCGTCACGGCTGAGTTGACCGTGCTGTCGCTCGTTCTGGCAGTGTTGATCTCGGTACCTGCCGGCGCCCTGATGGCCTACTTTCGCGGCAGTGTGTCCGACGTGCTGATGCGGCTGATCACCATCACCGGCGTCACCATGCCGGCCTTCTGGCTTGGTGCGTTGCTGATCTTCGGTTGGGCGATCTGGTTCCCGGACTGGCAGACACTGGGCTCGATTCCGCCGTTCGCCGACGACCCTTGGGCGCATTTGCAAAGGATGTTCCTGCCCACCCTGACCTGTGCGTTGCCGGTCATCGCCTCACTGGCGCGCATCATGCGTTCGGCCATGATCGACGCGCTGGGGCAGGACTACATCCGAACCGCACGCTCCAAAGGTCTGGGCGAGTGGACGGTGACCTTCAAGCACGCGCTGCGCAATTCGCTGATTCCCTATGTGACCGCGCTCGGCATCATGGCCGGTTACCTGTTCAGCGGTGCCATCGTGGTGGAGCAGGTGTTCGCCATCCCAGGCCTGGGGCGGCTGATGCTGGGCGCGATTGCCGACCGCAACTACCCCCTGATCCAGACCTCGATCCTGGTCGTGACCTGCGCTTTTGTGGTCATCAACGCCGTCATCGACCTGTTGTACCGTGTCATCGACAAACGGGCCGGAGCCAGCGCATGACCCGGCGCTGGCTGCGCGGCGTGGTGCGCGATTTTGTGCGCAACCCCATCCTGGTGCTGGCCCTGGGCCTGGTGCTGCTGCAACTGCTGCTGTCGGTGTTTGCCGACGTGGTCGCGCCATACGACCCGGTGGCGCAGGCGGTCGAGGCGCGCATGGCAGCGCCCAGCGGCGAATTCTTGCTTGGCACCGACAAGCTCGGGCGCGATGTGTTGTCGCGCATCATCCACGGCTATCGGTCTTCCCTGGGTATCGCGTTCTCGGCCGTGTTCGTGGCACTGCTGCTGGGCGGCAGCCTGGGTATCTGGGCCGGCTACAAGGGGGGCTGGATCGACCGGGTGGTGATGCGCTTGGCCGACGTGTTGTTCGCCTTCCCCATCATCTTGCTGGCAATCGGTGTCATTGCCATCCTGGGCACCAACACCGCGTCCACCGTGGTGGCGATTGCCGTCGTTTATTCGCCCATCTTCGCACGCCTGATGCGGGCTCCGACGCTGGTGCTGCGCAGCTCGGACTATGTGCACGCGGCGCGCAGTTTCGGCTCTGGCGACCTGCGCATCGTCTGGCGCCACATCATGCCCAACCTGATGAGCGTGATCCTGGTGCAGACCAGTCTGTCGTTGTCCACCGCCATCCTGCTGGAGGCCAGCCTGTCCTTTCTGGGTATCGGCGCGCAGCCGCCGGCGCCGTCGCTTGGCCGCATGTTGTCGGAAGGGCGCGACTACATGTTCATGGCGCCATGGGCCAGCCTGTTTTCCGGGCTCGCGATCCTGCTGGCGTCGCTGGGATTCAATTTGCTCGGTGACGGGTTACGTGACCGGCTCGACCCGCGCCTGCGCGGCATCGACTGAGAGCCAGCACACATGCCGCGGGAAGGATGATCATGGCAAGCGAGATTTTTGGCGGGGCCATGTCCGGCACCAGCCTGGACGGTGTGGACGTGGTGCTGGCGGCGTTCGAGGGCGCTGCCGACGCGCCCGTGTTGTCGCCGACAGCAGTCAAGGTGCTGGCCCATGCGCATGTGCCCTATCCGGCGGCGCTGCGCGAGGAGGTGCTGGCAATCTGCCATGGCCAGCCGCTGACCCTGCCGCAACTCGGGTTGATCGACCTGGCGATCGCACGCAAGTATGTCGAAGCCATACGCACGGCATTGGCGTTGGCGGCGCTCGCGCCGGGCCAGGTGCGGGCAGTGGGTGTGCACGGCCAGACCGTCTACCACCAGCCGTTGGGAGACGACCGTTTCACGCTGCAGATTGGCGACGCCAATACCATAGCGGTCGGCGCCGGTGTGCCGGTAGTAGCCGATTTCCGGCGTCGCGACATGGCGCTGGGCGGGCAAGGAGCGCCACTGGCGCCGGCTTTTCATGACCACTGGTTCCGCCACGCCACGCGCACCCGGGTGGTGCTCAATGGCGGCGGCATCGCCAACATCACGGCGCTGCTGCCTGGGCAGGATACCTACGGTTTCGACACCGGCCCGGCCAATGTGCTGATGGACGCCTGGTGCAACGCCAGGACCGGCAGACCCTATGACGCTGATGGCCGGTGGGCGCGCAGTGGCGTGCTACACGCGGCGCTGCTCGATACGATGTTGCAGGAACCGTATTTGCGCATGCCGCATCCCAAAAGCACCGGGCGCGAACTGTTTCACCTGCCGTGGTTGGATGCCTGTATGGCGAGCAGCGGCACCAACCGCATCCCCGACGCCGACGTGATGCGCACGCTGCTTGAGTTCACCGTGCGCAGCATTGTGGATGCGGTGCAGCGGGTGAGTGCCGCAGGCGGGCAATTGTTTGTCTGTGGTGGTGCCGCCATGAACGGCTTTTTCATGGAGCGGTTGGCGCAATCCCTCCCCCTGTGGACGGTGCAGAGCACTGCTGCATGCGGCATCGCGCCAGACCAGGTGGAGGCGATCGCCTTTGCCAGCTTTGCCCGGCGCACCATGCACGGCCTGCCAGGCAACCTGCCGTCTGTGACCGGTGCCAGCCGCCCCTGTGTGCTGGGCGCCGTGTATGCCGTCTGATACTTCCGCGCCAGACCACGAGCAGCAGATTCTGGACTGCTGGCAGCAGAACGCGGACCCCTGGGTCGATGCCATCCGCAACCAGGAGATCGCGAGCCGCGTGCTGGTGACCAACCATGCCATCG
>JANLVB010000049.1:0-14431 GCA_031363785.1 Betaproteobacteria bacterium
GTTCGTCGGCGCACAGGTGCTTTGAACCACGAACACGTCGCGTGCGCGCACGTTCTGGTTGATTTCTACCGTGACTTCACCGTCAGAAAACCGCCCGACCGTGGCGGCGCCGAGCGAAATGCCAAGGTGCTGCGCGATATCAGCGGCCATACGCGGGTTTGCGTTGCCGGTGAAGACCATGAAGTCAGGAGGTAGTGCAGCGTGGTTGTGCATGCCCGCAGTCCGATCATTTTTGCACCAAGAATCACAGGGACCGGTGCGCCCAACACATTTGGCAGGGGAGGAAGGATTCGAACCTTCGCATGCTGGAATCAAAATCCAGTGCCTTAACCAACTTGGCGACTCCCCTACGCCGGTGCTCAGCCCATGCTGTTCACCGCAAAACCATCGCTGCCCGCCCAGTCCGCCAGCGGATGGGCATCCAGACCCTGGCACCAGCGGGCATTAAATCCGGCCGGCGGGTCGCCAGTTTCCATGGCCACCGGGGAGCGCGCGAAAACCGCACTTCCCGAGCCGGTCATGCGCCCCGACAAGCCCAGCTCGCCAAGCCATGCAAGGCCGGTCGCGACCCCCGTACACAGCTGCTGGGCGACCTCCTGCAGGTCGTTGCGCCCGAAGTCCGCGCCACTTGCAGCAAAGCCTGCAATTGTAGCAGTTTTGGTATCTCTTTTTAGCCCGTGATGCGCGAAGACCGCTGCGGTTGGCAGCCCCTGTGGCGGTTTTGCGACCAGGTACCAGGATGCCGGTATGTCGATGGCCTGCAGCCGTTCGCCAATGCCCTCCACCCAGGCGTTGCGCCCGCCGATGAAAAATGGCACATCTGCTCCGAGGCGTACGCCAATGGCCGCCAGCGCCTGGCGGTCAAGATTGAGACGCCACAGTCGATTGAGTGCCAGCAGGCAGGTTGCGGCATCCGACGAGCCACCGCCGAGCCCAGCCTGGGCCGGAATGCGTTTGAGCACGCCAATATGCGCTCCGAAGGGGCATGCCGTGGCCTGCTGTAGCGCCAGTGCGGCGCGCACCACCATGTCATCGGCAGGCAAGGGGCTGCCCAGGTCTTCCCTGCTGATCAGGCCATCTGGGCGCAACTCGAAATGCAGGCAATCGCACCAGTCGATCAAGACAAAGGCGGATTGCAGCAGGTGGTAACCGTCGGCGCGCCGGCCAACGATGTGCAGGAACAGGTTGAGTTTGGCGGGTGCAGCCAGGTCGTAGATCGCTTGCATGCAAGGAATTGGCCGTGGCCTTGACTCACTCCAGCAGGATGCGCAGCTCGACCGGCGGCCCTGGCGCGAGGCGAGTGGCGTTAAGCTTGCCCTGCGCCAGGTGTGCCAGATCCGCATGCCATCCGCCTTCGTCGGCAGGCTGCCCAATGAGCCAACGGAACAGACTGCCAACCGGCAACTCGGCACCGGTGGCGGCGAGTGTCAAATCGGCGATGGACGCGAAGGTCTCGGTGCGCCCCTGCGCTTGCAGCCGGGCCTGGCCCGGTGACCAGTTGAGCTGGGCCAGTGTTGCGCCAAAGGCGGAAAACAGCAACAACTCGCCGGATTGTGCGTTGCCACGCAACTCAAAACCGGCGATGAATGATTGTGGCGGCTGGCTCTCGACTCGCAAGGACAGGCGTCCACTCCATACCGTGCGTGTCGTTGTTGCTTCGAATGGCTGCGCGCCTGGTGTGGCGCAACCCGCCAACGCCAGCGCACTGGCACTGGCCCCGGCCAGCAGGATGCGCCGTCGGTGCCAGGTCACAGCTGCACACGCAGACGTTTGAGGGTTTCGAGCAACGTCTCGTTTTCGGCATTCAGCTCCATGCCCTGTTTCCAGATCACAAGGGCCTGTACTTTGTTGCCCATGACCCACAACACTTCGCCCAGATGGGCGGCGATTTCCGCATCCGGTTTGTCTTTGAAGGCCTGTTGCAGGATACGCAATGCTTCGGGCAGGTTGCCGCTGCGAAACTCAACCCAGGCCAGACTGTCTGATATGAACGGGTCCCCGGGCGCGAATTCCAGCGCTTTGAGAATCAGCTGGCGCGCCTCGGGCAGGCGGATATTGCGATCAGCGAGTGAATAACCGAGGGCGTTATAGGCATGGTGGTATTCCGGCTTGGCTGCAATCACCTGGCGTAGCAGGCGCTCCATCTCGGTCAGGTTGTCGAGTTTTTCCGCCATCATGGCCTGGTCATAGACAAAATCGAGGTCGTCGGGCAGACGCTTGGTCACCTCGGCAAGCAGTTCGTATGCCGCCCGGTGTTGCTTGTTGTCGCGCAGCAGTTGCACTTCGGCGCTGAGTTTCATGCGCTCGTCGGCTGCATTTGATTGCGGAAGCGCGCGAATCAGGGCCCGCGCTTCATCAAGCCGGCCCTGGCGCGCCAGCAGGGATGCGCGCCGACTTTGCACGTTCACCATATCCTGCGGGCTGTCGATGCGTGCCAGCCATGCCTGTGAGGCCGAGAAATCCTTTCTTTGCGCTGCAATCTCGGACAGCGTCAGGTAGGCTTGGGTCAGCCCGCGTTTGGGCTCCTCGCTGTCGCTCACCGTTGGTTTCCCGGTCTCCAGCGCCACGTAGCGGGTGAGCGACTGTTCGGCCGCCTGGGCCTGCTTGTTCTGCTGCTCCAGAATTCCGCGCAACAGCCAGGCTTGCGCGTAATCTGGCCGCTCGTCAGTCACCATTTTGATTTGCACCGCTGATTCGGCGTAGCGCTGGCTGTTGAGCAGGGCACGCGCATAGTCCATGCGCACCTCGGCGCGGGCCCGACCCTGTACATGCCGGCGCACGATGGCCTCGGCCGCCGGCAACTTGGGGTCCATCAGCGCCAGAGCCAATATGGCCGGGCCTTCGGCGGCGGGATCGAGTGCATGCCCGCGTTGCGCGGCCTCCAGAGCGCCAGCGCTGTCGGCGGCCTCAATGCGCATGCGACCTATCGTCGCCCAGACGGTGGGGCCAATGACCGGGTTGTCAAGATACTCCGCCAGGGCCTGCTGCACCACGAGCGCCGATTGTTTCTTGTCACTGGAGCGGGCAAATAGCCGAGGCAGGTTGTTCAGCGCCTGCTGCAGGTCATTGCCGTCGATGGTGCCGAGTTCGCGTTTGAGAGGCTCCGGCAGATCGCCAAAACGATTCAACCCGATCAAGATTTGAAGCAGGTACCGGTTGGCTTCGCGCGAGGTTGGAATCGCCTGGCGCCAGGCCCGGGCGGCTTGCAGCGCCGACTCACCGGAGCGGGCTTGCAGGGCGATGTCGGTGGCACGCTTGAACAGGCGCGCGTCATTGGTCTTTCGGGCTGCGTCCAGAATCAGCTGGTAACCAACACCGGGCTCGCCTCCCGAGGCATTGACCTCCCCCAGCAATAACTGGTAGAACAATTCGCCATTCATCGACGAGTTGGCGGGGGGTTCACTTGCGGGCGCGGCCGTTTGGGCAAAGACCGGGCCACTGAATGTGGACAGGCCAAGCAGCAGCACGGCGGCTGCGCGTAGGGGTCGAATCATGAAACCATAATAATCCAAGCCACACAACACTGCACAACCCAGCCCATGCCTGAACTGCCTGAAGTAGAAGTGACGCGGCTGAGCTTCGTGTCCAGGATCGAAGGCGCGCGGGTGTTGTCGGTACACATGGGCCGGCCATTGCGCTGGCCGCTGGGCTGCCCACCGACCGATTTGGCCGGGCGCACCGTGTCGGGCGTACGACGGCGTGGCAAATATCTCCTGGTGGATCTGGACCGCGGTTTGCTTCTGCTGCACCTGGGCATGTCGGGCAGCCTTGCATTTGCAAAATCTCTGCCGGCGGCCGGCGTGCACGACCATTTTGAGATGCAAACCAGCCGTGGCGTGTTGCGCATGCATGACCCGCGCCGTTTTGGTGCAGTGGTGTTTGCGGAGAATGAAGAAGCGCCGTCGGCACACAAGTTGTTGCACCGTCTGGGCATGGAGCCATTGGGCGGTGGCTTCGATCTGCTGGCATTCGGACGTGGGCTAGCAGTGCGCCGTGCGGCGATCAAGCAGGTGTTGCTTGCTGGTGATGTGGTGGTCGGGGTTGGCAACATCTACGCGAGCGAAGCATTGTTCATGGCGCGAATCCGGCCAACCGCACCGGCTGCCGGGCTGGGGCGCCTGCGTGTCGCGCGCCTGCATGCGGCATTGCAGCAGGTGCTCACCATGGCGATCGAGAAGGGCGGCAGCACGCTGCGCGATTTTCGCGATGCCGGTGGTGATGCGGGTTATTTCCAGCTTGCAGCCGCTGTGTACGGTCGCGCCGGACAGCCCTGCAAAGTGTGTGGCACAGACATCAAATCCCTGCGGCAGGGGCAACGCTCGAGCTTTTTCTGTCCCAAATGCCAAAGGAACTGATCCCAACGGCACCCCGAAATGCTATATTGAAAAACCATTGGGGGAAAGCGTGAGTACTTCATTTAACGAGCAATTTGATCTGCACGGCCATTGGCGGCGCGAATTCAGTCTGCGCTTGCGGCTGCTGTCGGAATGGATGAAGGACCATGAGTTGCTGGATGCCGGCGTGGAGGAGCGACTGCAAAGGCTGGAAAACCAGGTGCGTTCCGACAAGGTCATGGTGGCCTTCGTGGGGGAGTTTTCGCGCGGCAAGTCCGAGCTGATCAACGCGATATTTTTCGCCGGTTATGGCAGGCGCATCATGCCGGCCAGCGCCGGGCGCACCACGATGTGTCCGACCGAGATGGGTTACGACGCCGACGTGCCACCCTGCCTGCGCCTGTTGCCGATCGAGTCACGGCTGCAGCCGCAGGCCCTGATGGAGTGGCGCATGGTCCCGGAGAAATGGACCCGCGTGGACCTCGATGTCAACGACCCTCAGCAGCTCGCCGCTGCGCTGGAAATGGTGGCAGAGACGCGCATGGTCACCAAGGAAGACGCCCAGGCGCTGGGCTTGTGGGATGCGCAGGACAATCCGAGGCTTGACGCGCAGGGACTGGTCGAAGTGCCGCGCTGGCGCCATGCGCTGATCAACATCGCCCATCCCCTGCTCAAGCAGGGCCTCGTGATACTTGATACCCCTGGTCTGAACGCGATTGGCGCGGAACCGGAACTCACTGTCAGCCTGTTGCCACAGGCACAGGCGGTGGTCTTTATTCTGGGTGCCGACACCGGTGTTACCAAGTCCGATCTTGATATCTGGCGCGAGCACCTGATAGTCGACTCTGAGGGCTCCGACCTGCGGCTGGTGGTACTGAACAAGATCGACACGTTGTGGGATGCGCTGAGTTCAGAGGCCAAGATTCAGGCCCAGATTGATCGGCAATGCGCTTCTACGGCCGAGATTCTGGGCATCCCGCGCTCCCAGGTGATCCCGGTCTCGGCGCAGAAAGGCCTGGTCGGCAAGGTGACCAATGATGCCGCGCTGCTGGCAGCGAGCTGCCTGCCGAACCTGGAAGCTGCGCTGGCCAACGGCATCATGGGCCAGCGGCAGAAGATTCTCGGCGCCGCAGTGGCAGCCAGCATTACCAGCCTGCGCCAGGAAACGGGGCGGGTCATCAACATCCGTCGGCGTGACCTGGCTGAACAGATGATGGAGCTCAAGGGGCTGCAGGGCAAGAACGCCACTGTCATCAAGCATATGCGCGCCCGCATCACGCAGGAGCAGGCGGAATTTGACCTGAGCGGGTCCAAAATCCATGCTGTGCGCTCGGTGCACCTGAAGTTGCTGCGGGAGGTTTTTGACAGCCTGAACGCCACCGCACTCAAGGCCGAGATGGCTGAGCTCAATACGGCCCTGCACCAAAAAGGCCTCAAGCTCGGTGTCAAAAAGGCCTACGGTGACACCTTCAATCGCCTGCGTGTCATTTTCAGCAAGGTGCAGAACCTGTGTACCGAAATCCAGTCGATGTTGGCGGCCACTTTTCGTCAGCTCAATGCGGAACACGGGTTTTCGCTGCAAGCGCCCGCAGAGCCCCAGCTGGTAACACACGTGCAGGATCTGAATGCAGTCGAGCGCGGCCATTTACAGTATCTTGGCGTGACCAATGCGTTCCGGCTGGCACGCGCCGAGTTCGCCGACCGTTTGGTGCGTGCACTTGCGACCCGGCTGCGTACCATCCATGAAGCGGCTCTGAGCGACGTGGAGTTGTGGAGCAAGACGGCTGCAGCGCAGCTGGACGCGCAGTTGCGCGAGCGCAGGCGTACCTTTGGCCGACGCATTGAAGCGATCGACCGCATCCAGCAAGCCACCGGCGGGCTGAACGACCGGATCCAGGAAATTGATGGTCAGGAAGCCGCGCTGACCGAACTTGAGTCCAAACTGGTGGAGCTCACCAACTACCTGATCCGCGTGCGCGAGGCGCGTCACGCCGACGAAGCAGCGTCGGCACACGTCTAGGATTTCAGCCCGTGGCGGCAGTGTCGCTGGCGCAGCGGGTGGTGCGCTGGCAAAAGCAGCACGGTCGCAACGACCTTCCGTGGCAGAACACCCGCGATGTGTACCGTGTCTGGTTGTCCGAGGTGATGCTGCAGCAGACCCAGGTTGCCAGCGCGTTGGGGTACTTCGAACGATTTGTCCGGCGGCTGCCGACGCTGCGTGACCTGTCGGCAGCAACCGAAGACGAAGTATTGGGTTTGTGGAGCGGCCTGGGTTACTACAGCCGGGCGCGCAACCTGCATCGCTGCGCACAACGGGTGGTCAACCTCCATGGTGGCGAGTTCCCGACAACTGCAGCGCAGCTGGCTGACTTGCCCGGCATAGGCCGCTCGACCGCGGCGGCGATCGCATCGATCTGCTTCGGGGAGCGAGTGGCGATCCTGGATGCCAATGCCCAGCGCGTTGTGACGCGTGTGCTGGGTTTTGGTGACGACCTGGCGCTGGTGGCGAACGAGCGGCGTCTGTGGGCGGCGGCGCATGAACTGTTGCCAAGGCGCAATCTGTTGCACAACATGCCGCGCTTCACGCAAGGCATGATGGATCTGGGAGCGACCCTGTGTCTGGCGCGCCAGCCACAGTGCAGCCGCTGTCCGCTGGTGGCAGATTGTGTTGCGCACCACCAGGGCGCGCAGTTGTCGTTTCCTAACAAGACCCGCACATTGCGGCGCAGCGCCTCGGTGATGTGGCTGTTGTTGGCGCGGTCTCCTGATGGGTCACTCTGGCTGCGCCGCCGCCCGGCACCGGGCGTCTGGGGTGGGCTGTATTGTTTGCCGTGGTTTGACTCGCGTGAGGAGCTGCTTGACGTGTTGCCGAAAGGCCGGCGCCGGCACACACGCGATATCGAAGCATTCAAACATGTGTTGACCCACAAAGACCTGTACCTGCACCCGGTACAGGTAGAGCTGCCGCGGCGCCTCCATGACCCGGCGGGCGGTCAGTGGTTTGCCCAGCAGGCTTGGCAGTCGCTGGGCCTTCCGGCGCCGGTGCGTTCCCTGCTGTCTCAGCTGGTCAGCCAGCCGTATGACGTGGTCGGGTAACGACCGGGTGTGGCATCGAGCTCGCGGTGGCGGCTGAGGGTGGTCCAGCGGACGGAGAAGCGTTTGGTAAGTTCCTCCACCAGGTAAACCGACCGGTGTTGTCCGCCGGTGCAGCCGATCGCCACCGTGACATAGCTGCGGTGGTCATTCACCAGTGCATCGAGCCAGGCATCCAGAAACTGGGAGATGTGTTGCAGCATCGTCCCCACATCTGCCTGCTGCCGGAAGAATTCCGCCACTGGTTCGTCACGGCCGTTCAGCGCGCGCAAGTCGGGTTCATAGTGCGGGTTGGGCAACATGCGCACGTCAAACACATAGTCGGCGTCGCCCGGAATGCCGCGTTTGAAGGCAAAGGATTCAAATACCAGCGTGAGCTGGGTGCCGCGGACGACGACGATGGAGCGCACGTAGCGCTGCAGCTGTGACGGCCGGATCAGGCTGGTGTCGATCGCGTGGGCGTGTTCGCGCAGATCAGCCAGCAATTCCCGTTCCAGTTCGATCGCATCCACCAGTGCGTGCCGGTGGTCGGCATTCAAGTCGTCCGGGTCGGTTTGCGACAGTGGGTGCTTGCGCCTGGACTCCGAATAACGTCGCACCAGCGTGTCGGTGGTGGCATCCAGAAACAGTGTCTTGATGACGACGCCTTCGCGCGTGAGTGTGCGCAGATGACCCGGCACCTGTGGCAGTGAGGTGGCACTGCGGATGTCCATCGCGATTGCCACCTGTGACGCCTGGCGCTCGCGCTGCAATTTGACAAAATCCAGCAACAGTTCGGGCGGCAGGTTGTCGACACAGTAATAGCCGGCGTCTTCCAGCGCATGCAGGGCGACAGACTTGCCGGACCCCGACATGCCAGTGATCAGAATCAGCTCCAGTTCCATCGGCCGGTACTCCTGAGATTCAGGTGGCAGTTTGCAGCAATTCGCGCGCGTGCGCCAGCGTGGTGCCAAGGATACGCTCGCCGCCTAGCATGCGGGCGATCTCCGTCACCCGCGACTCCGACTCGACGCGCTGCACCCGGCTCAATGTCATCTGGCCCTGCAGGCGTTTGGACACCACCAGGTGCTGATCGGCGCAAGCCGCCACCTGCGGCAGATGCGTGACAGCCATGACCTGACGGTGTTGGCCCAGTTGCTGCATCAGGCGCCCGACAGTTTGCGCGACGGCACCCCCCACGCCGGCGTCCACCTCGTCGAATACCAGAGTCTGGGCTGCGCCCAATTGGCTGGTGGTGACGGCAATCGCCAGGGCGATGCGTGAAAGTTCTCCGCCGGACGCCACTTTGCTGACCGGGCGCGGCGTGCTGCCGGCATGCCCGGCCACGAGAAACAGCACGTCCTCCACTCCGTGTTGGCTGGCTTGTGCCGCCGCAGGCAGATCGACATCGAACCGTCCACCCTCCATCCCCAGGCGCTGCATCGCCGCGGTGATGGCCCGCGCCAATGCCGGTGCCGCTTTGGCACGCGCCTTGGAAACGGTGCCAGCTTGCGCAGCGTAGAGTGCGTGGGCGGCACGTTCCGCCTGGCCCAGGCCATCGATGTCGGCTGCGGCGTCAAGTTTTTCCAGCTCCAGCTTCCACCCGGCGAGCAGCGCAGGCAAGTCGGTTGGCGCGCGCTTGTACCGGCGTGCCTGGTTGAGCCACTGCGACAGGCGCTCATCAAGCTGCGCCAGCCGATCTGGGTCGGGCTCGGTCTTGCGCAGGTAGGCGCGCAGGGTATGGGCTGCGTCCTCCAGCTGCGCCAGACTGGAGCCCAGCAGCTCGATCACGGCGGCAAAGTCTGGCTCCAGATGCTGTTGTTGCTGCAAACTGGCGTGGGCAGCGTTCAGCCCATCGAGGGCGTTCGCCTCGCCGCCCTGCAACGCCTGCAACGCGGTCTGGGCGGCGTCGAGCAGCGCCTGTGCATGGGATAACCTGCCATGTTCGATGTTGAGATCCTCCCATTCGCCTGCGGCCGGTGCGAGTTTGTCCAACTCTGCCACCTGCCATGCCACACGCTCACGTTCACGCTGCAATGACTCCTGAGCGGCCTGGGCTTCGCGCAGGGTCTTGGCTGCGGCTTGCCAGTGTTGCCAGGCGTTGGCCAGCGGGCCCGGCAAGACACCAGCGAATGCGTCGAGCAGGGCGCGCACCGCATCGGGTCGGGTCAGGCTCTGCCACGCATGCTGGCCATGGATATCGAGCAGTTGTTCGCCCAAAGCACGCAATTGGCCGGCGGTGGCGGGGCTGCCATTGATCCAGCCCCGGCTTTTCCCCTGCAGGTCGACGGTGCGGCGCAACAGCACCGTGTCGCCGCGCTCGAAACCTGCATCGTCGATCCAGGTTTGCAGCCTGGGCGGGCAGTCGAACTCGGCGCAGACCTCGGTGCGGCTGGCGCCTTCGCGGATCAACAAGGCCTCGGCCCGTGATCCGGTGGCGAGTTGCAGCGCGTCGATCAGGATCGATTTGCCGGCGCCGGTTTCACCGGTCAAGACGGTAAAACCGGCCGACAGGTCGAGATCGAGCTCGTCAACGATGACAAAGTCGCGCAGGACAATGCGTTTGAGCGCCACGGTCAGGCGACCCCTTCATTCCAGTGCAGCTTTTGCCGCAGGGTGTCAAAGTAGCTCCAGCCCCGGGGGTGCAGGAAGCGGGCGCGGTATTGCGAGCGCGACACCACAATGCGATCGCCATGCAGCAACGACGCCAACGACTGCATGTCGAAGTTGGCGCTGGCGTCGCGCCCGGCCACCAGCTCGATGGCGATCTCGGTTGCGTCGGCCAGCACGATCGGCCGGTTAGACAGGGTATGTGGTGCGATCGGAACCAACACCCAGCCCGGAATGGATGGGTGCAACAGCGGGCCACCAGCAGACAGTGCATAGGCGGTGGACCCGGTTGGCGAGGCGATGATCAGGCCGTCGGCTCTCTGGTTGGCGACAAAATGCCCGTCCACCTCCACCCGCAACTCCACCATGCCCGAGGTGGCGCCGCGGTTCAACACCACGTCGTTCATCGCCAGCGCGTCGAAGACGCAGTGCCCGTCGCGCATCACCCGTGCCTGCATCAGGCTGCGGTGGTCCTCCTCGAAGGCACCACCCAGCATGGGCTGCAAGGTGGCCTGGAACCCGTCGAACGGAATGTCGGTGATGAAACCGAGCCGGCCCTGGTTGATGCCGATCAGCGGCACACCGAAACGCGCCAGCTGGCGCCCGATGCCGAGCATGGTGCCGTCACCACCCACCACCAGGCCGAGGTCACACTGGCCGCCGATGCCTTCGACATCCAACGTGGCATAACCGGTGACGCCCATGTTGATGGCGGTTTGCTGCTCGAACACCACCTCACATCCCTGGTCATGCAGGAAATGCGCTATGCCTTCCAATGCCCGCCTGGACAACACTCCGCTGGCTCCCGACGCAACCGCCTGGTACTTGCCTATCAGCGCGACATGGCGGAATTTGGAGTGCATTCGCAAATTACATCATTAAAATGAAACTATGCTGGATGATCGTGCACGTTTGTTGATGAAAGCGCTCGTGGAGCGCTACATCGCTGATGGCCAACCGGTAGGTTCTCGCACACTGTCGCGCGCCTCCGGGCTGGAGCTGTCGCCGGCAACCATCCGCAATGTGATGTCCGACCTGGAAGATCTCGGACTGATCGTCAGCCCGCACACGTCGGCCGGACGTATTCCTACGGCGCGGGGTTACCGGCTGTTTGTGGACACCATGCTGACCGCGTCCAAAGGGCATTTCTCGGCGCAGAGTCTGGCACCCGACCAGCCGCAGAAAGTCATTGCGAATGCGGCCCACCTGCTGTCCAGCCTGTCGCAGTTTGTCGGGGTGGTGATTGCACCGCGGCGCAGTTCGGTGTTCAGGCACATCGAGTTTCTCAGGCTGTCCGAGCGCCGTTTGCTGGTCATCATTGTGTCCCCCGACGGGGACGTGCAGAACCGGGTGATCTACACCGAACTGGACTACTCGCAGCCGCAGTTGATAGAGGCCGCCAACTTCCTCAATGCGCACTACGTCGGCATGGCGATAGAACAGGTGCGCGAGCGCCTGAAGATCGAGGTGGAGTCACTGCGTTCGGAAATTGCCACGCTGATGCAGGCGGCTGTGACCATCAACACCGAGGCCATCGCAGAAGCGGAAGACGAAGTGGTGATATCCGGCGAGCGCAACCTGCTGGCGCTGACCGATTTTTCCAGCGACATGGGCCAGTTGCGGCGGGCCTTTGAGCTGTTCGAACAAAAAGCACAACTCATGCGTCTGCTGGACGTAGCCGGACAGGCCGAAGGTGTGCGGATATTCATTGGCGGCGAAAGCCAGGTGGTGCCATTCGAGGACCTGTCCATCGTCAGCGCGCCGTACGAGGTGGACGGCCAGGTGGTCGGCACGCTGGGTGTCATCGGCCCCACGCGCATGGCCTACGACCGCATGATCCAGATCGTGGACATCACCTCCAAACTGGTGACCAACGCGCTGAGCCACCACAAGTAGCCCACTACAATGCCACCTCGGTCGGGGCGTTAGCTCAGTTGGTTAGAGCAGAGGACTCATAATCCTTTGGTCGTAGGTTCAAGTCCTACACGCCCTACCAATATCCGCCCGAATCCGACGCAGTGATCATCACTGGCCTTGGTGGGCGAACGGGGCTCGGCCAGCGGTCCACGCTTTGATCGTCAGATGCCGGACTAGCATAGGCCACGGCTAAAGTGGACCCCATGGTGCCTGAGCCGTTGCAGCGCTAGTCACCATTGTTCGGACGGGCACGTCCCATGGTGTGCGTACCGGAAGTCGATTGCATCGTTGATCGGGTAGACTGAACAATTGGGCTCCCCAGCCTTGGCAGCGCAGTTCGTGAATTTCTTCCCGAGTGATTTATGTTTCAAAAAATCGTCGCCGTCAACAACCAGACGCACGCCAACAAACGCGTCAAGGACATCAGCAGTTTCGCTTTTGCGGCCAAATCGCATGTGGCTTATCTGACGCTGCAGGAGTTCACCCGTGCCGCGCCGATTTATCCGATCGTGTTTCTGGAAGACAAGCAAAAGGACGAGTTCCGTCCCGTCGCCATGCTCGGACTCAACACCGAGAAAAACCTGTTTGTCGGCGCCGATGGCAAGTGGCGCGGGTCTTATATTCCGGCAGTGATCCGCCGTTACCCGTTCGCGTTGGCCCCCGGTGGCCAGGCCGACGAGTTTGTGGTGTGTATTGACGAGCAAAGTGACCTCGTCAGTGAATCCGACGGGGCGGCGCTATTCGATATCTCGGGGGCTCCGACCCAGGTCATCGACAATGTCAAGCGGTACCTTTCCGAATTGCAGCAGATGGAGTCGGTAACGGCAGAATTCTGCCGTTTTCTGGCCGAGCACAACATGTTTTCCCCGCTCAACATGCGCGTGCAGGAGGGTGGTCGATCAAAGGAAATTGCCGGCTGTTACGTGGTGAACGAAGAGCGCCTGAACAATCTGTCGGACGAATTGTTCCTGTCGATTCGGGCCAAGCGTTATTTGTCTGCTGTTTTTGCCCATCTATTGTCGTTGGCCCAGACCGAACGGCTGGTCAAGATGCAGGACGAAGCTGCTGGCGTGTGAGAACGGCCAAAGCCGATGCTAGAATTCTGTTTGTTGCGGCTGTAGCTCAGTTGGATAGAGTACTTGGCTACGAACCAAGGGGTCGTGGGTTCAATTCCTGCCAGCCGCACCAGTATTTACGTTCTAGGACAACAGCTTAGTGGTTCGCACCGCTAGGCTGTTTTTCTTTGCTTTTTTGGCTGACACGTCATGAGCAAGGCTTTCACCAAGGAGTCGGACGACGCGGACGACGATGATGGGGTGCAGTTGCCCTTGATCGCGGGCAGCGGCAAGAACTACATCACGCCAGCGGGTTACACCCGGCTGCGCGGTGAGCTGCTGAATCTGATGGACAACGAGCGTCCGAAAGTGGTGGAGATCGTGCATTGGGCCGCCAGCAACGGAGACCGCTCGGAGAACGGCGACTACATCTATGGCAAGAAGCGGCTGCGCGAGATCGACCGGCGCATCCGCTTTCTGACCCAGCGGCTGGAGATCGCCGATATCACCGATCCGTGTGCCCACCATGGTTTTACCGACCAGGTGTTTTTTGGTGCACGGGTTGCTTATCTGGATGGCTCAGGCTGTGAGCGCGAGGTAACGATTCTGGGCATCGACGAGGCGGACAGCACCCGCAGCGAGGTGAGTTGGGTGTCTCCGATCGCGCGCACGCTACTGAAAGCCCATGTCGGTGACGTTCTCAACCTGGTGACGCCGTCGGGCGTGGACGAAATCGAGGTGTTGCGCGTGAGTTACCCGGCACGCACCTCAGACCCGCTCGGCACGCAGGACGGATGAAGTACGGCGCAGATTGCGCAACGCGACATCGAGGTGGGCACGGTCCCTGACGGCGATGACAAAGCGCAGGTCAGTGGCTTCCTGGGCCGCATCCTGTCCCATGTCGATATGCACGATGTCGGTCTCGGCGCTGGCCAGGGCGGTCGTGACGCGCGCCAGCACGCCGGTGCCGTTACTGACCGCTACCAGCACCTGGGTTTCAAAGGCACGCACCGGGTCATCCGACCAGTCCACAGTGATAAAACGCTCGCTGTCCTTGTGTCTCAGGCGGCTCGCCACCTGGCACGACTCCAGGTGCACAGCCAGACCCTCGCCGCGCCCGAGGTAACCGACGATGCGGTCGCCCGGCACCGGGCGGCAGCAGCTGGCATAACTGACGGACGCGTTCTCGCTCCCGTCCAGCACCACCACGCCCTGGGACAGCGACTCCACTGCGCCGAAGCGTTCGCGTGTCAGCAACAGCGCGTCGGGCCGTTCGCCGGTTTCTTCTGCGAGCAGGGTAACCATGCGTTTTGCCACCATTGTGGCTATACGTTTGACCAGGCCGATGTCGACCAGAATTTCAGACAGGCTTCGTTTGACGGAGTATCGCAACAAGCGCTCACAGACCGTGACATGGGTTGCGTCGTCTTCGGGTTATTTCTG
>JANLVB010000062.1:0-1574 GCA_031363785.1 Betaproteobacteria bacterium
CGCGTCGTCCACCGACGAGGCGATGACGTTCAGCACCTCGCTCGTCGCCGTCTGGCGTTCCAGCGCCTCCTGCGTCTCGTTGAACAACTGCGCGTTCTGGATCGCGATCACCGCCTGGTCGGCAAACGTCTGCAGCAGCACCTTTTGGTGCACCGGAAACTCGGCTGCATCCGCGCACAACACGCAAATCGCGCCGATCGGCGCGCCGGCGGAGAGAAGCGGCACAGCCAGCGCGCTGCGAAAAGTCGGCCCGCCAGTGCGGTCGCTGAAGACATAACCCGGCTGGGCACGCACGTCAGCGATCGCTACCGTCTGTCGATTCAAGATCGCCAGGGCGGTGGCGCTGTCGCTGCCCGGCCGGTGCGGCCACAAGTCGCGCCAGGGGTTTTCAATCGGGCCGGACCGGTCATGAAACGCAGCGAGGTGGATCAGCTCGCCGTCAAACCGTGTCACCACGCTGTGCTGCGCGCCACACAGGCGCAAGGCGCTGGCCGCGATGGCGTCGAACACCGGCTGCACATTCGACGGCGAGCTGGCGATGACCTTCAAAATCTCGGCCGTGGCGGTCTGGCGCTCCAGCGCCTGCTGGGTTTGCGCCAGATGGTCGGCCTTCTGGGCCAGTTGCGCTTCGCGGGCTTCGGCGAGCTCCTGCTGGATGATGCGGGTGCGGTGACCGTGGATCGCGTTCGGCACCAGCACGAAGTTGCAAAAGCCGATGATGTTGAACACCGTCAGAGCCGTGAGCGCCGCCGACGACAGGGAATTGCCGTGCGGGACGAGCAGCTCACCGACGCCTGCCAGCACCATCACGCCAAGGGTCGCGGCCATCCAGTGTTTGACGTAGTGCGGCTCCTCCAAAGCCGTGGCAAGGAAGAGCGGCGTCATCGCAAAGACCAGCACATAGCCCGAAGACGTGAACCCGCCCAGCGCCAGGTGAACCGCCAGCAGGGCCAGCAACGAGAGCCCATTGGTCAACCTCGCCAGCAGATAGTAGGAACGGCCTCTGGCGTACCCCACGCAGAACAGCAACTGGGCGAATGCCGTCACGAACGCGATCTGTGCGGCCAGTCGTGCGCCGATCCAGGCGTAAAAGCCAGCATAGAGCAACCACACCAAGACCAGCGCCAGTGCGATCCCTGCCATCAGGGACTTGCGCAGCTTCCACTCGGGAGTGTCGTCCGGCTCGGTGGCATAACGCACGAAGCGATCCTTCAGCCGCTGCATGGCTGTTTGCGGGCCCGTGGCTTTGGCGACCATCGTCACACCACTCCCAGGCCGGACAAGAACTCGGCCGCCCGGCACACCGGCACGCCGCACCACGGGTGCAGTACCAAGAGGTCTTCGTCACTGCTCACCAGCATGTCGGCCCGGCAGACCTGCACCAGCGCCAGGAACTTGTTGTCCATGACGTCGCGGCAAGTTGGTTGCAGCGTATCGACGTCGGCCTGCGTGACCGGGAAGAAGTGCATGCTGGTGCGCAACATGACGACGAACTCCAGCCGTGCGTCGGGCGGCAGGTAACGGTCAAGGCGGTCACGCTGCATCACGCGCCCCAGCTCCAGCCAGGTGGGTAC
>JANLVB010000143.1:0-12300 GCA_031363785.1 Betaproteobacteria bacterium
GGCGTCGGGCGTGCCAAACGCGGTCCATGCCCCGCCGCCATTGGTCGTGTATTGCCAGGCACCGTTGCTGTTGTCCACCGCCGTCACTGCAATCCCCCCGAGCGCTCCCGCGTCGGCATCACTGAGCTGCCCCGCGATCAGCGCCGACACCAGGGTGCCGTTGTTGCTTGCCGAGAGCAGGTCTTCGTTGATGCTGTTCAGGTTGTTGGCGCCACCCAGCACCGGCGCGTCGTTGACATCGGTTACCGTGACGCTGATGGCCTGGACATCGGTAAACACGCCGTCGCTGGCTTGCACGGATACCTCGTACACGTTGTTGGCACCAATGTCACCGGCGGCCTCGAAGTCTGGCGACGTGATGAAACTCAGCACACCCGTCACGCTGTTGATGCTGAACTTCGCGGCATCCGCGCCGCCACTGATGGTGTAGCCGAGTGTTTGTGCTGGCAGGTCGGCATCCGTGGCGGTGACCGTGGTGACTGCGGATGTGTTTTCGGCCATGGCCAGCGCTGCCGTGGCACCCGCTCCGTTGGACGTGATCACGGGTGCAGCGCTGCCGAACTGGCGGGCCGCCACACCCCTGCTCTCAAACGCAGTTTTGCCACTCCACGCCACAACAAAATTCTCGGCATCGACCAGGGCCACCGACGCGTTCATCTGGTCGGCTGCAGTGATCTGGTTGACCTGGAAAGCGCTGCCAACGGCAGCCCCTGCGGCGCTGTACTTGCGGGCGTATACGTCCAGGCTGGAATCGCCGCCGGTTTTCTCATACACCACGACGAACGCACCGTCGGACGCCATGGCGATGCCCGGGCTGGCCGCGTCGCCGCTGTCAACCATGAACCAGTTGTACTTGAGCGTGCCATCCGCGTTGAAGCCCTTGCCCCAGACACCGGGCAACAAAACGTTTTCGCGGTAGACCACGGTGAAATTGCCCGCAGCATCCGACGCGACGGCAGCGCCTGAGCTGGTTGCAAGAGAATCGTCCACCTGCACACGGCCGCCTTGCATGGTGCCGGTTGAGTCGAAGCGCTGAAAATAAAGTTTGTTGCCTGCTTCCCAGAAAATGGCGAAATTGCCGCTTGGATCCATGGTGACAGCCGGGTCATTCTCGGTGCCACCGTCGGTCAGGTTCGCCAGTCGGTCGGTCGCGTCCTGCGCCGTCGCGTTGGCCAGGAAGCGGCGAAAGAATACTCCGGCCATGTCGCCTGGGCCCTCTCCCTGCCATGTGATCACGAAGTCACCCGTGCTGGCGTTCATGGCAATCACCGAGTCCGACTGCGCACCAGTGGCGGTGGTGTTGGCACGCGCCTCCGCCGTCAGCGCCACACCGCTGGCGTTGAACCGTCGCAGGTAGACGCTGTCGCTGGTGCCGTCCTGGTTGCTGCTGGTCCAGGTAACGACGAAGTTACCGGCCGCGTCCGAGGCCACCCGCGGCGAACGTTGGTTGTCGCTGGTGGTGGTGTTGACTGCAATTTCGCCAGTCAGCGGCGCGCCAGTGGCGTCGAAACGCCGCGCGTAGACACCCAGGCTGCCAGTTTCGTCCTGACCCCTGCTGGTCCACACCACCACATAGTTGCCGGCGGCGTCCAGCGCCACTGTGTTCTGGCTGCCACGGTTCTCGGCGCTGGTGAGCTGGTCGTTGGGGGTGGTCGTATTGACCGCGATCTCGCCCGTAGGAACCAGCAACAACCCGCTCCAGGATAGTTGCTGGGCGGCGCTGACCGCAACCGCGGCTTCGATGTTGCCGCTGGCCACTTCGAGCTCCCAGTCGCCACCGAGCGCGGCGTTGCCGGTCGGGTCGTCGCTGGCGGCCACGTCGGCACCGGTCAACGCGGCCAGGTCGACCACCAGTTGCCGCCCTTGGGCGCTGGCTACGACGTCGCAGCCGTACAACAGCAGATCGGCGTCAGCTGTCAACGCGAGACTCCACTGCGCAAATTCGCCGGCGCGGGTGAACAGCGCCGCGGCGTCGAGCAGCGCATTCCCCAGTTGCATCACCCCGGCAGTTCCATGGCCGATCAGGTGCACCGCTGTGATGTCGCCCCGCGCGGCCAGCACCATGCTGACCCGTGAAATGCCATCTTCGTCAGCCCCGATCACCACAACTTCAAACGGCGCACCGGCACGGCGCTGCGCCTGCAGGTCAGCCAGCAAGCGATCAGCGTCGCTCACCGAGGCGTCGACAAAAACGATCTCGCTGCGCCGCACCGCTGCGTCCGGCGTGGCGAGTTGGGTCGGGTCGGTGGCGGATGTGTCGACAGCCAGGGCCGGCGCCAGCAGCAGCGGCGCGATGTCGGCCGAATGCAGGATGCGGTCCTCCATGGCCTCGGCCAGCGGGCGCGGGCACGGGGAGGTCATGCGCATCACACGGGGCAGGGAAGAACCGGCTTGCCTCAGAGCTGGGCGCGTTTTGTTGCGGCGGGCCGGGGTGCCGCGACCGCTGGCGCGAGTTTGGGCGCGGCGGGTGCCGCGGCCGCCGCCACCGGCAGATCGGCCTTGCAACGCAGCCCGGCCGGCAGCCGGTTTTGCGGATTGGGCAGCGTCAGGCGGACCCGAAAACTGTTGCTCGCCGCGTCCAGCACGCGGTCGACATGGCGCACGGTGGCGGTGACAGCTTCGGCGCCGGGTAGTTCAGGGCGGATTGTCACCTGATCACCGGCCGCCAGGCTGCCGTATTGCGCCGTCGGCACCATCAGCTCCACACGCAGCGGGTCGATCACCGCCACACGCAGCATCGGGCGCTCCTCGACCCGTTCGCCGGGATTGACAAAACGCTCCACCACCACGCCGGCAAACGGGCTGCGCACGGTGCGCAGCGCCAGTTGTGCCTGGGCTACGCGGTACTCGTCGAGCCATACCCGTTGCTGTCCCTGCACCTGGTGCAGCTTCTGTCTGGCCACTTCGGCCTCGCCGCGCGCCTGCTCGGCGGCCTGGTCGGAGACGAAGTTCTGCGCCACCAGTGCCTGTGCGCGGCGCACTTTCTGCTCGGCCAGGTCCAGGCTGGCCCGGGCGGCAAGCACATCGGCGTCGACCTGCGAACGTGTTCCGGCAGCGGCTGCATTGGCGCGCTCGACGTCGGCACGCAACGATACCAGCGGCTGGCCGGCAGCCACCCTGTCGCCGCGTTCCACATGGAGCCGGTCCACCAGACCAACCACCTGCGAACCAATGTCGGCAACCCGGTCGGGCTCGATCAGGCAACCCAGCGCTTTGGCTGCAGGTGCGGCAGCGAAAGGTGGTGCAGCGGAAGGTGGTGCAGCCAGGGCGGTGGCTGGCACCAGAACCGCGGCCAGCAACAGGCACAGGCACAGGCCGGGCAAGATACCGGCGAATGCCGCCGTGTTGCCGGCAAAGCGCCGATGCACGGCCGCCGGTTGGAGCTTCCTATACCCATAGACCATGTGTGAACCCATCTTTACAGATTGGTCGAGTGACCAGGGAAGGCTGTCTGACAACCGAAAAATGAATCAAAAGGAACCAGGATGGCGGCAAAAACCGTCCGGCCGGCGCAGTACGAAGTCGGTGCCCAATGTGCGCATTCCAAGACTGTGCCGGTCCATCGTTAATTACCTTATCGACATCCATCGGCCTTTCTGAAGCCATGTCCGATGAAGATTCGGGGCAAACCTTGACCCGCATCAAGAGCAGGGTCTGGTGGCGGTAGCGGGCCACCCGCTCAGACTGGCGCACCGGCAAATGCCAGCCGCTGTTCCCAGTGCAGATCCTGCTCCAGCAGAGTTGCGCGCAAGCGCACCCGGCGCTGCTCCTCGCGCCACTGCGCCCAGCGTTTGGGTGCCAGCGCTATCCACGCCGGCACCTGCGCAACAGTCAACGCGTCACCGGTGTTGCGGGGCGTCAGCAGCAGCGCGGCGGCTGGCCCCAGTGCGCCGTCGAAGGACCAGATTTCCGCACTTCCCGGGTCCCCATGTCGCGCCGCCCGCCCGGCGAGCTGGCGATCAAGCCGACGCGAACTGTTGTTTTGACAAGACAGTACATGCAAACCGCCGGCCGCACGTGCGCCAGCGTCGAGCGTGATGTCGGTGCCGCGCCCGGCCATGCGCGTGGCCACGGTGACACGGCCGCCGCAACCGGCTTCGGACACGATTGCCGCTTCATCGGCATCGTTCAAGGCGTTGAGCACCCGGTGCCCGACGCCGCGTTTGTGCAACAGCGCCGACAGGCGCTCGGAATCGGCCACGCTGTCGGTGCCCACCAGCACGGCACGTCCAGCCAGGCGCAGCTTATCGACACGCTCAACCATGGCAGCAAACATCGCCTGTGCTGTGGCAAAACGGCGCGGCGGCAGGTCCTGGCGCCGGCTGCGCAGATGCAGCGGGATGCGAACGACGCGTGTGCCGTAGACGGCGTGTAATTCGGCGCTTGTATCCCACAACGTGCCGCTGATGCCGCAGAGCCGCCAGTAGCGCTGGAAAAACCGCTGGAAGGTGGTCTGCGCCACGGTCTCGGTTTCGGCTGCCGGGCTGAGACCCTCCTTGAGCGCCACCACCGTATGCAGGCCGCGCGACCACACCCGCCCCGCCGCGACGCGCCCGGTCACTTCGTCGAGCAGTTCGATGGCACCGCCTCGCACCAGGTAGTGCGTGTTGCGGTGGTAAAGATGCAGCCCGGCAACAGCCATCAGCACCGCCTCGCGCCGGTAACGCGGCCGTTGCCAGGGCCCGCCGAGCCCGTGCGCCAGCGCGGCCAGGCGCTCTTCGCCGACAGCGGTCAAGCTGGCGATGCGGTCGGCTTCGTGTAACCGGTAGTCGCTCGCGGCATCAAGCTGGTGCGCCAGCGCAAGCGCCTGCCACAGAAAGGCGCGTCGTGCGGCATGGGGCACGCTGCGCGACAGGATCAGCGGCACCTCGGCTTCGTCGAGCAGGATGCTGTCGGCCTCGTCGAGCAGCGCCAGACACAAGCCGCGCATCAGGGGCTGGGCCGGCACGTGCCCGCCGAGTCCGGCCGCCACCCGCTCCAGCATCGATGTGCCGGCCATCGCCTGCTGGTCGCGCAGGAAGTCGAACGCCAGGTCCTTGGCCGTGGCGTAGACGATGTCGTGGCCATAGGCGGCGCGTCGGTCCAGGTCGGTGCTGGCCTCACACAGGGCGGCCGCACCCAAGCCCAGCGCACCGAACAAGGGTGCCATCTGGGCCACATCACGCGCGGCCAGGTAGGCGTTGGCGGTGACCACATGCACCGGTATGCCGGCCAGCGCCGCCACCGCGGCAGCCAGGCCGATGGCCAGCGTTTTGCCTTCGCCCGTGGCCATCTCGGCCATGTGATTGTCCAGCAACGCAGCGGCGGCCAGGCGCTGCGGCTCGCGCGGCGTCTGGCCCAGCACCTCGGTCGCCAGTGCACAAGCCACGCCCAGCGCCTGGGCCAGCGGTTTGCCCTGCAGACCAACCTGGCGTAGTGCCCGGCGCAGTGCGCCCACCGAGTCTGCGCGGGCGGGCCTGTCAAGCCGCTGCCAGGCGGCGGCATGGGCCAGCGCGGCCTGCGCCACCTGCCGGCAGGTGGCCAGTGGGGGCAGCAGGCGTGGCGGTCGCCGGTTCGGCGCCCGGTCGTTGGCTGGGCGCATCGGGTAAGCGCCCCAGACCGGACCGGGCACTGGCAACAGACGGGCGAGTGTCAGCATGGTCGGCGCGGCTTCAGAACTGCGGGTTAAAACGGCGCAGCACCTGCTGGCGCAAGTTACGGACCCAATGCAGCCCCAGCGGCGTGTACCCAGCGTCGAAACGCACCCAGGCGCGCTCGCCGATGCGTGCGTCGCCGGCGCCGATTGGTGCTGCCAGTTGCACATCGAGCAGCACCACCGGCTGCACCGGCCGCAGGTCCTGCGGGTCCAACGGATCGGTGGCCACGGCACCACCATGGCGCTGGCTCAGGGCGGCACTGGGCAACTGCGGCACAGCGCCCCCGCTGTCGCGCGCCAGGACAGCGGCACGCGCCGTACCCGGCGAAGCGGCGAGGCGGACACTGACGCGGCCCTGCAACTGGCGCAGGTTGCCGGCCTCGGCCTCGGGCAGGGCGACGCGCACCGTTGGCGCTGCATCGGTGAGCACCTGCCCAACCAAGCTGCCCTGGCGCACAAACTGGCCCGGCAGGTCGGCCACGGTGGGGATGGCCAGGCGTCCGTTGGTGCCGGCGCGCAGGGCCAGCGCGGCGACACGTTCATCGAGGCGCTGCAACTCGACCTGCGCGGCGGCCAGCTCGGCGTGCGCGTCACCGGTATCGGCCCCGCCTGCGGGCAAGGCGTTGAACAGCGTGATCTCGAGCGCCTTCATCCGCTCCTGCTGGCGCGTGTGGGTCGACTGCAGCTGTGCATTGCTGAGTTGCAACACCACCTCGCCAATCCGCACCACCTGCCCATCACGCGCCAACACCTGGTCGACGAACCCCGCCTCGTCCGCACGCAGCTGCGCCTGGTCGGGTGGCCACACCACCCCCTGCACCACAGTGCGCTGCGGCCACGGCAACAGCAGCAACAGGCCGGTGGCCACAGCGGCGCCAGACGCCAGCCAGCGCCAGCGCCGCGTGGTGGCGTGCTGCGCCAGGGCGGCGCGGCGCAATTGCGCCAGCAGCCGCGCCACCGGGCGCAGCAACATCTGCCACGCCAGCAGCACGGCGCACGACAGCCCCAGCACCAGCGATAACTGGCCCAGCCACAACACGGCAAGCGCCGCGATGACCAGGCCATAACACCAGGCCAGCGGTGCATACACCGCCAGCCATGGGCGCTCGCCGCGGGCCACGGCCATCCGCTCGCCGCCGCGCACGCCCAGCAGGCGCCGGCGCAACAGGTCGAGCCACCACTGGCGGCTGCGCGGCCCGAGATTGGGCAGATCGGCCGCGTCGGTGAAGATGTAATAACCGTCCAGTCGCTGCAGCGGGTTGCCGTTGAACAGCAGGGTTGACACGCCGGCGATGACCAGTGTCATGAACGCTGCGTCGCGCGCCAGGCCCTCACCCAGCCATAACCACAGCGGCAGCGCCAGCGCGGCCAGCGCCAGTTCGGCCATGATGCCGGCTGCGCTGACCGCGATGCGGTGGCGGCGCGCCACGAAGGCCGATGCCGCCGATGCGTCGACGAAGGGCACGGGCAGCAGCAACATCAGGGTGACTCCGGCCTGGCGCACCTGCCCGCCCCAGCGCAGCACCGCCAGTCCGTGCGCCAGTTCATGCAGCAGCTTGATTGGCACATACAGCACCACGGCCAGCAGGGCGAAACGCGGTGTGTCGAGCCACAAGCGGCCGTGTGCCCACAGGCTGGGCGCATGCTGCAGCAGCAGCACCAGCAGCAGCACGAGCGCCGCGGCCCAGACCAGCAACGCCATGCGCGAGAACAACACCCGTTCGAGCGGCTGCAGGTGGCGCAGCAGCGCCGACGGGTTGCCCAGCGGCAGCCGCCAGGCCAGCAGGCTGTTGCCACCACGTGGCCGCGCCACCTGGTCGAGGTGTGGCAGCAGCAGGTCGAAATCGGCGGCCCGGTCGAACTGCACCAGCGCGGCCTCACGCAACTGCGCCAGCAGGTCGATCACCTCGTCCTGGGTCGCCGCATCTGGCGCGTGCTGCAGCGACCGGTCCCACAACTGCTGCACGCTGCGCCGGCCGTCCAGGCGCCCGGCGATCGCGTAGGCCGCCGCGTTCAGGCGCACGCTACGCCCGCGCAGCGGATCGGCCAGCACATACCAGTTTTCGCCGCGCAAGCGCTGGCGGCGCAGCTGCAACTGCGCAGACAGCCGCGGTTTGAGGCCGGCCACCCGGTACCAGCGTGCGCTAAACAGCGCCGTCATGGTTCAGCCCAGCCAGGACCAGTAGGCCACGCGGATGCGGTCCAGCGTGTGGCGCGTCCAGGCCCACAGCGGTGGCATGTGACCGACGACCAGCTCCGCACGTCCCAGCAGCCCGGGCCGCAGTTGCGCCGTGGCACCGCTCAGCCGGGCCTCGACGTCGAACACGTTGCGCCCCTCGACCACCCGGGCCAGCGGCGTCATGCGTTCGACCACGATGTCCTGAGCGTCCCAGGGCAAAGACGACAACACCAGGCGTCCGGTCTGGCCCGGGCGGACACGCGCGATGTCGACCTCGTCGATCTCGACGATCACGCGGTAGTGGTCGGTGGTGGCCAGCGTCAGCAGGGGGTCACCCTGGCGCACCGGCGCACCGATCGCCTGGCTCAGATCGCCCTGTACCACCAGCGCGTCGAACGGTGCCGTGACGCGGCCGCGCGCCAGTTGGCCCTGCACCAGCGCCAGCTGCGCCTGCGCCTCGGCCACGCGTGCCATGCTGGTCGACGCGCTGACCCGGTCGGACTTTGCCATCGCGCCGGCATAGGCGTTCTCATGTTGTGCCAGCTGGCTGGCCCAGCGCTCGCGCTCAAGCAACAGGTCGCCCTCGACCAGGTCCACCAGGGCGGCGCCGGCCCGGACCCGGTCGCCCGGGCGTACATGGGCGGCCTTCAGGAAACCATCGGTCGGTGCCGACACCACGCGTTGCTGCGCACCCTCGACACGGGCGCGCCCGCCGACCGCGGTTTCGAGCGGGGCCAGCGCGACGAACAGCAGCAGCAGCACGGCGCTGGCCGCAATGCGACGCGTATTGCGCCGACGCGGCTGGCGCAGCGCCTCCCAGCCCTGCGCAGCGCCGCGCCGTGCACGCTGGTGCCAGGGTTGCGTGGCGTGGTGCATCCAGCGCAAGGCGGGCGCGGCGAGCACCAGCAGTTGCTCCAGTCGGGCCAGTCCCTCGGCGTCAAGCGCCGCACCGGCCTCGCGTTCGACACAGACCGCGCCGAACACCTCGCCGCCGATTCCCAGTGGCACGGTCGCCACCGCGCTGCCGGCGACTTGGTGTAGCGCCCGGTGCTCGACCAGGATTCTGTCGGCATCGGCATCGGCATCGGCATCGGCGGCAGACACGGCCGCGGGCCAAACCAGCGTCGCCCCCTGGTCGATCGCCTCGTCCATCGCACCGAGAATCTTCTGCGGCAGGTCGGCCTGCGGGTTGGACGGGTCGAGGTTGGAGCTGGCGAGCAAGCGGGTGCGGCCCCGCTCGTACAGGCCGATCGAGACCCGCGTGTTACCTGCTTCCCCGGCCAGCGTGGCCACCAGGCTGTGGGCGGCCGCCGGCAGCGAGGTTGCGGCCAGCACCCTGGCGTACAACACCAGGGCAACACGGGCGGGCTCTGACGTGGCGGCCTTGCCCACCGGTGCCGGGCCGGCCTCGGCTGGCCCGGGTTGGCGCAAAACCGACACGCTGCGCCCGCCGCCGCTACGCGCTGGCCAATCCGAGGCGCGCCAGGGTTTCTGGCTTGGGTTGGCCCTTTGCCGACCAGCCGCGCAATTCGTAATACTCAGGCAACATCTGCGGCAGTTTGGCCACCAGTCTCTTGGCTGTGCCGCTGGCGGCCGGTTCTTCCAGCAGGCGTTTTGGCAGCGTGTTGTCCCGCGCGGTGAGCCCGGCGCGCAGGTTGAACTGGCGCTCCAGGTTCCAGGTGCGCTCACCGGTGTCGCGCATGCGCTGCACCGACCGGTGCCCGCCGGTGGGGGCCATGGTGCCGGTCAGCGGGCCGGTGGTGGTGATAAGCTTGTTGTCGGGTGACAACGCGTCCACAGCAGGGTCGATCTCTTCCATCAGGTACTTGGTGGCCAGGCCACGCTGGCCCAGATAGGCCTCGGCCCAGGCCATGTTCAACGGCTCGGACACACAGGTGCCCGCGGTGAGGTTGACTCTCAGAAGTTTGCGATGCCAGCCCATGTCAGACCTCCTGTCAGTTCGGGTTCGGTGCAACCGCGCAGGGGTGGCGCGGCGGCGGATCATCGCAGTCTAATCCAATGGCTGCGCCGGCCAGGTTGTCTGCCCGGGGGCCGTGCTGCATGGCCGATGACTGCGGGCATCCGGCAGCACTAGTCGAACAACTTTGCGCCCAATGGCTCCCCCCACAACTCGATTTGCGCTGGTGTGCCTTCGTGCACCAGCTGCGCTGCGTCACCCCGCACATACCCCAGCGCGACACAGCGGCCGGCCCGCGGGCTCCAGCCGGCGGATGAAATCTCGCCCACCGGTGCACCGCCCAGAATGATGGCTTCGCCGCCCCACACATAGGGCTCGGGCGAGTCGAGCACGATGCTCACCAGCTTCTTGCGCAGCGGCTTGCCCTGCAGCGCACGCAGGGCGCGCTGCCCGTTAAACGCGCTGGGCTTGTCCAGCTGCACATGGCTCATCATGCCGGCATCCAAAGGTGTCTCGTCCGGCCCGAGTTCGGCGCCCCAGGCACGCCGGCCCATCTCGACGCGCAGGGCGTCCAGCGCGTAATAACCGGCGTCGCGCAGTCCGAGGGTGGCACCGGCCGCGCTCAGGCTGAGATAGGCGTGGCGCATCATCTCCACCGGCACGATCAGCTCATAGCCCGGGCCACCGACATAACTCATGCGCGCCGCACGCACCCGGGCAAAACCCAGGTCGATGACACGCGTCCAGGAAAACTTCAGGCTTTGCGCCGACAAGTCTTCCGGGCAGACGCGCGCCAGCAGCTCTTGCGCCTTGGGGCCCATCACCGACAACACACCGTACAGCGGCGAAATGTCGCTCAGCACCGCATGGTCGCGGGCGTCAATGTGGCGCGAGATCCAGTCGAAGTCGCGCACTGTCTGGGCCGAGCCGGTGATTACCAGGAAACGGTCGCCCGAGCGATCCGGTGTCTGGCGGATTACCGTGACGTCGCTCTCGAAGCCGCCGCGCTCGTTGAGCATCGGTGTGTAGACCATTTTGTTGATGGGTACATCCATCTCGTTGGCGCACAGGCGCTGCAACACGGCCAGCGCATCGCGCCCGTGCAGCAGCAGCTTGGAGAACGAGCTTTGGTCGTAGATCGCCACCGCCTCACGGGTGGCGCGTTGTTCTTCCACCATCCATGGCAACCAGCCGGGTTTGCCGAGTGTGTGGGCCGGGCGCCCGGCACCCGGGCTGCGGAAGTAGTTGACGCGCTCCCAGCCATTGCGGCTGCCGAACTCGGCTCCCTTGGCGCCGAGCATGTCGTACAGCGGCGAGGTGCGCAGCGGGCGCGCCGTCTCGAGCTCCTGGCGCGGCCAGCGCATGGCGTAATGCAGGCCCAGGGTTTCGGCAGTGCGCTCGAACAGCGCCTTGCGGTTGCCGGTGAACGCGCCGAAGCGGCGGATATCCACGTCCCACAGGTCCGAGCTGGGTTCACCGCCGATGATCCACTCGGCCATCAAGCGCCCGGCACCGCCGGAGTTGGCGATGCCCGAAGAGTTGAAGCCGGCGCAGACAAAATAATTGCGCAACTCCGGTGCCTCGCCCAGGATGAAATTGCCGTCCGGCGTGAAGCTCTCCGGCCCGTTGAGCAGCATCTTGATCTCGGCGGTTTCCAGGCAGGGCGTGCGGTGGATGGCGTTTTTCATCAGCGGCTCGAACTGCTCCCAGTCTTCATCCAGCAACTGGAACTGGAAGTTTGCCGGTATCGGGTCCACCTTCCAGGGTTTGGCCACTGGCTCAAAACCCCCCATCACGAGGCCACCGACCTCTTCCTTGTAATACAGGAAACCGTCCGGGTCGCGCACCACCGGCAGCATCGGGTGAACGCCCTCGATCTTGCCGGTGACGATGTAAAAGTGCTCGGCCGAATACAGCGGCACGTTCACGCCGGCCAGTTTGCCGAACTGCCGCGCCCACTGGCCGGCGCAGTTGACCAGCACCTCGCAGCGCACATCACCCTGCGTCGTGTGTACACCGACCACCCTGCCGCCTTCGACCATCACCCCGGTGACCTCGATGCCCTCGTGCATCCTGACACCGCGGTTGCGCGCTCCCTTGGCCAGCGACATGCACAGGTCGGCCGGGTTCGCCTTGCCGTCACCCGGCAGCCAGATGCCGCCCTGCAGGTCGTCGGTGCGCATGATCGGGTAACGCTCGGCGACCTCTTTGGGCGAAATCAGGTGGCACTCGACACCAAAGCTGTGCGCCATGGCGGTCTGTTTTTTCAGCACCTGCATGCGCTCGGGTGTGCTGGCCACATTCACGCTGCCACATTGTTTCCAGCCGGTGGCAAGCCCGGTTTCCGCCTCCAGCGAGGCATACAGACCGATGCCGTATTGGCTCATCGCCGTCATGTTGCGGTTCGGCCGCATTTGCCCCACCAGCCCGGCCGCGTGCCAGGTGGTGCCGCTGGTGAGTTTGCCCTGCTCCAGCAGCAACACGTCGGTCCGTCCGTTCAGCGCCAGGTGGTAGGCGGTGGAGCAGCCGACAATGCCGCCGCCCACGATGACGATTTCGGCCTGGGTG
>JANLVB010000150.1:0-14746 GCA_031363785.1 Betaproteobacteria bacterium
TCTGTGTTTCCCGGGGCGTTTCCAGCACGCCCATGTCGCGCACCGGAAAACCCTGTTCGTCCAGAATGCCCAGCATGGCATAACGGTGGATGATGAGCCGCGCCAGATAGGCCACGGTGGACGGCCAGGTCTGCTGGCGCCATTGATTGTGCAGTTGCCCCCTACCTTGGCAAGGAAAAGTTCGTCAGCATTGTCCGGGCGAGTTGTTCCGCGACCTCGTGCGGGCTGGCCAGGCCGGCGGCGACTTGGCGCGCACAACTGTCCAGCGGCGAAACGCCCTGCTCTTGCGCCAGGAAGGGTGCAGCCAGTCTTGCGGTGAGCAGGCCCAGCAACTGCCGTTGGAGTTGCTCGTGTCGCTTGTGTGCCGTGCGGTGGGTTTCATCGGCCCAGTGCAGAAAAGCCTCGATGGACTCGGCGACGGCACCGCTGCCGCTGCCGACGGTGGCGACGGTTTCCAGCACGGGCGGGCGCCAGGTCGTGGCTTCGAGGGCCGGGTCCCCATGGCGCTGGTTGAGCGCTGCAACACCCTCCAGAAGTTGCTGCCCGGCAGTGCTGGAAGAGGTTGGCGTCCAGTGGTTGACCCCTGGTTGCCCCATGTAACGCGTGGCCAGAGCGCGGTCGATCTCCGCAACCGTGCTGCTGGCCGCCGGGCGGTCGCCCTTGTTCACGGCGTAGACATCGCCAATTTCCATCAGGCCAGCCTTGGATGCCTGGACCTGGTCACCAAGGCCCGGTACCGACATCACCAGCACACAATCGGCCATGTTTATCACCTCGATATCGGCCTGTCCTGCGCCCACGGTCTCTATGAGTATCCTGGTAAAACCGGCATGCCCCAGCACTTGGATGATGTCGGCAGTCGCGCCGCTTACGCCGCCGATCTGACCACGTGACGACAGGCTGCGGAAATAGATCGAGGCAAACGCGGCGCTGCGATCCATGCGGATACGGTCGCCCAGCAAAGCGCCACCCGAATAGGGGCTGGACGGATCGACCGCGAGCACTGCGACGCCTTCGCCCTTTGCCGCCCAGTGTGCCGCCAAGGCGTCCACCAGCGTCGACTTGCCAGCACCGGGCGGGCCGGTGATGCCGATCACCCGTGCCGTGCCGGGATCGCGGTAGGCCTCGCGCAGAATCGCGTCACTGCCCGGCAGGCGGTTCTCGACGCTGCTGATCTGGCGGGCCAGCGTGCGGCGATCCGGTGTGGCTACGCTCACGCATCGACCTCAACCAGTAGCGCGTCGCCCTGCCCGAAGCCACCGCAGATTGCCGCTACACCGCGGCCGCCACCACGCTCGCGCAGCCCGGCGATCAGGGTCATGGTGAGCCTGGCCCCACTGGCGCCCAAGGGGTGGCCGATGGCCACCGCACCGCCGTGGATGTTGGTGCGTTTGCGCAGCGCCGCAACGCGCGCGGGGTCGCCGCCACCAAGATGCAGCGTGCTCACCAAAGGGGTGGCTGCGTAGGCCTCGTTGATCTCGATCTGGTCGATGCCGTCAATCGTCAGGCCCTGCTTTTGCAAAAGTGTGTCAATGGCCACGGCTGGCGTGTAGGTGCCAGACGTGGCGTCGCCGCAGACCTGGGCATAACCGCGCACCCGGGCCAACGCCTTCAGGCCGTGTGTTCGCGCGAAATTGGCCGATACCAGCACGACGAATGCCGCACCGTCGTTCAGGCCCGGCGCATTGCCCGCAGTGATACAGGGGCCGCCGTAGACCGGACTCAGCCTTGAGAGCTTTTCCAGTGTGGTATCACGACGCGGGGACTCGTCGGCATCGACGACGAGCGCCTGTCCCTTCGGTCCATCGAGTGTCAATGCCATGCGCTCGAACGCAAAGAACCCGCGTTCCTGCGCCGCGAAGTAGTTGCTGTGGCTGGCGACGGCCCAGCTATCCTGGTCGACGCGGCTGACACCCTGGCGCAGCGCCTCCTCGCCTGAATAGACGGCAATCGGTCGGTCGACCGCTGGCCCGCTCAGGCGCAGGGGGTCCTCGACCGAGACCGAGCCGATGCGCGGGCGCTGGCGCGGCCACAACAACGGCGTACGGCTCAGGCTCTCGAAGCCGCCGCACACGAGCGATTCGGACTGGCCGGCAAGGATGTCTTTCCATCCCAGGCCAATTGCGGTCATGCCGGAACAGCAGGCGCGGTCGACACCGAACGAGGGAGTGGTATGCGGCAAGCTCGACAGCAGTACCGCCTGCCTCGTCGCGGTGAGCGTCGCACTGCCGATCAGGCCGATGCCAGCGTAAACGGCGTCAATCGGTGGTTTGCCGACGCGCTGGAGCGCCTCATCGATCGCCCATGCTGCCAGGCGTGGCGCCGGGACACCGACCAGGGCGCCCTCGAGGCGACCAAAGGGCGTGCGGGTGACTGCGACGATGACTGGGTCCTGGTTGTCAGTCATTGGTAGGTGCCTGTGCGATCAACATCGCCTTGAGGGCGCGCTTGTCGACCTTGTTGTTCGGGTTCTTCGGCAACGCGTCGAGAAAAACAAAGCGTTTCGGCGTCCTGATGCCCAGTGTCGGCTTGCAGTGGTCGCTCAGCGATTGCGCGTCCAGGGAGGTGCCGGGGACCGGGGCGACAAACGCGACCACGGCCTCGCCCCAGTCAGCGTCCGGCATGCCGAGCACCGCCGCCTCAATGACCTGGGCGTGCGCGGTAAGCGTAGCCTCTACCTCCTGCGGATAGATATTGAAACCGCCGCTGATGATCATCTCCTTCGAGCGGCCCACCAGCGTGATCAGGCCGGAGGCATCCTGGCGTGCCAGATCACCCGACCACAACCAGCCGTCCCGCAGTACCTTGGCGGTTTCCTCTGGCATGTTCCAGTAGCCCTGCATCACGTGCTCCGAGCGCACGGTGAGCTCACCGGATTCACCCTCGGGCACTGGCGAGCCGTCGGGCGCGCGCACGACGACCTCGACCATGGAGTAGGGCCGCCCGATGCAGCCGATGCGGAGTTCCCGCGACCCGCTTTCGCCGCCCGCGACGAAATGGTCTGCCGGGGTCAGATTGGTCACCGTCATCATCGCCTCTGTCAGCCCGAAGTTCTGGGTCAGGATCGGCCCAAACAGTTTGAGCGCTTTATGCAAGGTGTTTTGCGGGATCGGCTCGGCACCGTAGCCGATGGCGCGCAGCGACGAAAGGTCGAAGTTGTGGATGTCGGGATAGTTCACCAGCCGCGTGAGAAATGTCGGCACACAGGTGAATACGCTAACGCCTTGCCGGCTGATGGCGTGCAGCAGCGCTTCGACCGTGCCACCCGGAACCAGCACGCTACAGCCGCCGCGCAGAAACCAGGGCGCGAAATAGCTGCCGCTGGCATGGGTCAGAGGCCCGACATGGGCCAGGACATCATCACCGCGGATGTCGCGGTCGATCAGCATGTTGCGGCACACCCCGAGCCAGTTGCGGTGTGTCAACATCACCCCTTTTGGGCGTCCGGAGGACCCTGAGGTGTAGTTGATTGAACCCAGATCGTCGAGCCGGGCACGTCCCAGCAGTTCCGACACAGGTGGGGTCTTTGCCAGATCTGCCCAGGGGGGGCCGTTGGCACAGCTGTCGCCGTCCACCGCAAGCTGCCAGAGCTTGGACGCCGGCGTACACGAAGCAGCCGCCACGCCTGCGGTGGCGGCGTCATGGAACAGCGCGGTGGCGCCGCAGTCCTCCAGCAGCGTGCGCAAATCGGGTACCGTCGCGCGCGCATTGACTGGCACGCGGACCATGCCGGCGCGGTCTATGGCCACTTGCAACATCAGGCACTCGGCGCGGTTGGAGAGAAATACAGCCACCCGCGCACCAGCGTCAAGCTGCTGCACGAGCCCGGCAGCGACGCAATCGCAGGCACGGCTGAATTCGGCGAACGTCCAACGCCGTATCCCGTCGACCAGACAGGTGCGCTCGGCATACCGGCGTGCTGCCTGGCGCATGAAAGTCGCAATCGTGGGGGCGCTGTTCATGGTGTCGGACGGACACAGGTATCACGCAGGTAGTCGACGATTTCCCGGATCGGTGTACCAGACAGGAAGATGCGCGAGACGCCTGCCTCCTGCAGCGGCGCGATATCCTCCTGCGGCACGACACCTCCGGCAATGATGCGAATGTCGTTGCCGCCCAGGGCATCGAGCCGGGCGCGGATGCGCGGCAGCAGCACCATGTGCGCACCGGACAGGATGCTCACGCCCACGACGTCGACGTCCTCGTCGACCGCGGCATTGGCGATCTGGTCCGGCGTGCGACGCAGACCGGTGAAGATGACCTCCATGCCGGCGTCCAACAGCCCGCGCGCGACCACGCGCGCACCCACGTCATGACCATCCAGCCCGACCTTGGCGATCAGCACGCGTATGCGTTGCCCTGACTCCGGTGCCATTGCTCAGAAATCCGTCGATGGAGAAAAGCTGCCGAAATGGCTGCGCCATACGTCGCAGATTTCGCCCAGAGTGGCGTAAGCCCGCACCGCCTCCAGTGTGCTGGGCATCAGGTTGCTGCCACTGCGACATGCTTCGTCGACCGCAGCCAGCGCGGCGGTAACCCGCGATGCGTCCCGCGAGGCCTTCACGGCGGCCAGTCGCTCGAGCTGGCGCGTGGAGGTCGACGGGTCGATACGAAACGCGGTATTGAGCACATTGGGCTTTTGCTGCCACATGTTCACCGTCACCCAGGGACGCTCACCCGAGTCGATGGCGCGCTGGCGTCGTACGGCGCCCTCGCTCATGATGCGCCGGCCCAGGCCGGTGTCGATCACGCGCAGCGCACCGCCGCTGGCTTCGACGCGCGCCAGCCCGGCCAGTATTTCCTGTTCGATGTCGTGGGTGAGCGACTCCAGGAAATAGGAGCCGCCAAGCGGGTCGATAGTGGATGTGAAGCCATGCTCATGGGCCAGGATTTGCTGCGTGCGCAAGGCCACGCGCACAGACTCTTCCGATGGCGTGGAGACCGCCTCATCGTAGGACGCGATCATCACGTACGACGCACCGCCCAGCACATACGCCAGCGTGCCGTAGCCGATGCGCACGACATTGTTCATCGGCTCCTGAAGTGACTCCTGGCCATGCCCATATACCGTCATTCTCAATGCCAGCGCCTCGTGGCGGGTGGCGCCGTAGCGCTCCCGCATCAGCCGGGACCAGACCCGTCGCAACGCACGCAGGTTGGCGATCGAGACGAAGAAGTCATGGCGTTCATCGGGAAACATGTGGATGAGCGGCGCGATGTCGTCGATGTGGTACCCCTTGGCAAGCGCCAGATCGATGTAGTGCAGCGCGTTCCCCAGCGCGATGGCCGTGCCCATCGACGATCCGGCCCCACCGGCATTGATGTGGTTCACGCAGACCGTCATCGGCGACCAGTGCGGCGCATTCTTGACGCACCAGGTGACGGCATCCATGGCAATGCGCGCCGCCGGTTCAGGTGGGAAGATCTGGGTGCCCCGCGCGATGTACTCCTTGAGCGGGTCGTTTTGCAGGTTGACGACATACTTATCCCATGGCATGCCGCGCTTTTCGCCCAGTGCAGCGAACATCGCCAGCACGATCGGGCCAATCGAATTGCCGAGCGTGCCCAGACGCTTGAGCTTGTCCAGCGGGATGCCGTCAAACATGGCTTCAAGGTCGGCCAGCGTATTGAGTGCCACACCGACCAGCCCCACCTCGGCGGTTGCCATCTCATGGTCGGAGTCGTAGCCGCATTGGGTTGGCAGGTCGAGCGCGGCAAGTATCTGGTCAACCCCCAGGTCGACCAGCTTGCGAAAGCGTTTGTTGCATTCGACGCCTTCCCCGAAGCCGGAATAGGCGGTGACCACGAACGGCTCGGTGCGGTACATCGTGGCGCGGTCGCCACGGGTAAACGGGTATTGGCCTGGAAACCCCAGATCGCGCAGGTAGTCGAAACCGATGTGTTCCAGGTCCGCCGGTGTATACAACTCGCGGATCGGGATGCCAATATCGGCCTTGAAGGCGCGTCGCTCGGGCGTGTCTTTCAGCGCCGCCAGGTACTGGTCCTGCTTCCATTGGCTGGTTGCCTTGGCCACCTCGCTGTCCGCGGTGCCGGCCGCAGTCGCCAGAATACTGGCATCGATGGGATGATTCATGCCGTCGCCCGGTTGAATGCAATGAACACAGCCACCGGACCATGCATTGGTGGTCCTGGCGGATCGTTTGATTATGGAAGCGTGTGTGGTGAATGTGGCGGCAAGGGTGTTGCAACTTGAGAAACACAATATTTTGGTTTCAACAGTTTGCAAGTCAAAGGGGCGCCCGTAGACTCTGGCGACAACCTCATAGGAGACAGACCATGCGTGCACTTTTGTCGGCACTTTTGTTTTTCGCAACGCTGTGCGCGCCAGTGCCGTCGATGGCGCAGGCCTATCCGGACAAACCCATCAAGCTGATCGTCCCGTTTGCGGCCGGCGGCGGGCTGGACGCCACGGCGCGGTTCCTGGGAATCCACCTGTCCAAGGTGCTCGGCCAGACCATCGTGGTGGACAACAGGCCGGGGGCCAATGGCCAGTTGGGCGTTGCCGGTGCGGTGGGTTCGGCGTCCGACGGATATACCTTGTTGTTTGTCAACGGCAGTCCGCTGTCGGTGCGGCCGCACCTGTTCAAGACCGGTTACGACCCGATGACCGACCTGGCTCCGATCAGCATGATTGCAACCAATGATTTCGTTATCGCGGTCAACCCGTCGATGCCGGCGAAGGATGCCAAGGAGTACCTGGCGGCAATCAAGGCTTCGCCTGGAAAATTCTTCTACGCGTCGACCGGCGTCGGCAGCGAAGGACAACTGTGTTTCGAATTGCTCAAACAACTGGGTGGCTTCGATATAGGCCATGTGCCGTTCACTGGTGATGCGGTCGGCATTCCCAATGTGGTCAACGGGTCGGTGCACATGATCATGACTCTGGTGCCCACCGCGCAGCCTTTTTTCGACACCAACCGGCTGCGCCCCATCGCGTCCACAGGAGAGCAGCGACTGGTGCAACGGCCCGACCTGCCAACCATGACCGAATTGGGATTCCCGGTGGTAGCTGGTTCCTGGTTCGGGTTGTATGCCCCGGCCAAGACGCCGCAGGCCATCATTGCCAAGCTGGATCAGGCGATGAAGACGGTGCTGGAGTCTGCCGAAGTGCAAAAACAGTTTGCCACCTGGGGGACGCGGTTGGCCTACGGACCGCCCGAAGTGCTGGCAAGAAAACTTCGCCAGGAGTTCGAGATTCAAGGCAAGGTCATCCGCGCCGCCAAGATCACCGCAGAGTAACCCATCCGCAGGAGTAACAAGCATGGCACAGGTGAAGGTCGAAGAGCCGCGCTGGGAGTTGACGCTGCAGGTGCGCGCCAAGACCGGTGAGGAGCCGGTGTATGTGGCTGACGAGGATGCGTTGTACTGGATCGATTGCTACGGCCCGACGCTCAACAAGACAGAACTCAAGAGCGGTCGCACCAAGACCTGGAAGTTGTCTGACCGGATCGGTACCTATGGCTTGCTGGCCAACGGCAAGGGGGCCGTGGTTGCGCTGGGCTCCGGCCTGTACCGGCTGGACTTCAAGGACGAGTCGCAGACCCTGCTGCATGCGCCGCCGTACGACTTGGAAAACTACCGCTTCAACTCCGGGCGCTGCGACAGCGCGGGCCGGTTGTGGGTTGGTGCCATGCGCATTCCCGGCTCCAAGAAGCCGGTGGGCGAGGGCGGCTGGTACCGGCTGGACCAGCGCGGCCTATCAAGGGAGATCGGCGTCGATGTGACGATCACGAATGGCATTGCGTTCAGCCCGGACGACAAGACGATGTATATCGCCGACAGCCACACCAATCTGATCGAGGCTTTCGATTTCGACGCCAAGGCCGGGCAGGTGAGCAAACGGCGCGTGATCCACCGCCTGCCCTCCGACTGGGTGCCCGACGGTTCCGCAGTCGATACCGAGGGGGGGTACTGGACCACCATGATCGGCGCCGGATGGGTCTGCCGCTACCTGTCCGACGGCACGCTGGACCGCCAACTGCGCGCTCCGACATCGCACCCCACGATGGTTGCATTTGGCGGCCCGAACCTGGACATCCTCTACCTCACCACGGCCAGCGGGCACCTGGATGCGGCGGGCTTGGCGGCGCAACCTCACGCGGGTGCAATTCTTCGATGCAACGTCGGCATGCGCGGGATTCCGGAGCCCAAGTTCCGGTTTCTGGATTGAACCATGGCAGGCCCATCTACGCGAACCTCGTTCAAGCGCCGTGCGGCGATTGCAGGTGTCGGCGCCACAAAGCAGGGCTTCAACGACAAGAACGATTACCAGCTCGCCATCGAAGCGCTCAAACAGGCGCTGGATGACGCGGGGCTGCAAAAGGCCTCGCTCGACGGCCTGATAGGCGCGGGCGGCGCGTTTGGCGGCGGCATGAAGGCTCAGGTATTGGCGCGTTACATCGGCATCACACCGTGGATCAGCGGGGCCACCGATTACATGGCTGGCCCGTTTACCTTGCAGTACGCCGCATTTCTGGTCGCCAGCGGCGCATGCGAGACCGTGGCCTGCGTCTATGCCAGCACGCCGCCGAGGCAGAACATCGGCAAGACCGATGTGCCAAGTCTGAATGATCCGCTGTATGGGTATATCAACGTCAATGCGATTGCCGGTCTGTGGTGGACGCAGTACCTGGCGCGTTACAAACCGCATGAAGATACGCTTGGCCATATTGTGCAAACAGCGCGCGACAATGGGTTGCTTAACCCGATTGCGCCCGGCCACCCTGCAGTGACGCTGGACGAATACCGCGACGACAAATACCTGTTCTGGCCCCTGCGCTCGCTGGACGTCGCGCGCGTGAGTTCCGGCGCGGTTGCGGTGATAGTGACCACGCCCGAGCGCGCCCGTGACTGCCCGAAACGCCCGGTGTATTTCGAGGGTGCCGGGCGGGCCGAGACGCCGGGCATGTTTGAGACCCCGGGCCATATCGAGAACCGCGCCATGCGTGAGGCGGCTCGCCTGGTGTATGCACAAGCTGGGGTTGCACCCAAGGATATCGATGTACTCGGGGTGTCCGATGCCACCACGGTGGCAGTTGTCGGTGCCCTGGAGTCCTATGGCTTTTGCGATCCTGGCGGCACGTCCGAGCTGATCGCCCAGGGCGGAATCCGGCGCGACGGCAAGATTCCGGTGAACCCCGATGGCGGGCACCTCGCCGGTGGCTACCTGGTTGGCTGGACACAACAAGTCGAGCTCGTGCGCCAGCTGCGGGGTGAGGCCGGGGCCCGCCAGGTAGCCAATGCGAAGTTGGCGCTGCATTCTGCCACCGGCGGCGAGCGGGAGCGTTACCTCGCCACCATCTATAGCGTTGACTGAGGCGAACAAGATGGCATCCGTGAACAACCTGATTACTGATGAGAACCGGCCCTATTGGGAGGCGTTGAAGCAGGGCGAGCTGCGTCTGCAGAAATGCTCCGACTGCGGCCTTATCCGCCACCCGATTCGCTGGATCTGCCCGCAATGCCTGGGTGAGCGGTTCGAATGGGCCCGCATGAGCGGTGACGGTGCCGTCGAGTCGTTCATCTGGTATTTCGAGCGGCCGGCCGCGATCCCCGACTTTTCGCTGGAGGCGCCCTACAACGCGGCAGCCATCAGGCTGGACGAAGGGCCGCTTTTGCTGAGCAACGTGCTGGGTAGCGCCTTTGGCGTACTGGCAGTCGGGGACCGGGTCCTGGCCTGCTTTGACCCGATCGACGACGGTTGGAAACTGCTGCGATTCGCGGCGCAACAGAAATAGGCCAGTGCCCGGGAGCAGGGTGCCGGTTCAGGCCTGGTGCGAATACAGTTTTGGCCCTGCATCGGGCATGCGCGCAGTCAGGATGCTGCCGGTCATGGCCTCGGTCATGTAGAGCATGTGGGGGTCTGCCGGTGAGTAGGTGAGGTTCGTCATGATCCGCCCGGCACATGACTTGAGCCGATACAGGGGTTCACCGTAAGGATCGAACACCCAGACACACGAACCCCCCGCATGGGCGACCAGCAGGTTGCCCTTGCTGTCCATTGCCAGGCCATCCGGGCCCAGGCCGCCCGACATCTGCACAAACACACCGGCCTTGCTGATGCTGCCATCGGCTCGCACGTTCATCTGCCACACATTGTTGGTCCGGGTCACCGCAAGGTACAACATGGATTCGCTTTCGTTGAAGACGAGTCCGTTGGGGCCGGGGATACGGTCCAGGATGACGGTGGCTGTGCCGTCCGGCCGCACGCGCACGACGCGCCCGGTCGGATTGATCAGATCGGACTGGCCCGGGTCGGTAAATACCAGGTCCCCGTTGCCGGTGAACACAAGATCATTGGGGCCCCTGAGCCCCTCGTAGTTGGCGCGGGTGACAAAAGGCTCGAGCTTCAAGGTGCTGGGGTCCAGGACGAGAATGCCGCGTTTGGCGTCGGCGATGAAGATTCGGCCGTCCCGGTGAAAACGAAGCGCATTGGGTTCGCCGTCGTACTGGAATACGACCTCGAAATTGCCCGACGCATCGATGCGGAAAATCCGGCCGTACGGAATGTCGACGCAATGCAGCACGCCGGAGCGATCGAAATTGGGGCTTTCCAGAAAAGAGCCTGGCAGCGACCCGGCGCGACCCCATTGGTCACGTGATGGTGCGGCAAACCATTGGGTGACTTCGCCCTTCCAGTGCAGCGTATCCGGTACCTTGGCAAACAGGGTTGTCGGCTTGATCTCTGCGCTGTGGTGCATGGATGTGTTCTCCGCTTTTTTGGTGACCAATAGGGTCGTGGATGGGGACCGTAATCAGGGCACCTCGTTGCCGGGAACGAGCAAGCCTGGTCCAATTATGCAGACGCATCGTGGCAACCGGCGCGGTCGCGAATTTCGCTTTGAGAAACACTTTGTTTAGCAATCCTGTTGTTCTCATTACATGCGTATCGCGCTAGACTGCTTCGGCACACCGCGCCCGAGATCGCGTCGTGCTGTGACAACACAAAGACCGAAGGAGACCACCATGAAGTTCAACAAGTTGCTTGCCACGTTTTGTCTGGGTGCCACGCTCGCCGCCGTCCCGAGTTTGCCACTGCAAGCGCGCGAACTCAAGGTTGCCATAGGCCTCGCGCAATCGAGTTCGGCCTATTACGGGCTCGATGCATTTGCCAAATCGGTGAAGGAAAAGACAGCCGGCGAGATCGATCTCAAGCTGTTTGCGATGTCGTTGTTGAACCTGTCGCAGACCTTTGCCGGCATACGTGATGGCGTCGTGGATGGCGGCCTGTTGCTCACGCCACTGGCCCCGTCCGAACTGCCGGAGACCCAGTTGCCCAATGACCTGGCGATGCTGGGCGTGAACTCCTGGGCGATGGCCGGGGCGATGACCGAATACAACTTCACCTGCCCGGAATGCCATGCCGACCGGCTGAAGGCGAATCAGGTCTACCTCGGTTCGGGTTCGTCGGCACCGCTGGTGATCATGTCCACCAAGAAGATCAACACGGTGGACGACGTCAAGGGCAAGAAGTTACGCTCGGCAGGTGCGGCCTGGTCGCGCTGGGTAACGCAGTTCGGCGGAGTGGCGGTGAGCATCCCGGCCAACGAGGTGTTCGAGGCCATCAGCCAGGGAACGGTCGATGGCACCGTGATTGCAGGCACCGAGCTCAGCGCGTTGCGGCTGATCGACGTGGTAAAGCACATCACCAATGGTGTTCCGGGCGGAACTTACCACGCGATCGACATCCTCAACATGAACCGCACTACGTGGCGTTCGCTGACCGAAACACAGCGACGCGCCTTCCTCGATGCTGCGGCAATGGGTTCAGCGGCGATGACCTGGAAATACGCTGCTGACGGGTCGGCCAACATGAAAGATGCGCAGGCCAAGGGCATCCAGTTTTATCAACCGGCACCGGATCTGGTGGCCCGGTCCAAGGCGTTTGTCGAGGCCGATCTGGCGGTGGTCGGTCAGTTGTCCGAGAAAAACTACGGCATCAAGAACGCCAGCCAGAAGATCGCCCGGTTCCGCCAGTTGGTCGAGAAATGGGAGAAGTTGACTCCGGCCAATGTGAACTGGGAACCGGCAGCGCTGGCCGAAATCTACCGTCGCGAAATATTCTCAAAGATCGATGCCAAAACCTACGGCATGTAAGCCGCACGCTCGCAGTGGCTCTTTTGGGCCGTTTCAAACAATGATGGGTGGCAGCATGAAACTAAATAAGTTGGTGGCCTCTTTTTGTGTCGGGGCAAGCCTTTTACTGGGCGGTGTGTCAAGTGTGCAAGCCCGTGAGCTGAAACTTGCGGTTGGCCTGCCACCGTCCCACGCCACCAATCAGGGGCTGGAGGTTTTTGCCAAGACCCTCAAGGAAAAGACGAACGGCGAGCTGGAGGTCAAGACATTTGCATTGTCATTGCTCAGCCTGACCCAGATGCTGGCGGGCGTACGCGACGGCGTGGTCGACATCGGGTATGTTGCCGTGCCATTGTTTCCCGCGGATCTGCCAGAAGTGCAGTTGCCGGTCGACCTCGCGATGCTGGGTGTCAACGGTTATGCCATGGCTGGCGCGATGACCGAATACAACTTCACATGCCAGGAGTGCCTGGCCGAGCGCTTGAAGCAGAACAACGTCTATCTGGGTTCTGCGTCCACTGCCACCTACATGATCCTTGCCACCAAGAAGATCAGCACGCTGGACGAGCTCAAAGGCAAGAAATTGCGCTCTGGTGCCGCACCCTGGTCACGCTGGGCCAGCCACATGGGCGTGGTCGCGGCAACCATACCGGGCAGCGAGGTGTTCGAGGCTGTGAACCAGGGCACGGTCGATGGTGCGATGATGCTGGCCACGGACCTGGCCGGCTTGCGCCTGATCGATGTCGTCAAACATGTCACGGTTGGCATGCCCGGCGGCACTTACCATGGCCAGGACATCACCAATGTCAACCGCACTACCTGGCGCTCGTTGACCGAGTCGCAACGTCGTGCGTTCCTCGACTCCGCGGCGGTGGGTGCCGCGGCGATCACCTGGCGCGTGGTGAGCGACACCGATCGCAGCATCAAGGAGGCCCAGGCCAAGGGTATCCAGATTCACCAGCCGGCGGCTGATGCGGTGGCGCGGTCCAAGGCCTTTGTGGACGCCGATCTCGCGACGGTGGCGCAGGACGCCGAGAAGAAGCACGGAATCAAGAATGCGGCCCAGAAGATCGCCCGGTTCCGCCAGCTGGTCGAGAAATGGGAGAAGCTCACACCTGCCAACGTCAATTGGGAACCCGGTGCCCTGGCCGAAATATATCGGCGCGAAATTTATTCCAAGATCGACGCCAAGACATACGGGATGTGAATGACCAGCGGAACCCAAGCGCAACCACCACGCCTTGTTGAATCACTGACAAAGGCGCTCGACAAAATCATTCTCGGGATCGGGGCCATCGGACTGATTGCGATGATGCTCCACATCAGCGCCGACATCATTGGTGGCCTAGTCTTCAACGCGCCGATTGCGGTAACCAGTGCCTTTGTCACCCAGTACTACATGATCGCCGTGGCTTTTCTGCCCCTGGCATCCGGTGAATGGCGTGGTGCACACATTGGCGTCGATCTTTTCGTCACGCGACTATCAAAGGTGCCAAGGCGGTATGTGGACTTGGTCATTCTGGTCGTTTATCTGCTTGTGTGCCTGATGTTGACCGTCCAGTCAGGGCAGCAGGCTGCCGAGAAGATGTCCAGTGGCGCATTCATCATGGAGCAGACCACGCGGCTGAGCATTTGGCCCTCCTATCTTGTGTTGCCGGCGGCTTTCGGACTTCTCACTTTGATCGTCGCGCTGAAGTTGTGGTGCCGCCTGCTGGGCAGGCCCGAGCCGGAGGCGCCAGAGGACCCAGACCACGTTGGCGCGTCGGACGGGAGTTCCCATGTCTGAAACCCAGATCGGCTTCGCCGGGATACTGGCGTTCCTGGCGCTGATTTCCCTGCGCACGCCGATTGGCATTGCGCTGATCGCCGTGTCCTACTTCGGCATCTGGGCCATCGTCGGCCAAAGCGCCGCCTGGGGCCTGTTGCAGGTCCTGCCCTACACCCTGATCGCCAATTGGACGCTCAGCGCGGTACCGATGTTCCTGCTGATGGGGTTCATCTGTTTCCATTGTGGATTGACCAGCGGCCTGTTTGACGCGGCGCGCCTCTGGTTCGCCCGCCTGCCGGGGGGCCTGGCGATTGCGTCGGTGTTTGGCTGTTCCGGTTTTGCAGCGATCACCGGCTCCAGCGTGGCGTGCGCCGCGGCCATGGGCAAGATCGCGGTGCCCGAGATGATCCGCAACAAGTACGACGTGTCATTGGCCACAGGCACATTGGCGGCTGCCGGGACCATCGGCGCGCTGATTCCGCCGAGCATTCCGATGATCATCTACGGCGTCATCGCCCAGGTGTCGATCCTCAAGCTCTTTCTCGGCGGCATTGGCGTCGGACTGGCGACGGCTGCCTCTTACATTCTGGTAATCCTGATACGCGTCTGGCTGAACCCAGCCCTGGCACCGCGCAGCAATGAGCGCGCCACCTGGGCTCAGCACCTGGTGGCGATCACCAGGATATGGCCGGTGTTGCTGCTCGCCATCGGTGTGCTGGGAGGCCTTTTCAGCGGTCTGTTCACCTCCACCCAGGCCGGCGCGATTGGCGCGTTGCTGTCGATTGTGGTTGCGGCCATCAAGGGCACATTGACGCGCCAGGCGTTTTTTCGCTCCGTGAATGAGACGCTCACCACCTGTGGCAGCGTGTTCATCGTGGTGAT
>JANLVB010000160.1:0-4475 GCA_031363785.1 Betaproteobacteria bacterium
CCGGGCACGACATGGGCGGTACAAAACGCCACCTGCTCGGTTTCGGCAAAGAAGTTGTCCGGGTTTCGGTTCAACACCATACGACCCACTGGCGTCACTGGCACCAGCTCTTCGGGGATCAGCTTGGTGGCGTCGAGCACGTCGAAGCTGAAGCCCTCGGCCTGCGCCTCGGTGAAGATCTGCAGGCCGAGCTCCACTCGGGGTACTCGCCCGACTCTATGGCTTCCCACAGATCGCGGCGATGAAAGTCGGAGTCGGCGCCAGAGATCTTGACCGCCTCGTCCCACACCAGCGAGTGCGTGCCGAGCAAGGGCTTCCAGTGGAACTTGACGAAGTGCGATTCACCCTTCGCGTTGACCAGGCGATAGGTGTGTACACCGAAGCCCTGCATCATGCGCAGGCTGCGCGGAATGCCGCGATCAGACATCACCCACATCAGCGTGTGTGTGGTCTCTGGCATCAGCGAGGCGAAGTCCCAGAAAGTGTCGTGGGCCGAGGCGGCCTGCGGCATGCCATGGTGCGGCTCGGGCTTCACCGCATGGACGAGGTCGGGGAACTTCATCGCATCCTGGATGAAAAACACCGGGATGTTGTTGCCCACCAGGTCCCAGTTGCCTTCATCGGTGTAGAACTTGACGGCAAAGCCGCGGATGTCGCGCGCGGTGTCCGTCGAGCCTCGTTCGCCGGCGACGGTCGAGAAGCGCGTGAACACCGGCGTGATCTTGCCGGCGGCCTGGAACGGCGCAGCGCGGGTAAACGCCGTCAGCGGCTCGTAGGCCTCGAAGTACCCATGCGCTGCGGATCCACGCGCATGCACGATGCGCTCGGGGATGCGTTCGTGGTCAAAATGGGTGATCTTCTCGCGCAGGATGAAGTCTTCGAGCAGCGTCGGGCCGCGCAGTCCGGCCTTCAGCGAGTTCTGGTTGTCGCCGACCGCCACGCCCTGGTTTGTGGTCATTGCCTGGCCCGACGCGTCCGAGCGCGTCCGGTCCAGGGCGTCTGACTTGGGCGAATCATTGATTTCGCTCAGCGTGCTGGCCGACGCCGTTTTCGAGTTGCCGGGCGCACTGGCGCCGCGCGGTGGCCCCACGGCATTCTTGCGGCCGAATTCCAGCGCCTTGCCGGCGTTGTGGGGCATCGCGGCTGCGAGGGCCTGCGCGGCTGCCAGTTGCTCCTCCATCTGGCGTGACTCACGCCGCGGCTTGTTTGCCTTGTCGGCCTTGGTGGTTGTCTTCATCGGTGACCTTGTGGTGTGAAAGTGGCAGAAACCCGAACCAGCCGACCCCTTGGCAGGGATCAGCCACCCGACGGCGGCGGCTTGCCACCGGGGCCGGGAACAAGTCGGGCGCGCAGATCGGCGTCCAGGCCGGGCGTCGCGCGCATATCGGTATCGACCAGGCCGGCATCGATGTCACGCTTGGCCTGGACCATCACGGGGTCGGGTGCTGCGGCAACAGCACCGGTCGATTCGTTGCGCTCGTGCGGCAGCGCCAGGCCACTGGCTGCCCGCGCTGGTCCCTTGCCGCCGCGCGGGGGTGTGGCGGTTTGGCGTCCGACCGGACGGCGTGGTCGCGGCTTCAGCGGCATCAACGGCATCAGCGCGCAGTACCACGCCGCAACAGGTTCACGATTGCCAGCAGGATGGCAGCCCCGGCCAGCGAGACGAGCAGCGCTGGCAGGCTGAAGTTGTTCTGGTTGATCGTGCCGACGCCGACCAGTGGCGAGATGAACCAGCCGCCAACCATGGCACCGGCGATGCCGACAACCACGTTGAGGAATATGCCTTGCTGGTCGTTGGTTTTCATCATGATGCTGGCGAGCCAACCGATGAAACCGCCTGCGATAAGCCAGATGATGAAGTTCATGACGTTTTCTCCTGAGTGTTTCCTGGTGTCCGGCACGGACTGCGCAGGACTTGAGCCACCATTTTTTCGCCAACGACCGGACGCGTCTGTGCGACCGCGCACATGGTCAGCGGCAACATTTCACACCCGGACTCCATCGCGCTTGCGGTTCAGCAGTAAGGCTGCCAGCGTGAGCCAGGTCGGTCGGGGTACGTTCCCAGCCAGGGTAGCCAACAGGCGCGGCAACATGGCGGCCACGATTGCTGGCGAAATCACATGGCGCCACGGGCGAGTCACGGCAAAAACGCCCCCCAGCACGAATGCCCCCATGACCAACCGCCAAGGATTGCGTTGCGCCATCGGCCGCAACGTCGCGTCCAGGGCGTTTGCGGCCAGCGAGTCCGCCACTGGCAAGGGGCTCCGGTTAACCCAGTCCTCGATACCCTGCGCAAGAGAGTGTGCTCTCGGGCTGGACTTCAAACCGCTCCAAAGCCTGCCCAGCCATCCGCTGTTGCGCAATCCGTTGATCGGCTTGTCGGGTTCAAGTCCGGCGCGCAAGGCCAGGCGCAACTGGCCGCGCGTCGCTGCCAGCCGGTCACACGCGTTGCTCGCCCGTGTCATGGTGCACTGCTTTCGCGCAACATGTCCAGATCCGAACGCGCCTGCCTTCGCAGTTCGACGAGTGGGCGCAAGGGCTGTTGCGCGCGCATCCAGACCATGCAAGTAATCGACGCCACCAATGGAACCAACGGTACGACGATCAACGCCCAAGAGGCCTGAATTTGTGCCGCAGTGGTCACAGCGCACAACAGCAGCGCCGTGCCTGCCAGGATAGCCGCCACGAGCAGGCACAGCAAACCCGCCCCACCCACGATCAAGCGTCGCACCACGGCAGTCGAAGCCTCACCGAATTCGGCGGCCATCAGTTCGGCGTAGGCCTGCGCATGGTCCGCCACCAATTGGCGGCCGTGCCAGAATCAGTTTCAACAGGATATGCATGGTCGTGTGCGCTCGGTGCTGGTCGGACGATGCTGCAAGCCGATAAGCGGGCAGCCAGGCCGCAGGTGTCCTCGTTGGACACGCGTTATCGTCGCCCGGCAGCAACGGGCCGAAGCCCACGCGCGCTCCCTGCGGGTCGGTATAGCCGCCGATCACGAACTCCTGGCGCTGTCCGCACTTCAGCTTGATACAGTCAGCGGATCGCGCAGACCGGTAGGTGGCACTGCGGCGCTTGGCGATGACACCCTCCAGGCCCATCCTGCAGGCCGAGGCCAACACGTCTTGCGGGGCGGCGTCGAGCTCTTCGCTGAAGCGAATGTGATCCGATGCCGACGCTGCATGCAGGCGCTTGAGCACGGCGCGCCGCGCGTCCAGAGGCGTATTGCGCAGGTCGTGCCCGGCGACATAGGGCAGGTCGAACAAGTAGAGAATGACGTCGTCGGTGCGCTGCATTTCGAACGACTGTTGAAGCGCGCCGAAGTCCGGCACGCCGGCACCATCGGGTACGACGATTTCTCCGTCGTACCAGCCAGGGGGCAGCTTCAGCGCTTCAAAGGCGCTGCGCAACGGTCGCAGCCGGGATGTCCAGTCATGACCATTGCGCGTGAACAATCGGGCGCCTGACGCATCGCTGCGCACCAGCATGCGATATCCATCGAACTTGATCTCGTAGAGCCAGGTGGCAGTGTCAGGAGGTGGGCCGGCCCCCAGCGTGGCCAGCTGCGGCACCAGCGTTGACGGCAAGTCGGCTGGCATGGCACCGGTCGGCAAGCCAGGTCCTGCGGCCAGGCGATCGCGACGCACTGCGGGCGTGGCACCGTGTGACGGCGGCCGGCGGGCTTTGACACTCCCGGGCAACTCATCCACCACGCTGTACTCGGCGGCTGCACGGGAAAAGGAGTCCTTCTCCTTGATCAGCAACCAGGGCGTCTGCTTCTCCCCTTTGCCCTTCATGCGGACAAGCACCCATTTGCCGTGGAGCTTGTGCCCCCAAAGCTGGAATTTGAGATTTCCGTCCCGATAGGCCTGGTGCGCATCGTGCTGCGGCGTCCAGTTCCCGGCATCCCAGACGATGACCTTGCCGGCTCCGTATTGCGGGGCAGGGATGACGCCTTCGAATGCCGCGTAGGAAAGCGGATGGTCTTCGACTTCAACTGCCATGCGCTCGACCTTCGGATCGAGGCTCGGACCTTTCGGAACCGCCCAGCTCTTCATCACGCCGTCCAGTTCCAGCCGGAAGTCATATTGCAGGCTGCCGGCCCAATGCTTCTGTACGACGAAAGTCAACCGGTCGCCGACGGATCGGCCCCCTTCGGCGGGCTCCGGCGTCAGCGCGAAGTCACGCTTTGACTTGTAGGCCTGCAGCGGATCGTTCGCCTGTTCGCTCGATGGTGCTGGTAGTTGCCTCACTCTTGAGCCCTTGCGGAGTTGCAGAGTTGCAATTGAACACTGCTCCGCAATTACCTTTGTCAGCGCGCCAGACGACCAAGCAAAAAGCCCGCCGCCACTGCCGCACCAAGCGACTGCCAGGGATTCGCGGCAACGTAGACGCGTGCATCGGCGATGGCGCTACGCCCGCTCGCTGTCAGCGCCTCGCCTTTGCAGGACAACCATGCTGCAGTGGGTGTTGCC
>JANLVB010000189.1:0-13393 GCA_031363785.1 Betaproteobacteria bacterium
AGCACCAGGTACTCCAGAATCAGGAAAGTGTAGATTTCCAGCGGCCGGTACTCGGTCACTACCAGTTCGTTGGCCTTGCGGGTGAGCTCCGTCAGCCCGATGATGGACACCAGCGATGAAGTCTTCAGCATGTAGACGAATTGGTTGCCCAATGGCGGCAGTATGCGGCGTATCGCCTGCGGCAGGATGACGAAACGCATCTTGTCGAACCATGTCAGGCCGATCGATTCGGAGGCTTCGTGCTGCCCGCGGTCGATCGACTGGATACCGGCGCGAAAGATCTCCGCCTCGAATGCGCTGTCGCAGAGCGCCAGTGCCACGACGCCCGCAGCAAACACGCCGAGTTCGATTCCAAGCACCACGGGCAGTCCGTAGTACACCCACAACACCATTACCAGCATGGGGATGGATCGAAACGCCTCGACGTAAACGCGTCCGATTACACGCAGGCCCCGGTTCTTGGCCAGGGACAACAATGAAACCAAAAGCCCGGTGGTCACCGACACCAGGATGGCGCAGACCGCCAGCAGCACCGTCCAACCCAGGCCCGACATCAGAAACATCAGGTTGGTCTGGCCCTTCGGGGTCCAGGGCGAAATGACGAACCAACCCCATGTGTAGTTGCTGCCGCAACCCGTGGTGAGCAGGGCTGCCAGGACGGCGATGGTGAGGATGCGGGGAGACATATCAGTGCGTCAGGATTTGTTTGAGAAACTGCTGGCAGCGCTCGGTCGCGGGATTGCTGAAAAAGGTGGCTGGTGGCGCAGTTTCCACGATTTCCCCCTTGTCCATGAACACCATGGAGTCGGCTACCCGCCGGGCGAACCCCATCTCATGCGTCACGACCATCATGGTCATGCCGTCCTGCGCGAGCTTCTCCATCACGTCGAGCACTTCGTTGATCATCTCGGGATCCAGCGCCGAAGTGGGCTCGTCAAACAGCATCAGCTTGGGCTTCATGCACAACGAGCGGGCGATGGCGACGCGCTGTTGTTGACCACCAGAAAGCTGCGCCGGGTATTTGTGTGCCTGTTCCGGAATGCGTACCCGCTCGAGAAAATGCATGGCCACCTCTTCGGCCTCCCTGCGGCTCATGTTGCGCACGCGAATCGGGCCGAGCGTGAGGTTGTCCATCACGGACAAGTGCGGAAACAGGTTGAAACTCTGGAACACCATGCCGACCTCACAGCGTATCGCCTGCAGGCTGCGCGCGTCGTCGGTGAGCTCCAGGCCGTCCACCGTGATACGGCCGGACTCGTGGCGCTCCAGGCGATTCACGCAGCGGATCATGGTAGATTTTCCGGAGCCGGACGGTCCACAGATGACAACTTTTTCGCCCGGCCGCACAGACAGCGAAATGTTGCGCAGGGCCTGAAAGCTGCCGAAGTGTTTGGACACGGATTCCAGCTGGACGATGTACGGGTTGGTTGCCACTGCAGGCCCACAGGTGAATTCGAGGGGTATAGTTTAACGGCTGTATGCTGGTTCAGGGTTGACAAGTTGCATGACAGTAAAATAAAATTCATGCTGAAACGCGCTGGTATGGTGTCCGGTCAGGTGACCCATCGCCTGAAGTGGCGGCGGCGCGGTGATGAACTGTAAAGGCTTTGACAGATATGGTGGCGACAATTGATGTTTCCGGTCTCAAAGGGTACGCGGGCTACTTGCGTCGCGATGTCGGGGACCCGGACACCGAGTTGACCCGCGTCGGTCCGGGCAGCGCCTGTGGCGAGTGGTTGCGCCGCTGCTGGCAGCCGATCGCCATGGCCATTGAGGTGCGCGACCTGCCGGTGCCATTGCGCATCCTGGGTGAGGATCTGGTGGTTTTCCGCGACGGGTCGGGACGGTTGGGCCTGTTGCACAAACACTGCTCGCACCGGGGTGCCAGCCTCGAATACGGCATCATCCAGGAGTGTGGAATCGCCTGTTGTTACCACGGCTGGCACTACGACATTGACGGGCGTATTCTGGCAACCCCGGCCGAACCGACCGACCGTATCCGCTCGCGCCTGGTGCATGGTGCCTACCCGGTGCGCGAGGTCAACGGTATCTTGTTTGCGTATTTTGGGCATCCGGACAACATGCCCGAATTGCTGCGGTATGACACCGAATTCATCGCGGATACGCAGATGGTGCCGTTTTCACTCTCCATCACCTGCAACTGGCTGCAGGTGTACGAAAACACCCAGGACCCGGTGCATGTGGTGTACCTGCACACCCGCATGACGGGTGCCCAGTTTGGTGATGCGTCCGGGGCCGAGCAGGAAATCGAGTACCGCGAAACCCCCTTGGGCATGATCAACGTGCAGACCCGGCTTTGGAAGGACCACTGGTGGACGCGCTCCACCGAGACAATCCTCCCGAACTGCAACCAGACCGGGGCCATCTGGGAGGCCGCCGACAAGACCAAGCTGATGCAGCGCTCGTCCATGCTGCGCTGGATGGTGCCGATCGACGACACCAACACCATGACCATCGGCTGGCGCTTTTTTCGCACCGAACTCGATCCCAAGGGCATTGGCGACGTGTCGAAGGTCGGCAAACAGAGCATCGACTTTGTTGGCCAGACTGAACAGGAGCGCTCCTACGAGCAGCGCCAGCGCTTTCCCGGCGACTATGAGGTGCAGGTGTCGCAGCGCCCGGTCGCCGTGCACGCAAACGAGAACCTGGGCACTTCGGATCGTGGTGTTGCGACTTTGCGGCGCCTGGTTCGCAACGGCATCCGTAGCCAGGCTGTTCCTGCAGCAGCGCCGGGACAACATGGCGTTATTGGCACCTATTGCCAGGACACCGTCTGGCCGGCTGGAACACGCACCATTGCTGATGCTGCAGCGCTTGCAGGCTTTGGCCAGTGCGTCACCGACAGCCTGCTGTCTTCAGGCATGCAAAGCCAGGAGCAACGGCGCGAAAAGCTGCGCCAGGCCCTGCAGTCTGCCTACCCGGTTTCTTCCCCCAACCCCTGATTTTTCAAGGAGCATCCATGTTCAAACGTATCCTTCCCCCCCTCGCCGTGGCCCTGACTGTGGCTGCCCTGTTGGCGCCGGTCGACGCGTCCGCCCAGGCGAGCAAATCGCGCCTGCAAAAGGTCCAGGAAACTGGTGTTTTGCGCGTTGGCACGACTGGTGACTTCGTGCCCATGAGTTTTCGCGACCCCGGCAGCAACGAGTTCCGTGGCCACCAGATCGATGCTGCCAATGAACTCGCCAAGGACCTCGGCGTCAAGGTCGAGTTCGTCATCACCGACTGGAAGTCCATCATGACGGCCGTGCAGTCTGACAAGTTCGATATCGCCATGACCGGTACCTCGATGAGTGTCGCGCGTGCGAAGGCGGCGGCGTTTTCCATTCCCTGGGGCCGCAATGCGTTTTTTCCCCTGGTACTGAAGAAGAACGCCGCCAAGTTCAAGTCCTGGGATGCCATGAACGACGCCAAACTCACGGCCGCCTATAACCTGGGCACGACGTTCGAGCAGTTCGTGCAAACGACCCTGCCCAAAGTCAAGGTCAAGCGCGTGGAGTCCCCGGCGCGTGACTTCCAGGAGTTGCTGGCCGGCAAGGTGGATTTCACCGTGGCCAGCCTGATCGAGGGAGCGGCGCTGATGAAGCAATACCCTGAGTTGCAGCTGATTTTGCTGGACAAACCGAAGAACAGCATTCCGATGGCGTTTCTGATGGCGATCGAAGACCAGCAGTGGATCAATTTTGTCAACAACTGGGTAACGATCAAGCAGCAGAACGGCTACTTCGCCGAACTCAACAAGCAGTGGGGCGTGGTAGGCCAAGAGTAGTCAGGCACCAGCGGATCAGCGGCGTCGACTGGGTCTGACCCGAAATGGGCGTCGCTGAGTCAACTGTGTCGCGCGAAATTGCCCGATGGGTGGTGGGCTTCACGGGGGATCAGGCTCCGTTTACAGCGCGGCGAGAGGCGTTTCGCAGCTTGCTGGATGTTGTCGGGGTGTCGATGGCAGGGGCAGATCATGCGGCGTGCGGGAAAGTCCGCACCGTTACAGCGATGGAGTACGGCGCTGGTGACTGCACGGTGCTTGGTGCCGGCAAGCACGGCTCGGCGTTGGCGGCTGCATTGGTGAACGGCACCGCGTCCCATGTGCTGGATTTCGACGATGTGTCGTATGAGGGCATGGTGCACGCCAGCGCCGTGGTGTGGCCGGCCGTGTTGGCCGCAGCCGAATCCGTGGACTGCAGCGGGCGTGTCGCTTTCGACGCGTTTGTGGCGGGTGTGGAAGTGCATTGCGCTCTGGGTAGGGCTTTTGGACACGATCTGTTCTGGAATGGTTTTTGGACCACCGGGCTGCTCGGATCCGTCGCGGCGGCGGCAGGCGCCGCCAAGGCCATGTCGCTGGATACCGCCGGAACAACTTCCGCCATTGACATCGCTCTTGCCCAGGCAAGTGGTTTGCGCGTTATCGTCGGCACGCCCATGAAGCCTGTGGCTTGCGGACTGGCGGCCGAGGCGGGTGTGCGCTCGGCCATGCTGGCGCGTGCCGGCATCAACATGGGCGCCGACGTGGTCGGGCATCGCCATGGTTTTGCAGCGCTGCTGAACGACGGTGCCGTGCACATGGAGGAGATTGCGCTGTTGGGGCATCGTTATGTGTTCGAGCGTGCGCCCATGGCTTTCAAGCAGTACCCGATCTGCTCCTACGGGCAGGCCGCGACCGAGGCCTTGTGTGATGCCCTGGCCGATCTGGAGGAGCCGGTCGCGCATGTACTGTGCGAGGTGCCGGCGGTGGTACTCGACAACATGCCGTTTGGACCACCCCAAAACGCGACCGAGGCGCAATTCAGCCTGCCTTTCGCGTTGGGATCTGTGCTGGCGTTTGGCGCATTGCTTCCATCCCACCTTAACGCAGGCAGTATTGCCGATCCCCGACTCGTCGCCGCGCTGCTACAGGTCGAAGTGCGACTGGCATCGGGGTCGGCTCTGAAGGCGCTGCAGGGTTGCGCCGAGGGCGCTGTGCTTACGCTGACGGGGTTGTCCGGTGGCATCGTTTCGCGTACTGTCCGGGTGCCATCGGGCATGCCGCAGCGGCCGCTGTCCGACACCCAACTGACTGTCAAGTTTCATGCCTGTGTCGATCCGGTGCTGGGGGCTGTTGGCGCAAGCGGATTACGCCTGCGGTTGGAAGAATTGCCAGCGTTGACGGGGGTGCGAACGCTTTATGGCGCATTGCCAAGCCAGGGTCGATGACCAGCCCACGTTTTTCCACTATTTTCGGAGAAAAAAATGCCCTCACACCAAGACCTCCAACCCCAGGCCGCAGCAAATCCCGGATTTGCAGCCCTGAAGCGCCAGATTTACGCTACCTCGCGTCCGTGGGAGGCCGAAAACGGCTTTTCGCGTGCCGTGCGCATTGGCAACCTGGTCGAGACCAGCCTGTGTTCGCCAGCGGCACCGGATGGCGCGATCCTGTTCCCGGGCGACGTCTATCGCCAGACGCAGGCCTGCCTGGTACTGATCGGTGAATCATTACGTGCCTTGGGCATGGACTTCCACGACGTGATCAAGACCCGCATCTATGTGGCCGATCCGCGCCACTGGGTCGACTCGGGCCGTGCCCACGCCGAGGTCTTCAAGGACATCCGGCCGACGCTGGGCTGGGTCTATATGAGTGCGTTTTTCAACCCGGACATCATGGTCGAGGTGGAGTGCACGGCTTATCGGGCCGCTTGAGCCAAAGCCCGACAGGCTCCTAGTCAAGCCTTGGCCAGGGCTTCGGCAAACTGCTGGCGCAAGGCGCCACTGTGGATGACTGACCAGTCCTGCGGGTAGGGTTCTCCGGCCACTACCTTGAGCACTACGAACACCGGTCCCGGCTCCCCGAGCACGGCACCGATACGCCGGTCGAAGTCGGCGAGCTCGTCAAACTCGTACACCTTCTCGATGCCGGCCGCACGTGCGAACCCGGCAAAACTGACCTTGTTGGCGCCCGGTATCGGGTGAAAGCCATTCGCCTCGTAGGTGTTGTTCTGGCAGACAAAATGCACCAGGTTGCGCGGCGCAGCCTCCGCAATGGTGACAAGGCTGCCCAGGTTCATGAGCAGGCTGCCATCACCGTCGATGACAATCACGCGTTTGTCCGGCCGACCCATTGCCATACCCTGGCCGTGCGAGGTGGCCTGGGCCCTGGCGCCGGTCCCCAGATAGGTCATGGCCCCCGGGCTTGATGGTGCGCCACTCGAAGGCGGCCTGGTAGACCGGAATGACGATCTGGTCGGTGTGGTGGCGGGCCAGCACCTTGAGGCATTCATCGCGACGCATCATGGCGGTTTACTCCGGGCTGCGGGTGACAAGAAAAATGAACGGGCGTTTGCTGCCGCGCGCGGTGCGGAAGGCGTCGGGGATGCGCACCTCGTCGCCACGCAGCGTCAGCCGGCCGTGGCTTATGCCCATGGCGTCGAGCACCGGCTCGACGATGCGCACGCCGTACTTGTCCGACTGCGGCGGCATGCGGTCCGGCTCCATGCCCTGCAGGCCGACGATGGCGCACAGGCCGAACTCGTATTCCATCGCCACACCGCGGATGCAGTTGAGCGAGTCCATCAAACCAGTCTGTTGCATCAAAAGCATGGCCGGCACACCGGCATAACCCAGGCCGGAGCAGATCGAGACGCCTTCGTCCTCCTTGCAGATGCGGATCAGGCGCAGCTCCGGGTCGCGCGAGATCGGCCACAGCAGGTGGTCGCTGGTCACGATGTCGGGCAGGGCGACGATGGTCGAGATGCCGCTGCGCTTGATGGCCGCAATGATGTCGGCGCCGCGTATGGTCTGCCCTGCAACAGTGGACATGGCTTCAGCCTTTCACTTGGGGAAACGGATTGGGCACCGGTACCAGGCCCAGCCAGACGCTCTTGACCTGCAGGAACTCGCGGATCGCATCGATGCCGTTCTCGCGCCCGTAACCGCTGTGTTTGTAGCCGCCCACCGGAGACAGCGGGCTGACACTGCGGTAGGTGTTGACGTAGATGGTACCGGCGGCGATACGCTCCGACAGCCGGATACTGCGCGCCATGTCGGTCGTCCAGATGCCGGCCGCCAGGCCAAAGGCGCTGTCGTTGGCCATCTGCACCGCTTCGTCTTCGGTGTGGAAGCGGCACACCGCCAGTACCGGTCCAAACACCTCTTCGCGGTACAACTGCATGTCGGGGCGCACGTTGGTGAAGATGGTGGGCTCCACATACCAGCCGGCACCGCAGCTTGCCGGGTGCACGGAGCGCCCGCCAAGCACGCAGGTTGCGCCCTCGGCACGGGCCTGCTCGATGAACGCCATTATCTTTTCGTGCTGCGGCTGGTTCGCCACTGGCCCGAGCTGCGTCTCGGCGTGGAACGGGTCGCCGATGCGTACGCCCTGCATGCCAGCCACCAGGCGCTCCACGAATCGGTCGTGGATGCTGTCATGCACCAGCAGGCGCGAGCCGGCGATGCAGGATTGGCCCAGGGCCAGGAATATGCCCGACAACACGCCGTGCACCGCACTGTCGAAGTCGGCGTCGTCGAACACCAACTGCGGTGATTTGCCACCGAGCTCGAGCGTGACGCGCTTGAGGTCGGCCGCCGCAGTGGCCGCGATGCGTTTGCCGCTGGCGTCCGAGCCGGTGAACGTGATCTTGGCCACCTGGGGGTGCTCCACCAGGGGGGCACCGATTTCGCCACCCAGCCCGGTGACCACATTGACGACGCCGGGAGGCAAGCCTGCGGCTTCGAGCTGCGCGGCAAACTCCAGTGTGGATGCCGAGGCATGCTCGGACGGCTTGAGCACCACCGTGTTGCCGGCAGCCAGCGCCGGCGCCAGTTTCCACACGGCCAGCATCAAGGGCGAGTTCCATGGCGTGATCGCCACCACCACACCCAGCGGTTCATGGCGCGTGTAGTTGAAGACGCCGGGCACGTCGTTCGGTATGACTGCGCCTTCGATCTTGTCGGCCAGTCCGGCGTAGTAGTGAAAGTACTTCGGCAGGGTGCGCAACTGGGGCAGCACATCGACCAGCCGCTTGCCGTTGTCGCGCGCCTCGATCACCGCCAGCGCCTCGATATGGCTCTCCAGGTAAATGGCGACACGCCGCAACAATTCGCCGCGAGCGCTGGCCGTCATGCTGCGCCAAGCCACCGACTCGAAGGCTGCGCGCGCGGCTGCCACGGCGCGCTCTGCGTCTGCTGCGCGGCCCCGCGGAATCGTCGCCCAGGCCTCGCCATTGGCCGGGTTGAGCGACTCCAGCCACTCCCCACCGGCAGCGTCACACCAGACGCCACCAATCAGCTGGCGGTAGGTGCGCAGCAGCGGTGTGGCGCTGCCCGGCAGGTGCGCTGGCAAACGGGTTCCATTCAAATCCGGCGTGTCGGTGTAGGGTGATTGCGGCATGGCCATGGGCTTCGGGAAATCAGGTTGCATTGCATCAAGCTGTACCACGAAACGTGTGGTTGCAGGTGGCTTGTTTGCACCTCTGCGGTGTTATCACGTGGCGAACAATATGTTACTATTATGCACATTCTGGTGATGCAGCAGCATGTGCCGGGCCAGATCAGCTTTTGCTGGCTCGCTGTCTGGCGCGACGGGCAGCGCCGACGCTCCATCAAGTCTGGAGGATGCGGCGTGACCGATGGCGATGTATTTGAGTTGGGCGACGTCCGGTTGCAATCCGGTGCGACCTTGCGCACTGCGCGGCTGGTCTACAGGACGTACGGGCGACTCAACGGCCAGGGGGACAACGCGATTCTGGTGCCGACTTTTTACGGTGGGCGCCACGTGGACTACGAGGGCATGATAGGCAGCGGCCACGCGCTGGACCCCGAGCGCTACTTCATCGTGGTCGTCAACATGTTCTGCAACGGCCTGTCGTCGTCGCCGTCCAACACCCCATCACCTTGCAACGGGCCCAAGTTTCCGTCCGTCACGCATTGGGACAACGTGCATTGCCAGCATCGCCTGCTGACGCAGCATCTGGGGGTGCGGCGACTGGCCCTGGCAACCGGGTTCTCCATGGGTGGCCAGCAGGCCAGCCACTGGGCGGCCATTTTTCCGGACATGGTGCAAAGGCTGGCACCCTGGTGTGCGTCTGCCAGGACTGCACCGCACAACTGGGTTTTTCTCGAAGGTGTCAAGGCCGCCTTGCTGGCCGATCCGGATTTCAATGGCGGCTGGTACCGTCATGCGCCGCAGCGCGGCATCCGGGCCTTTGCGCGGGTCTGGGCGGGCTGGGGTCCTTCGCAGGCGTTTTACCGTGACGCCTTGTACCGTGTGTTGGGCCACGCGTCGCCGGACGACCACATGACTGCGTTCTGGGAGGCCAATTTTCTGCAGTTCGATGCCAACGACCTGCTGGGCATGTTGACCACCTGGCAGCGCTCGGATATCAGCGACAACCCGCTCTACCGGGGTGACTATCCGGCCGCATTGCGCGCCATCACGGCCAAAACCATGCTACTGCCGGGCGCCACAGATTTGTACTTTCCGGTGGCCGACAACGAATGGCAGCTGCAGCACATGCGTGATGCAGAGCTGCGTCCGATTCCGTCCGACTGGGGCCACATCGCCGGCGCCCCAGGACTGCACGCTCCGGACATGGCGTTTCTGGATACCGCGTTGCGGGACTTGCTGGCGCGCTGAGCGTAGCACCGACCCTGTTTGTTGACATCCTCAGGAGCATGCCATGAATATTTCCGAAGTGACCCCCATCGACCGTGGGCAGGTGATACGCAAAGGTGACTTGAAATACGCCTTTGCGGCCGTGGACAGCTTCACCGCCGAGGTGGAGCATGGCGAGATCTTCGAGATCGAGACCGAGCTCAACATCGGCGGCCACCTGATCCACTCGCTGGAAGAAAAGTTGTGCGAGAAAGACATCACGCTGCCATTTGTCAATCCCGCGACGGGCCCGATCAAGGTCAAGGGCGCCAAGCCGGGCGACATGATCGTGGTGCGGGTGATCCATGTCGGTGTGCACGGCCTAGGATATACGGCGCTATGGCCGGGGATCGGCATCTTCCCGGACTGGGTACGGCGGCGCGAATTCGGCATCCAGAACCATACCGTGCGGGTCGAGGACGGCATCGTGCACTGGAGCGAGTCCCTCAAGCTCGACGCCAAGCCCATGGTCGGCGTGATCGGTGTGGCGCCGGTCGCGGGCGGGGTGATCACCATCGACAACGGTCCCCACGGCGGCAATCTGGATGTGCAGGAGGTCTGCAATGGCAGCCTGGTCAGTTTTCGTGTCTGGCACGAAGGCGCCTATCTGTACTTTGGCGATGTACATGCCTTGCAGGGTGACGGCGAAGTCAATGGCATGGGTGCCATCGAGATCCGTGGCCATCTGCGCTGCCAGGTGTTCGTCTGCCCAGCGGCTGAAAAGCTCAATTGGCCACGCATCGAGACCGCCACCCACATCTGCACCCTGGGTTGTGCGCGGCCGCTGGAAGATGCCCTTCGCATCGCGTTCGAGGAGATGGTGTACTGGATGGAGGCGTCCTACGGATTCAAGGCCAGCGAGGCCTACATGCTGCTGGGCCAGATCGCCGAGGCGCGTTGCACCCAGATGGTCAACCCAAAATACACCTATATCTGCAAGGTCGACAAGAAATATCTACCGCGGCGTTGACACGCTGCCTGCCCAAGGAGCCGTTCGATGAGTGATTTGTTGATACCCACCATGAAGTTGTCGTATGCCGCCGCGGCGCGTATGCTGGCTGCCGCTGTGGCCCATGCGCAAAGGATGCAGGTGCCCCAGTGCATCGCCGTCATGGACGCCGGTGGCCAGCTGCTGGCCTATGCCCGCACCGACGGCGCCGCCGGACTTGCCGGTGGCCCGGCTCTGCGCAAGGCCCAGGTGTCGGCAGAGCGGCGCCATCCGTCGGGCGCGTTGCCGGCCGAGTACGAACTCGGTGTGGGCCTGGCGACGGATGGTCACTACACCAACCTGGCCGGTGGTTTGCCCATCGTCATCGACGGCCACCATGTGGGCGGCATAGGGGTCAGCTCAGGCTCCGGCGATGAGGACCTGGAAGTTGCCCGCGCCGGCTTGGCGGCGGTGGGTGCCAAGACGGTTTTTTGAGAGAGGCTCAGGCGCGCAGCCAGGATTCGGCGTAGTACAGGAATGCGGTAGTGGTCTGGATGCCGGCCTGTTCGCGGGGAACTGGTTTGCCAGGCAACTGGCGGCCGTTGACCAGGATGGCCGCGCGGCGTGACTCCACCAACACGCTGAACATGGTGTGGGCGCCGGTGCCAGACAGCTCTGGCGGGAGCTCCAGCGCCGTGGGTTTGCCGAGTTCTTCCCATACCAGTTCAACTGCCAGGTTGCCGCTGCAGACCGTCTCGGTGACCCGGTTTCCGCAGGGGTCGCCAGTGGTTGCAGCGTGCGTCATGGGCAGACAGCGCATGGCTCGGAAGGCGGCAACTTCACCAAAGACCCCGAAGCGCGCCACGAAGTCTTGCATCAGGTACCGCGCCATCGGTTCGTTGTCGGTGATCACGACGTTGTGCGCATCTGGAACGGTCAGCGCCGCGTCGGGATGTTCGTACAGCATCAGCGCCGTGCCTCGGCCATGGGCGGACCAGGCAATTCGGAAAAACAGCGCCAGGGCGCTCCACGGCCCGTCTTCGCGCTCCTTCAGCATGATGCCGGGGTTGTCACCTGTCCAGTCAAGGCGGTCTGGGTTGATCGGGATGCCAATGGGCATGGTGGATGCGCTGTTGTTGGATTGGGGCCGTTGCTCGGGCGTCAAGCCGGCTTGATCCATGTCTCCGAGAAGGCCAGGAACGCGGTGCTGATGGTGCGGCCGAACATCTGGCGGTCGGCAACCTGCCCATCCAGGGCCTTGCCGCCGAGCGTGATCTGTGCCGCGCGTGCTTCCAGAAAGATGCTGACCATCTCATGGGTACCGGTGGAGGACTGCTCCTTGTTCACTTTGACCGCGAACGGCGCGCCGAGTTGTTCCCACGCCATTTCTGCAACCAGCGTGCCGCTTTCAACGACTTCGGCAAAACGCGAGTCGGTGCTGTCCAACGTGCGCTCCCCGGTCAGAGGCAGGAAGCTCGCATGTGTCAGGCCGGCCTTGCCACGAAAGGAGGGCATGTTGGTCACGAACCCGTCGATCAGGTACCTGCACAGGGCCTGGTTGTCGCTGATGCACAAATTGCGTGCGATCGGCCAGCCGGCAGCGACGTCGGGCTCTCCAAGCACCAGCATCGCAGTGCCGCGCCCATGTGGCGACAGCACCACGCGGAAGAACAGCGCCAATGCAGTAAACGGGCCATCGGATAGTCGTTTGAGATAGATGCCCGGGTTGTCGCCCGACCATTCGACCTGGCCCGGGTTGACGGGTATGCGGCTAGTCACGATCAATCTTCAACGCCAAGCCCTAACACGTCAAAACACAGCCGTGCCCGGGCGACCAATGCACTTCAACCGCGCTGTGTGTTTCGCCCACCACATGGTGCGGGCTGGTCTCCACGGTCACCGTCTGTCCGCCAGCAAGCTCGATATCCACATGGGCCAGATTGCCGGAAAAAATGCGGTTGCGAATCTGGCCACGCAGCCGGTTCTGGCCTTCGGCAGCACTGCCGGGTGGCATGATTTTCAGGTGCTGCGGCCGCAGGCCGGCAGTCACTCTACCGTGCGCGTCGGCCGGTGCCTGTTCAACCCGCACCCGCTCGCCATCGATCTCGATCACACAGAAACCGCCCTCCTGGCCTACGACGTCGGCATTCAGCAAGTTGATCTGGCCAATGAAGTCCGCCACAAAACGGGTTTGCGGGCGGTCGTAGATTTCCTCGGCACTGCCCATCTGCTCGATCAGGCCGTCGTTCATCACGACGATGCGGTCCGACATGTGCATGGCTTCCGTCTGGTCATGCGTGACATAGACCGTGGTGGTGCCCAGCCGCTGCTGGATTTGGCGGATCTCGCCTTGCATGGCTTCACGCAGTTTCAGGTCCAGCGCCCCCAATGGCTCATCCATGAGCAACACGCGGGGTGAGTAGGCCACGGCCCGCGCGACTGCAATGCGTTGCTGCTGGCCACCAGACAGCTCTGGCGGATAACGGTGCTCGACCGTGGACAACTGCACCATGTCCAGCAGTTCCTTGACCCGTTTGCCGATCGTTGCCTTGTCGATGCGGCGTTAGGCCAGACCGAAGCCGATGTTCTCGCCAATCGTCATATGCGGGAACAGCGCGTAGTCCTGGAACACCATGCCAATCCCGCGCTTGTTGGGTGGCAGCCGGGTGACGTCTTCGTCACCCAGAAATACCGTGCCACTGGTAGGCAGCACAAAACCCGCGATCATCCTCAGGGTTGTCGTTTTACCGCAACCCGACGGCCCGAGCAGGGTGAGGAATTCACCCTCCTGGATGTCGAGATCGACGGCGCGCACGGCGAAGGTC
>JANLVB010000190.1:0-4170 GCA_031363785.1 Betaproteobacteria bacterium
GAAGCTCACCACCGCGCTGGAGAGCCTGGAACAGATCGGGGATGTCTCGGTCAGCGGCACTGGCACCATTGCCGATCCGTGGAAGATCGAGATCCTCTCGGCCAATACCGACAACAATGGCATGTTCATGCGCCTGGCGCAGCACTACGACGTGCAGTCGTTCATTGGCTCGCTGGCGCCGCGTGATGACACCCGGGTGTCGCAGCGTTTTTATCGCCTGGCCGATCCGCTGGCAGAGTATCTGGTGCATTCCGACGGCAACCCGACAACCGCCGATGCGCCGCGGCTGATTGAGGCGGCCAGCGCCGCCGACCTGATCGACGGCCAGCGCGTGCAACTGCTGATGCTCAACCCCTGGGACACGGCGCTGGCGCAGGCCGCCACGGCGGCGAAAGCTGCAGTTCCGGCCCAGGACGCGATTCTGTGGTACGGCGACAAGGGAGTGGTGATCGAGCGTGGCGACAGCGCGGCCACCGTGCAGGCGCGCCTGCGTGCGTTGCACCCGGACCTGAATGCGGTCGTCATCACCGGTAGTGCCAGCGAGGCCGATCCGTGGGTGGTCGATTTTGTCAATGCAGCACCGGTGGGTGGTGCCTACCTGCAGCTTGAGCTCAGCTCCGGTGGTGGTGATCTGGTCGCCAGCCAGTCGCTCACCCGAAGTGTCAACCGGGCGCAGGCGCCAGCCGTCAACAGCAACTTCAACGACCGCCAGTTGCTGGCCCTGCCCAGTGACGCGGTCGAGCTGCGTTTCTCGTACAACGGCAACAACGCCACCGTGGCGCTGGCGCGCGACCCGGTCAGCTTCAAGTTGCTGGCGTCGGCGCTGGAGACTGCGCTGGAGACACAACTGGGCGGGATGCGCGCCGTGTCGGTGGTGGCCGGCGCGACCGCGGCCGACCCCTGGACGGTGGTGCTGCTGGATGCCGACAAGACCGCACAGGGCATCTTCCACCAGCTCTCGTTCGCCGTCACCCGGCAATACCAGGCTGGTCTCGCGGCGCAAGTGGTGTCTGGCAACAATGCTCAGCAACGAATTGTGCTGGGCGCTAATCTGGATGCGAACGGGCTGGACGCCAATGGTTTGCCAAAGCGGGCCATTGTTGGTTACGGCCTTGGCCAGTTCGCAGTCGATTCGACCATGACCGACGCCCAGGTCAAGGCGCTGTTCGAGGGCCTGGGCAGCAGCCTGAGCAACACCACGGTCATCGTGACCGGCTCGGCGGGGGACTGGACGGTGGGCTTTGTCGCCGGACCAGGAGCAACCGCAAGCTTAGAACGCATCACGCTCGATGTGGTGCAGGCCGCACCTGCGCCAGTTGTGCTCCTCGCCAAGCAAGTTGTCGCGGGCAACAACGTGCAGCAGCGCATCGTGCTGGGCACCGGGCTCGACGCCCAAGGCCTGCCCAAGCTGGCCATGGTTGTTTATGGCGACGATCGGTTCGCTGTCGATTCGACCATGAGCGCGGCGCAGGTCAAGGCGCTGTTCGAAGGCCTGGGCAGCAGCCTCAGCAACACCACGGTCAGCGTGACGGGCTCGGCGGGGGACTGGACGGTGACCTTTGCCGCCGGGCCGGGAGCAGCCGCCAGCTTCGAGCGCATCAGGCTCGAAGTGGCGCAGCCACTCACGGTTGTGAACGCGGCAGCGATCAACCCGGCCAACCGGGTGCAGACCTTCAACGCCTCGGCGGCCAACACCGGATCGGCGGCCACGGTGTGGTATGGCGCCGCCGGGGTCGACATCAATGTGGCTTTTGGCAAAGCCGGTCTGAAAGCGGCATTGGAGTCGCTGGCCCAGGTGACGCGGGTCGAGGTGCTGGAGAGCGGCACGCCCGATGTCTGGACCATCGTCATCGTTGCAGCGGATACCGATGCCAAGAGCAACTTCCTGGACATCCGCAGCGAGCGTATCAGTAGTGGCGCCACCAATGTGTCGGCCATTGCCCGCGATGTGGCAAATCAGTTGCCGTATTCGCGGGCGGTGCGCGGCGCCGAGCTGGCCACGCAGTCGCTGACGCTGGCCAGCTGGCAAGACCACGCTGCAATTCGGTACGGCGCAGAGTCGGTGGAGATCACCGCCGGCATGAGCGCGGCGCAGGTCACTGCCGCACTCGAAGGCCTGTCCAACATCAACGATGTCTGGGTTGGTGGCACCGGCAGCACGGTGGTGCGCGACACCTTGCAGCAGCAGACGGTACCAGCCAGCGCTCTGGTGGCGGGCGCACAGTTCCGGTATAGAAATGACGTGGTCACCCTGGCGCAAACACACATCGACGCCGACGGCGCGCTGCAGGCCACCAAGCTGCAGACCCAATTGCGCCTGCTAGCCCCCGAGTTGTCCGGCCTGACAGTGCGTTTTGTCTCCGCCGGTGCTCCGTTCTCGGTCTCCTTTGCCAACGCCGGTGCGCAGACGCTGTTCTACGACGACGGGCGTGCCGACGTGGCCGCCACCGACACCAGCAGTTTGCAACGCCAGGCGGTGGCAGCCAGTTCGATTGCCGTCGGCACACAATTCCGCTTTGCCGGCCGGGTGCTGACACTTGCTGCCGCCAATATCGGCAGCACCACGGCGCAGCAGGCGGCGTTGTTGCAAACTGCCCTGAACACGCTGGTCGCGCCAGCCGGGCCCGATGCCCTGACGGTGCGTTACCGCAGCGAAGATGCACGCTTCGAGATCAATTTCAACGCGGTGCCCACCGAGCTGCTGCGCTTCAACGACGGCCGCAACAAACGCGCCGCGACGCCCGGGTTGGAAACAGTGTCCTCACCCTGGTCCATCGTGCTGCGCGATGTTGCGCTGGACGCCTTCGGCAACCCGCTGGTGCTCGAGCGTGTGATCAAGGTGCAGGACATGCAGCGAACCTTGAGCATCTCCAGCGCGAACACCGCACAAAACCAGCTGATTCCCGCTGCCGCAGTGCTGGCCAGCACCCAGTTTTCCGACGGCGACAACACCATTACCCTGGTTGCCGCCGACATCACCGCAGACACGACAGCGCAGGCTGCCCTGTTGCAGGCCAAGTTCCGCGGCACGGAGGTGCCGGCCAGCCTGTTCTACGGCGCGGCTGCGGTCTCCGCCAACACCGGTGGCAGCCCGTCGCGGCAGTACATACCGCAGGCGGCCGTGGTCGCCAACGTCAGCATCAACTACCTGGCGCAGAGCGCGACCCTGCTGGCCGGCGACCTGGTTTCGGCTGACCCGGAGCTGATCGCCGAGCGCATCCAGAGCCGCCTGCGGGTGCTGGCTGGCCTGCGCGATGTGGTGGTGCTGTTTGACGCGGCCGCTGCGCGTTACCAGGTCGATTTTGTCGAGATACCGGGGCTTGCGAACGCCACGGTCAGCTTCAGCGCCGGCTCCTATCGGGTCGATTTCCCGGCTGCGGCCCAGCTCGGCATCAACACCGGCGCCGGTGTTGTCAACGCCGCTGCCGATCCGGATCGCGGCCTGATGCTGCAATCGATTCCGCAGGCGGCGCTGGTGGCGGGCACGACCCTGCATTACCAGGGCAGCGTAATCACGTTGCTGGCCGCCGACATCGCGACCAATGCCGACATTCCTGTCGATGCCAATGGCGATGCGGTGGGTACTCTGCAAGATGCACAGGCGGCGAAACTCAAGAATCGGCTGGCCAGTGTGTCGTTGCTGGCCGATGTTTCGGTGTTTTTTGCCGACTCGGCCTATCTGGTGGCATTTGCCGACCCGATCACGCTGCTTTACAACAGCAGCGGCGGCACTGGCGCCGAGGTGGCGACGCCGGGTCAGGTGGTGGTGGGTTCCATCCAGTTGCCGGTGAACATTGCGACGGCCACCTTCCGCAGCGGTGCCGTGTCTGTCACCATCGACACCACCTCACCGCCGGACGCGGCCTCGATACGCGCGACATTGCAGGCGCAGCTGGCCACGTTGGGCACCGGCGCCACGATCCGGGTCCAGGGTGAGGGCACGGTGGCGCAACCCTGGTTGATCCAGTTCGAGAACTACGACCCGCTGAAGATCGTCACGGTCAGTTACGACTTCGGCAATTTTGATGACCCGACGCCAGACCTTTTCGTCACGCCCAGCACCCGTGTTGCGCTGGCAGACGTTACCGCTGGAACCCAGTTCTTCTACGGCAACAACCGGCTGACGCTGGGCGCTGCCGACATTGGCGCCAACAACGCAGCGCAAGCGAC
>JANLVB010000259.1:0-2794 GCA_031363785.1 Betaproteobacteria bacterium
AGTGGTTTGTGATTGACGCGACCGACAAGGTCCTCGGACGAGTAGCCAGCGAAGTTGCTCTCCGTTTGCGCGGCAAACACAAGGCCATTTATACGCCTCACGTCGACACCGGTGACTTCATTGTCATCATCAACGCAGCCCGCCTGCGTGTCACCGGCGCCAAGCCGCTCGACAAGATCTACTACAGCCATTCAGGCTACCCCGGTGGCATTTCGGCCATCAACTTCAAGGACATGCAAGCCAAGTTCCCGGGCCGCGCGCTCGAGAAGGCCGTCAAGGGCATGTTGCCCAAGGGCCCGCTTGGTTACGCCATGATCAAGAAGCTCAAGGTGTACGGTGGTGCCGAGCATCCGCATACTGCCCAGCAACCCAAGGTGTTGGAACTTGAAGGAGCTTCGAGATGATTGGTGAATGGAACAACGGCACCGGCCGGCGCAAATCCAGCGTCGCGCGGGTGTTTCTGAAAAAAGGCAGCGGCAAAATCGTCGTCAACGGCAAGGACATCCAGGAGTTCTTCGGCCGCGAAACCTCGATCATGATCGTCAAGCAACCCCTGTTTTTGACCAACCATGTCGAGACGTTCGACATCATGGTCAACGTGGCGGGTGGCGGCGAGTCCGGCCAGGCCGGGGCTACCCGCCACGGCATCACCCGTGCGCTGATCGATTACGACGCGACACTCAAACCCGAGCTGTCCAAAGCCGGCTTCGTGACGCGTGACGCTCGCGAGGTGGAGCGCAAGAAGGTCGGCCTGCATTCGGCACGCCGGCGCAAACAGTTCTCCAAGCGCTGATCGAACTTCAAGAAACCGCCCCTGTGGCGGTTTTTTGCCTTTTTGCGCCACCATGCGACTGCGTCTTCTCCGGCGTAGGCTCACCATCAGTGCACCGCGTATGGCGGTGCGCAGCGCCTTGCCTTGGCCATTTCGATGGGCGGTTTTGGCCGTGGTGTTCGGGTTTTGCGCGGCAATAGGGTTGTGGGCGTTTGAGTTTGGCAAGGTCATTGCCGGTATCGACGGCGATACCCGTGAAGAACTCTCGCGGCTGCAGGCCGATCTGGACAAAGCCAGGAGCCAGCGCGACGAGGCGCAATCGGTTGCCAACACGGCACAAACGCTTCTCACTGCGGAAAAGGCGGCGCAGGCCCAATTGCTGGCGCAAAAAAAGCAGCTCGAGGCCGACAATATGGCGCTGCGCGATGACCTGGGTTTCTTCGAGAAGCTGATTCCCAATACCGGCGTGGAGGGTATTGCGATACGCGCTCTGCAGGCAGAGGTACAGGAAGATCGTCGGCTAAGATGGCGGGTGCTGATGATCCAGCCACAAAAGAACGTGGCCGGGTTCAAGGGCAGCCTGGAGATCACCTGTTCCGGCCTGCTCAACGGAAAGCCCTGGTCGATGACGCTGCCGGGCGGCCCGGTGCCTGTGGCGTTCGGCCAGTTTGGCCGTTTTCAAGGTGTGATCGATTTGCCACCCCAGGTGGTCTTGAAGGCGGTGGCGGTCAAGGTATTGGAGGGTTCGGTCGTCAAGGCGAGTCAGTCCGTCAGTATGTAGGCATCAATTACAAGCCAGGAGGTTCCCATGAAAACAATCCAACGACTGTTCGGCGCCTGCGCCGCCGCGCTGCTGCTGCCTGCGGCATGGGCCCAGCCGGCCGACGCGCTGCAGTTGCGCAGCTGGGCGGCTGCCTGCTCCAACTGCCATGGTACTGGTGGTGTCGCGCAGCCGGGCATGGACTCGCTGGCCGGGGCATCGCGCGAGGACATGGCAAAGAAACTGCTGGATTACAAGGCCGGGCGCAGGCCGGCCACCATCATGCACCAGCTTGCCAAAGGCTACAGCGACGAGCAGCTCGAACAACTGGCGGCGTATTTTGCCGCGCTGAAGAAATAAGGGGCACAACATGCAACGTCGTCAAATTGTCAAGGGTGTTGCCGCCGGGTCCGTATGGGGCCTGTTGGGTGCGTGTGCGTCCACCGGGGGTGGCAGCGGACCCAAGGTGGTGGTGGTTGGTGGCGGTTATGGTGGGGCCACGGCGGCCAAATACATTCGCATGTGGTCTGACGGCCGTATCAGCGTGACGCTGGTGGAGCCGGACAGGGCGTTTGTCTCCTGCCCAATATCCAACCTGGTGCTGGGCGGCAGCAAGACCATGGCCGATATCACCACGCCCTACGACAACTTGTCGCGCCGCCACGGCGTGCGGGTGGTGCGCGACATGGTGACGGTGATCGACCCGGACAAACGCAGCGTGCGCCTGGCCGGCGGCGCGGAGCTGGCCTACGACCGCCTGATCGTGGCGCCTGGTGTGGATTTCATGTGGGACAGCCTGCCCGGGATGGCCAGGCCGGGCGCCCAGGACAAGGTGCTGCATGCCTGGAAGGCCGGTGCCCAGACACTGGCGCTGCGGCGTCAGCTCGAGGCCATGCCAGACGGTGGTGTCTATGCGCTGGTTATCCCGCTGGCGCCCTACCGCTGCCCGCCCGGGCCGTACGAGCGGGCCTGCCAGGTCGCGCACTATTTCAGCAAGGCAAAACCCAGGAGCAAGGTGCTGGTGCTCGATGCCAACGACGATGTCACCTCCAAGGGTCCCTTGTTCAAGAAGGCCTGGGCCGATCGTTACCAGGGCATCGTGGATTACCGGCCAAAACACACGTTGACGGACGTGGACGCAGCCAGCAACACGCTCAAGTTCGAATTCAACGACGATGTCAAGGCAGCGGTGCTCAATGTCGTGCCGCCCATGCGAGCCGGTGACATCGCCTTCAAGACGGGGCTGGCAACAGCCAACAAGC
>JANLVB010000292.1:0-3615 GCA_031363785.1 Betaproteobacteria bacterium
CGCGTCGCGGCATCGGTGAGGGTGCCGTCGGCGTCAAACTTTGATTGCGCCAAATTGATGAAGACCTCCGGCCTGGTCAATACCAGACCATCCAGCCCGCCCAGAATCTTGCGCACTTCGTACTGATGGCGGCCGCCGCCCAATGGGCCGGCGGTGGCCGACAGGATGGCGATGGGCTTGTCCTTGAACGGTTGCGGCGTCACCCGCGACATCCAGTCGATGGCATTCTTGAGCACGCCCGAGATCGAGAAGTTGTATTCCGGGCTGGCGATCAGCAGGCCATCGGCGGCGGCAATCTCCGACGCCAGCTGTGTCACGGCAGCCGGTATCCCCTGGTCCTGAACATCCTGGTTGAACAGCGGTATTGCGTCATACGCCGCCAGGGTCAGACGCATGCCAGCAGGCATGGCCTGCCCCGCAGCACGCAAGGCGTAGCGATTGATGGATTTGACGCGCAGACTGCCGCAGATGCCGAGGATGTTGAATTGGGCCATGTAACTGAGACTCCCGTGGTGTTGAACAATCAAGCCGCAACAGCCGCGTCGGCATAGGCCGGTGCGACGCGGATGGAAAACTCGCCAACCTCGGCAATGCCCGCCTCCAGCAAATCACCCGGCAGCACCGGGCCGACGCCCTCGGGTGTGCCGGTCATGATGACGTCGCCGGGCTCCAGTGTGTAGAACGACGAGGCAAACTCGATCAGCCGCGCGATGTCGTACACCAGGTGTCGTGTATTGGATTGCTGGCGCATCTCGCCATTGACCTTGAGCCAGAGGTCGAGCTGGTTCGGATCATCTATCTCATCGGCCGTCACCAGCCACGGCCCGAGCACCGAATAACTGTCGATGGATTTGCGAAAACACTGGAACTCGGTGCCACGCAGGGTCATGTCCAGGGCGATGCTGTAGCCCGCTACGTGCGACATGGCATCGTCGCGGCGCACCTGGTGGCAGCGCGAGCCAATCACCACGCCGAGTTCAACTTCGTGGTCGTTGCGCCGGTTCGGAAATCGCAACTGGATGTCGCGCCCACAACCAATCAGCGAACTGCCGGCCTTCAGGAACAGGCCCCAATCAGCAATCGATGTCACATTGCGCCCGTGCGCAATGGCCGCATTCGCCCGGCTCTCGTCCAGATGGGCCTGGTAGTTGATCGGTGCCCCGATGATCTTGCCCGGGTTCGCCACCGGCGACTCGAAACACACGTCGGCCAGCGCATGCCGAACGGAACCCGACATGGCAGCCAGCAAGGGCGCACGCAAACCGGGCAGCGCTTCGATGAACAGGTCCTTTTGCGGCAGCGGGTAACGTTGCGCCGGCAACTGCGCCAACACACTGGTAACGTCAAACACCGAGCCATCCTGCACCAGGCCCAGGCGGTCACCATTAAAACGGCAAATCCTCATGCCACTGCCTCCTCTTCGCGCAGGTAACCCAACGCCGCCACCAACTCGCGGTCTGTCATCATGAAAATTACCGCGTCGCCCGAGCGCGCCGTATGGCTGAACCAGTTCCAATGCGGCACCGTGAACACATCGTTGCGCTTCCAGTCGATGCGCGTCTCTCCGACGGCACTGCTGCCTGCACCGCGCACCACCACGCAGACAGCATTGCTCGTGCTGCGCCGCAGCGTGGTCGGTCGGCCCTGGGCACAGGCTAGCTGGTAACAGTCCAGCGTCGGCAACACGGCGCCGCCGCTGCGGCCATCGACGTAGCGCAGCAGCCTGCTGCCGTCCGCCGCCGCTGGCGCAGCATGCAAGGCGGCGGCGGCACGCAGCGCGCTGTAACAAAATCGGCTGCCGCCGCCCGCAGCATCCGCATCCGGCGCCAGAGTCGCCGCGCACTGCGGCAGGACCGAGGCACGGGTCGGCTGTGGTTCCACGCTGGTGCGACCAGGCGCTCCGAGTTCGAAGAACATGGTGTCCAGATGGGCGCACAGCGGCAGGTCCAGACCGTCGAACCAGACCATGCGGCCAGCGCCCGGGTGCACATGCTCATGCCAGGTCCAGGCCGGTGTGAGAATGAGGTCTCCTTCGGCCATCGGGCAGGCCGTATCGTTCACACTGGTGACAGCGCCCTCCCCCTCCAGCACAAAGCGTATCGCCTGCAGGGCATGGCGGTGCGCGCGCGCCACCTCGCCTGGCAACAGGGTCTGCAAACCAGCCGACAGGTTGGTGGTGGTAACCACTGCGCCCGCAAACGCCGGATGCGCGAGCAACAACACGCGGCGCTCGGCATCGTCCATGCCCACCTCGCGCACGGCGCGTGTAATCAAGGGCTCCATGGCAGCCCAGGGCCAATGCCAGGGCGCATCTTGCGCCGCAGGCGCGCGCCGGGTTATGCGGTGGTAACGGTCCCACAAGGGCTGCGCGTTGTGCTGCGCCAGCGCCGTCAGGAGGTCTGCACCGGCCGCGACCAGAGTCGATGTGTTCATGTGTCTCCTGGCACGCAAGGCTGGCGTGCCACACCGTGTTTTGGCCAAAGTCTAGCAGCCTAAGGCTTTGCACACACCAACTTCATCACGGCAGCGGCGGCAGAACCGTCGGGCGCCTGGCGCCAGGGACTGGCGGAGTCGGTACGTGCTGTGCTTTTGCCGCTGGCCATCGGCTCGGCAAAAAAGGCACTTTCGATACTGCGGTAAATGGTGTTGTTGCAGTCGATCTCGAGCAGGGTGCGGTAGGCGCGGTCGCCGTCGCTGTCGGGGCGCGCCAGGTCGGTCAGGGTGGAGACCCGGCGCAGATTCCGCTCGACCGCCAATGGTTCGGTGTCGATGTAATCGATGCCGCGCGCGGTGGTCCGCAATGGCGTCCATCCGGCCAGCGCGTTGCAGGCCAACAGCACCGACACCAGGGCAACCGACAACTTGCGCGTGTGGGCAGCCACCACGTTCCGCCAACCGTTATTGCAGGTCGCGCACCATGTTGCGCGCAATCACGATCTGCTGAATCTGGCTGGTGCCTTCATACAGGCGAAACAGCCGCACATCGCGGTAGAAACGTTCGATGCCGTAGTCAGCCAGGTAACCGGCGCCGCCAAAGATCTGCACCGCCCGATCCGCCACACGGCCACACATCTCGGAGGCAAACAACTTGCAGCAGGAGGCCTGGGTGGACACGTTTTCACCGGCATCGCGCCGGCGCGCCGCGTCCACCACCATGCACTGCGCCGCATACAACTCGGCCTGGCTGTCGGCCAGCATCGCCTGCACGAGCTGGAATTGCGCAATCGGCTGGCCGAACTGCTTGCGTTCGACCGCATACCGCAGCGCGTCATCCAGCATGCGCTGCGCCACGCCGACACAGATGGCGGCAATGTGGATGCGGCCTTTCTCCAGTACCTTCATGGCGGTCTTGAAACCCTGCCCCTCCTTCTGGCCGATCAGGTTCTCTGCCGGCACCCTGCAGTTCTCGAAAATCACGTCGCAGGTGTGGGCACCACGCTGGCCCATCTTCTTGTCGATCTTGCCCAGACTGATACCGGGCGATTTCGCATCGACTATGAAGGCCGACACACCACCGGCGCCCTTGTCCGCCGGATTGGTGCGCGCCATCAGGGTGAACACGCCGGCCTGTGGTGCATTGGTGATGTAGCGCTTGGTGCCATTGACGATGTAGTG
>JANLVB010000344.1:0-11397 GCA_031363785.1 Betaproteobacteria bacterium
AACATGGCGTCAAGACGCTCTACTCCGAACACGCCGGCTCATTGAAGCGCCCGTTGGGCGTTCAGGTTGTCAACCCTTTTGTACCGTTGGAGATAACGTGATGGACGCCATTTTGACCGCCGCCGACAGCGCCTTGCGCACCCTGTTTGCCACGCCCCACGCATCGCGCGCCTGCCCCACCGTGCCGGAACATGCGACCGAATTGAGCGCGGCAGAGCAGGCACACGCGGGTGCGCTGATGCGTGTCAACCATGTCGGTGAAGTCTGCGCCCAGGCCCTGTATGCCTCGCAGGCGCTGGTGACCAAAAGCGCCAGCCTGCGTGCCCATTTCGAGCGCGCCAGCGCCGAGGAGGCTGACCACCTGGCCTGGACCCAACAACGGCTGGACGAGCTGGGCGCGCGGCCCTCGTTGCTGAATCCGTTGTGGTATGCCGGCGCATTCGGCCTTGGTCTGCTTGCCGGGCGACTCGGCGACCGCGTCAGTCTGGGTTTTGTGGTGGAGACCGAGCGCCAGGTCGAGGCGCACCTGCAAAGCCATCTGGAAGACCTGCCACCGGGCGACCATGCCTCACGCGCCATCGTCGCGCAGATGAAAACCGACGAGGCGCGCCATGCCGACGCGGCGCAACAGGCTGGCGCATTCATGCTGCCGGTGCCAGTTCAGGCTGTGATGCGGGCGGCGGCGCGGGTCATGACGACGGTGGCGCACCGGATTTGAGCCGGTTCGACGATCAAGTGCGCTAAAATAAGCGCTATCCAAGACTCTTGTAATCGAGCTGAAAATGCAGACACTGGTTGTTGATCGCACCGTCAGCATGTCCGAGTTCAAGAAAAACCCGGCATCGGTATTGCGCCAGGCGCAGAACCACCCGGTCGCTGTACTCAACCACAACAAGCCGGCGTTCTACATGGTTGAGCCCGCTTTCTTTGAAGCCATGCTGGACGAGTTGGCCGATCAAAAGTTGCATCGGGTTGTGCTGCAGCGATTGTCTGAGCGCAGTCAGGCTGTCGAGGTAGACGTTGACTCGCTCTGAATCGAAACCCAAATACCGTTATCGCCTGTTCTTTGTGCCATCGGCGTGGCAGGAATGGCAGGCTCTTGACGGCTCCATCAAAACCCCACTGCGCAAACTGCTGCAAAAGCGTCTCGACCAGCCCCATCTTCCTGGCGCTGCGCTGCACGGTGAGCTGGCCGGTTTTTACAAAGTCAAACTGAGCAAACAAGGCGTACGCTTGGTATACGGCGTGGAAGACGAGCGCCTCATCGTCATGGTCATGGCGGTAGACCGGCGCGAGGATGGTGCGGTCTATCGCAGTGCATTGCGGCGCATCCATGACCAACTTGGCGGAGGCACGCGTCATGACGACGGTGGCGCACCGGGGCTGAGTACCGACTGATAGCTAGAAATTGCTCTTAATGGCTGAGCAGCTTGGCCAATACGGCGATGATGCCGCCGATCACAAAACCCAGCATCCATTTTATTTGACCGACTTCCGTCTTGAGGACGGCCAAATCTGTCCGCAGTGGTGACAGCGCTGCATCCAGGTCTTTGCGGGTAACGAGGTCATCCTGTGCTTCAGCGATCACGCGGACTACCGTCTCGGCTTGTTCGGGTGTGAACCCAGCACTCTTGAGCTTGTCTGAGAGCGTCAGCGAGTCAATTGTGATGGTAGCCATGGCCGCAATCTACTCTAAATGTCGGTCGGCTCAAAACTGGTGTGATGGACACCGCCGCACCATGATGTGATAACATCATGATGTCGTCACATCAACTGGAGAGGTACATGAGAACAACCATCGACATTGAAGATGACGTTCTTGCGGCAGCAAAGGAAATGGCGAGCCAGCAGCGTGTGTCGGCCGGTACTGTGGTCTCGCGTTTGTTGCGGCAGGCCATGTCCGGCGCGGGTGGCAGCGAGCGATTTTCTGCTGGCGGCTTGTCTTCGGTGGCCGGTTTTCAACCGTTCCCATCGCAGGGCGTGTTGATCACCAATGCCCAGATAGATGCACTGCGCGACGCCGAGGGCGTTTGATGCGCGCGCTGTTGGACGTCAATGTGCTTATCGCGTTGCTCGATGGCGGGCACGCGATGCACGGTCGGGCCATGCAGTGGATGGTACGGGAAGCGGCAGCAGGCTGGGCTTCCTGCCCGATCACACAAAACGGTGTGCTGCGAATCATGTCGCAACCAGGCTACCCCACTCCCCGACCCACTGCCCAGGTGGCACAGCGCCTGGCTATGGCTTGCGCCGCGCCAGAACACGCGTTTTGGCCGGCCGACATCAACTTGCTTGCGCCAGACTTGATCGACTGGCAGCGACTGCTTGGACACCGGCAAGTCACGGATGCCTATTTGCTGGCCCTGGCAGTCCGCCACAGAGGGAGACTGGTAACCTTCGACCAGCGCGTGGCGCGAAATGTGGTGGTCGGGGCCAAGCCGTCGCACCTGGAGCTCATAGCCTGAACCGCGCAGCGGCGAAACCACCGTTCGTCGCCGTGCAGGACAGCCGCCAGCCGCACCAACCAGGCCCGTCGAGAGCGACCGGCCGTTGTCAGGCGTCCGTCAACTCAAAGCTGGTAGTGATGGCCGCGGTTTTGCCCAGCATGATGGTGGCAGAGCAGTATTTGTCGTGGCTCATGGCAATGGCGCGCTCGACGGCAGCTGCCGGTACGCCCTTGCCCGACACGCTGAAATGCATGTGGATGGCGGTGAACACCTTGGGGTCGGTGTCGGCGCGTTGTGCGGTGAGTTTGCAGGAGCAACTGCGCACGTCGTGGCGCCCGCGCTTGAGGATCAGTACCACGTCGTAGGCGGTGCAGCCGCCGGCGCCGGCGAGCAGGGTTTCCAGCGGGCGTGGGGCCAGATTCTGGCCACCGTTGTCCGGTTTGGTGGCGTCCGGCGCGCCGTCCATCATCAGGCTGTGGCCGCTGCCGGTTTCGGCGAGAAAACCCATTGCTGATCGTGTGCCGGTGCTGCCGGTCCAGCTGACTGTGCATTCCATAACGTGAAGGCCTCCAAAAACGGGCGCTTATCATGCAAGCCCAAGCCAATGATCCCATGAAAACAAAACACCTGACGCCTGCGGACTACCTGAAAAAGATATTGACGGCGCGCGTCTACGATGTGGCTGTCGAGTCCGCGCTGGAGCCGGCACGGTCGCTCAGCCGACGGCTGCACAACAAGGTGCTGCTCAAGCGGGAAGACCAGCAACCGGTGCGCAGTTTCAAACTGCGCGGCGCTTACAACAAGATGGTGCAGCTGAGTGCCGCGCAGCTTGCCAAGGGTGTCATTTGCGCCTCCGCCGGCAACCATGGCCAGGGTGTGGCGCTGGGCGCACACAAGCTGGGCTCACGCGCGGTCATCGTCATGCCGACCACCACACCGCAGCTCAAGGTCGAAGCGGTGAAGGCGCTGGGTGGCGACATCGTGTTGCATGGCGACAGTTATTCGGACGCGCACGCCCACGCCCTGCAGTTGCAGCAGCAGCAAGGCCTGACTTTCGTGCACCCGTTTGACGACCCGGAGGTGATTGCCGGCCAGGGCACGGTGGCGATGGAGATACTGCGCCAGCACCAGGGCGAGCTGCATGCGGTGTTTGTCGCCATTGGCGGCGGCGGCCTGATCTCGGGCGTGGCCAACTACATCAAGGCGGTGCGCCCCGAGGTCAAGGTCATCGGTGTGCAGATGAACGACTCCGACGCCATGCTGCAGTCGGTGGCGAAAGGCCGGCGCATCACGCTGCCCGATGTAGGCCTGTTCTCGGACGGCACCGCCGTCAAGCTGGTGGGCGAGGAGACGTTTCGCATCGCCAGCGGATTGGTAGACGAGTTCATGACGGTGGATACCGACGCTGTCTGCGCCGCCATCAAGGACGTGTTTGTCGATACCCGCAGCATCGTCGAGCCGGCCGGTGCGCTGGCTGTGGCGGCGATCAAGCACTACGTGGCCAGCCACAAGACCCGGGGCGAGACCTACTGCGCCATCCTGTGCGGCGCCAACATGAATTTCGACCGCCTGCGTTTTGTCGCCGAACGGGCCGAGGTGGGCGAAGAGCGCGAGGCCTTGTTTGCGGTGACGATCCCGGAACAGCGCGGCAGTTTCAAGCGCTTTTGTACGCTGATCGGCGAGTTGCCGGGCGGCGCACGCAATGTGACCGAGTTCAACTACCGCATCAGCGACGCCTCGCGAGCCCATGTGTTTGTCGGCATCACGACGCATGGCAAGGGCGAGAGTCCGAAGATCGCCGCCAATTTCTCGAAGCACGGCTTTGCCGCCATCGACCTGACGCACGACGAGCTGGCGAAGGACCATATCCGCTACATGGTGGGGGGGCATTCGGCACTGGCGAAAGACGAGCGGCTGCTGCGCTTCGTCTTCCCCGAGCGGCCGGGCGCGCTGATGAAGTTTCTGAGCATGATGCGTCCGGGCTGGAATATCAGCCTGTTCCACTACCGCAACCAGGGCGCCGACTACGGTCGCATTCTGGTCGGATTGCAGGTTCCCAAGCCAGACAACAAGGCATTTGCCACATTTCTCGACGAACTGGGTTACCCCTGCGTCGAAGAGACGACCAACCCGGCGTACCAGATGTTCCTGCAGCAGAGTACATGACAGCAATCGACCAAAGGCGCGGCAGCGGCGAATCACCATGACCGCGTCGCTGGAGGGAAAACTGGTGGTGGCCATTTCGTCACGCGCTTTGTTTGACTTCGAGGAGGAAAACGCGGTGTTCGAGCAGGGGCAGGATCGCGCCTATATGGCCCTGCAGCTGCAGCGGCTGGACTTGCCGGCCAAACCCGGCGTGGCGTTTTCGCTGGTGCGCAAGTTGTTGGCATTCAACGGCAACGGCGTCGCGCACGACGCCACTGGCAAAGCGGCATCACGTCCGGTCGAGGTGGTGATCCTGTCGCGCAACGACCCGGTCTCGGGCATGCGCGTGTTCCGCTCGGCCAGCCACTACGGGCTGGCCATCGAGCGTGGCAGCTTCACCCGTGGCCAGCCACCCTGGCGCTACCTGAAACCACTACACGCCAATCTGTTTCTCTCGGCACACCTGAGCGATGTGCGGGCGGCGTTGCAGGCTGGTGTGCCGGCGGCGCAGGTCTACCCGCTTTCGGCGCACGCCAGCGAAGCACATCCGCACGAAGTGCGTATTGCCTTCGACGGCGACGCCGTGTTGTTCAGCGACGAGGCAGAACGTGTCTACCAGCGCGAGGGGCTCAAGGCGTTCCATCAACACGAAACCGAAAAGGCCGGCCAACCCCTGTTGCCCGGGCCATTCAAGCCGCTGCTGGCGGCACTGCAGCGCCTGCAGCAGGAAGGAACGGCGGCCATGCGGATTCGCACGGCATTGGTGACTGCACGCAGCGCCCCGGCCCATGAACGCGCCATCCGCACGCTGATGGACTGGAACATCGAGGTGGATGAGGCCATGTTCCTGGGCGGGCTGGCCAAGGGCGAATTTCTGCGCGAATTCGAGCCCGACTTCTTTTTCGATGACCAGACTGGCCATATCGAGTCTGCAGCGCGCCATGTGCCGTCCGGCCATGTGGTCAGCGGCATATCCAATCCGACACCCTGAGGGAGCATTTTCACCATGCGTCTTACTGACAAGCTCGGCAGTTTTCAGGTTTTTGTGCGTCGCGTGGTGCACCTGTCGATGCCCTATTTCCGGTCGGAAGAAAAATGGAAGGCACGCGCCCTGTTCGCCGCCATCGTGGCCTTGAACCTGAGCTCGGTTTACCTGGCCGTCATGTTCAACGACTGGTATGGCCGTTTCTACGACGCCTTGCAGAACAAGGACGCGGCCGTGTTCTGGGTCGAGATCACCAAGTTTGCCTATATCGCCTTCACCGCCATCGTGATTGCGGTCTACAAGTTCTACCTGACGCAGTTGCTCGAAATGAACTGGCGCAAGTGGATGACCACATACTACATCCGGCGCTGGCTCGACGGCAATGCCTTCTACCGCATGGAGTTGGCACGCTTCACGCCACGCGAAGGCAGCGCCCCGGACAACCCGGATCAGCGAATCTCGGAAGACGTCAACCAGTTCACGGCGCAAACCGTCGGTCTGTCCATGGGTCTGCTCAACGCCACGGTGACGCTGGCCAGCTTTGTCGGCATCCTGTGGGGGCTGTCGGGCACCTTTGCCTTCAACTTCCAGGGCAGCAGCTACACCATTCCGGGTTTCATGGTGTGGATGGCGGTGTTGTACTGCCTGGTCGGCAGTGTGCTCACGCACTACATCGGCCGCCGCCAGATCGCACTCAACTTCGAGCAGCAGCGGCGTGAGGCCGACTACCGGCACCACATGATGCGGGTACGCGAGTACAGCGAGGCGATCGCGCTGGACCGCGGGCAGCCGGTGGAACAGGCCCACCTGAACACGCGCTTCCTGTCGGTGCTGGCCAACTACCTGGCACTGATCCGGGCGCAAAAGAGCCTGATCTGGTTCACCACCTTCTTTGGCCAGGCGGCGGTGATCTTCCCGATGATCGTCGCGGCGCCCCGGTATTTCAGCGGGGCGATCCAGCTCGGCGACCTGATGAAGATCAACTCGGCCTTTGGCCGGGTGCAGGATTCACTGAGCTGGTTTGTCGACAACTACAGCAGCCTGGCGGCGTGGCGCGCCACCGTGGACCGGTTGACCAGTTTTGATGACGCCATCACATTGGCGAACGCCAGCAACCCGGCATTGGAGCAATCAGTCGCTCCTGGCCTGAACACCAGCAACCTGGGCGTGGCCCTGCCCAATGGCGCCATGCTGCTGGCCGCGACCGACCTGCAGGCCGCAGCCGGGGACCGCATCTTGCTGCAGGGGCCTTCCGGCAGTGGCAAGTCAACACTTTTTCGCACCCTGGCCGGTATCTGGCCCTTTTCCAGCGGCAAGGTGGCGCGGTCTGCCGACGCCATGTTCATCCCGCAACGGCCCTACTTTCCGAACGGGCCGCTGCGCGAGGCGCTGGCCTACCCGGCACCAAGTACACAGTACACCGATGCGGCGATGCAACAGGCGCTGCGCGACGCGCTGCTGCCCGCACTGGCAGACGATCTGGACAAGGCCGACGCCTGGGGCCAGAAGCTCTCCGGCGGTGAACAACAACGGCTGGCCATCGCCCGCGTCTTGCTCAAGCAGCCGGCATGGGTGTTTGCCGACGAAGCCACCAGCGCGCTGGATGAGCAAGCCGAGAAAACGCTGTACCAGCGGCTGTTGGCCATGGTGGACCAGGCCGGTGGCGGCCTGGTATCGATTGCCCACAAGCCATCGGTGGCCGCTTTTCATACCCGCCGCTGGGAACTGGTCGCTCAGGCCGAGGGTGCAGCGGCGCGCTTCAAACTGCAGGCGACGACGCTGTAAAGGTATCGAAGCCGCGCGCGCGGCCACCAGACATTGCAGCACTACCGGCTACAGCTTTTCGTTCTTGCGAATCTTGCTTGACTGGTAGGTCAGCTCTTCCTTCGCCAGCCGCCCGGGTGCCGCCGCCGGATTGTTCTGCACGTTGTGCAACAACTGGTTCTGCGCCTGGGCGATCTCGACCGCACTGCCACTGGCACGCCACACTGCCTGCAGAAAGTCGAGCAGTTGTTTGGAAATCGGCTCGGGGGCTGGCACTTCCACCTTATCGCGCGGCGGGTTCTTGATAGTCCAGTCCGCGTCGCCTGCCACGCCACCTGCAGCCGCGCGGGTTGCACTGTCGATACCGGAGTAACTGATTGCAGTCGGCATCAAGGCGCCTGGCCCGTCGCCGATCTTGTTCACCACGCCCGGAGCGGTGTCGGCTTGTGGCGGATTCACTGGAGCTACCGGGATCACACGCCCGACGGACGGCACGGCCTGGTCAGACCCGATGGGAGCCAAACCTGGTTGCCGGTCAACGAACGGGAGCTGCATGAGATTCCAGTGCCTCGGTTCGGGAGGCGATCTTTCGCCCTCTCGTACACCGTTAACGGCAGAACTGGCGGGTTATTTAGGCCTATTTTCAAGTTTGACGACCGATTCATCCCGCACAAGCGCCAAAAATGCCTAAAAACAGGCGGCGTGACCGTCCCGGCGCGAGTCGCTGGCGGCGACATATCCGTCCTCCAGGTCGTCGGACAACTTCCAGATGAACTGTCCGGCACCGTAGTCCATGTACGAATCCACATGTTCTTCCACCGCATGACCCAAATCCTTAAGGCCTTGCAGCAGTTCACTATTCATCGTCGGCTCGCAGTCGATGGACAGGCCTGTCGCAACCTTCCAGCGTGGTGCATCGCAGGCAGTCTGCGGCTGCTCGCCATGGGACAACATACGCACCAGCGCCTGCAGATGCCCCTGCGGTTGCATGTTGCCACCCATCACACCAAAACTCATGCGCGGTTTGCCGTTCTGCGTCAGGAAACCCGGGATGATGGTCTGGAACGGCCGCTTTCCGCCCTGCACCACATTCGGGTGATTGGGGTCCAGCGAGAAGCCATGGCCGCGGTTTTGCAGGCTGACGCCGGTACCTGGCACAACGATGCCACTGCCAAAACCCATGTAGTTGGACTGGATCAGACTGATCATCATGCCGGACTCATCAGCGGCGGTGAGGTAGATCGTGCCACCCTTGGGCGGAGTGCCATGGCCGAAATGGGTTGCGCGCTGCGGGTCGATCAGTTTTGCGCGACTGGCCAGGTAGGCATCACACAGCAAATCCTGCGGCGTCACCGCGGTCATGGCGCGGATGTCAGACACCCAGCGGTAAGTGTCTGCAAAAGCCAGCTTCATGGCTTCGATCTGCAAATGCTGCGACAACACGCTGTCGATAGGCAATCCGGCCAGATCCATCTTGTCGAGCATGCCCAGCGCCATCAGCGCTGCGATACCCTGCCCGTTGGGCGGAATCTCGTGCACGGTGTAGCCGGCGTAGTCCTTCTGGATCGGTGTCACCCACTCCGGTTGGTAGGCTGCCAGGTCGGCCTCGGTCATGCTGCCGCCATTGGCCGCTGAATGCGTTGCCATTTGTGCCGCGATCTCGCCACGGTAAAAGGTCTCGCCGTGCGTCAGCGCGATCTTGCGCAAGGTGGTGCCGGCATCGGCGAAAACAAAACGCTCACCCGTCAGCGGTGCGCGACCACGCGGCATGAATGCCTGCGCGTAACCCGGCTGGTCATGCAGCAATGGCGCGGCGCGGCCCCACTTGTCGGCCACGATGCATCCGACACCATGGCCGCGCTCGGCCAATTCAATGGCACCTGTCATCAGGTCGGCAAACGGCAATTTGCCAAAGCGTTTGGACAAGGCGACCCAGCCGGCCACGGCGCCCGGGGTGGTCACGGTGTCCCAGCCACGCATCGGCATCGTGCCGCCATGGCGGCGCTGGAAATAATCCTGGTTCCAGGCCGCAGGTGCCACACCAGAGGCATTCAGGCCGTGCAGTTCCTTGCCGTCCCACAGGATGGCGAAGTTGTCGCTGCCCAAGCCATTCGACACCGGCTCGACAATCGTCATGCAGGCGGCGGTGGCGATGGCCGCGTCCACCGCGTTGCCGCCTTGCTGCAGGATGCGCAACCCGGCCTGCGCCGCCAGTGGCTGCGAGGTGCTGACGACGTTGCGTGCAAACACCGGGCTGCGGATGGTGGGATAGCGGTTGTTCCAGTTGAATTGCATGGTGGTTCAGTGGGTGGAAAGGTAGTTTGGCCGGCCCGGGTGTGTCGTGCTGTCAACGCTGCCGGGGATCGAGTGCATCACGCAGGCCGTCGCCCAGCAGGTTGAATGACACCACCAGCAGGAAGATCGACACACCGGGCCAAATCGCCATCCAGGGCGCGTTGTCCATGTAGTTCTTGGCGGTATTGAGCATGCTGCCCCAGCTCGGTGCCGGCGGCTGCTGGCCCAGACCGAGAAACGACAGGCTGGCTTCGGCAATCACGGCCGCGGCAATCGCCAGCGTGGCCTGCACGATGAGGGGCGCCAGGATGTTGGGCATCACATGGCGCAGCGCAATGCGCAACGGCGGGTTACCGACCGCGCGCGCCGCTTCAATGTAATCCTCGACCTTGATGTTGATCACCTGGGCGCGGGTCAGACGCACAAAGATGGGCGTAGCAGACACGCCGATGGCAATCATGGCATTGGTGAGGCTGGGGCCGAGAAAGGCTGCCAGCGCGATCGCCAGGATCAGGAATGGGCAGGCCAGAAACGCATCGGTGATGCGCGATATCAAGCCGTCCACGAAGCCACCCAGAAACCCGGCCGCCAGACCGATCGGCACACCCAGCATCAGTGAAATCGACACACTGAGGACGCCTGCCAGCAACGACGCCTGCGTGCCCCAGATGACGCGCGAGAACACGTCGCGGCCAATCTCGTCGGTACCCATCCAGTGCGCGGCGCTGGGAGCCTTGCGAATCGCACTCCAACTGGTGGCAATCGGGTCATGCGGTGCAATCCAGGGTGCAAAAAGTGCCAGCGTGATGAACATCAAAACGACCAGCAGGCCCAGCATGGCGCCACGGCGCTTTCGCAACCGGCGCCATGCGCGCAGCCACGGGCCAGCCTGCGCCAGCACGGGTGGCCGTTGCATCGTGAGGCTCGGCGCCGCCATCATGTCCGCAACCTTGGGTTGACCAGAAAATACGCCACATCGGCCAGCAGGTTCAGTGTGATGTAGGTGGTGGCCGTGACGAGTACAACGCCCTGCACCACGGCGTAATCACGGTTGAACACCGAGTCCACCACCAGTTTGCCAAAGCCCGGGATCGTGAACACCTGCTCGGTGAGCACCGCGCCGGACAACAATGTGCCCAGTTCCAGTGCACCGAGCGTGATGATGGGTGTCAGTGCATTGCGCAAAGCGTGCTTCAGAACCACCACGCGCTCGCTCAGGCCCTTGGCACGGGCGGTGCGTACGTAATCGGCGCTGAGCACCTGCAGCATGGCGCTGCGGGTGTGTCGCATCAGCACTGCGGCGATGGCATTGCCCAGCACAAAGGCGGGCATGATCATGGCGGCCAGATTCGCCTTCCAATCCACAAACGGGCTCTCGTAACCCGATGCCGGCAACCAGCCCAGCTGCACCGAGAACAGCATGATCATGAGGATGCCAAGCCAGAAATTGGGTGTGGACAGGCCCCATAACGCAAAGAGATTGGCTGCGTAGTCCCAGGCGGTCCCGCGGCCCACGGCCGACACCACACCAGCCGGGATGCCGACGATGAGCGCGATCAGCATAGCCAGCAAGGCCAGCTCGGCGGTGACCGGCAGCTTTTGCAAAATCAGATCGAGCACCGGCAACTGGGAGCGCACCGACTCACCCAGATCGCCCTGCAGTACACCGCCCACCCAGTAGACATAACGCAGCGGCAGGGGCTGGTCCAAGTGCAATTTGGCGCGCAAGTGGGCGATCACCGCCGGGTCCTGGTCTTCGCC
>JANLVB010000302.1:0-2877 GCA_031363785.1 Betaproteobacteria bacterium
GGCCGGGTCGTGTGGCCGGGGAACTGGCTTTGCTGGACGGGCAAGCCCAGCCACTGGACTGCCGGGCGCGCGAAGACATGCTCGTGTTGGTGCTGGAGCGCGACCGGTTCGAGCAACTGCGCCAGGGTGGCGGTGTGGTGGCGTTCAAGTTCTTCGAGGCGGTGGCCAGCGGAGCCGTGGCGCTGCTGCGCAAGGCGAACGGGCATGTGGCCTGGCTGCGACCGGAAAAACAACACGAGGCACATCGTGTGACCGAGGGTTTCGACGTCCCCCAGGAAAACAGGAGCTGACCATGTGTCGTGTACTGATGTATCGCGGCCAGCCGGTGTTGATCGATCAGTTGCTGTACCAGCCGGACAACTCGCTGATCAAGCAGACGCACAGCGCTGTGATGCTCGACATGCTCAACCTGGCGGGGTTCGGCCTGGTGGCCTGGGCCCCGGACAGCCACCGACCAGACGAGCCGTTCAGTTACCGCACGCCACACATTCCGATCTTTGACCGCAACCTGAAGTCCATGGCGGAAAAACTCTGCGTCTCGACCATGATCGCCCATGTGCGCGGAGTGCCCTACAACGAAAAGGTGTCGCTCGGTGAACAGAATGCACATCCATTCCAGTTTCCAGGAATGCGGCTGGCGCTGGCGCACAACGGTGATCTGGCCGAGTTCAGCCGCATGCGCTACGGCTTGCTGGCGCACATCAAACCAGCGTTGGCCCAGATGATTCGCGGCAATACCGACAGCGAGTGGATGTACGCTGTGTTGTTGTCCCAGTTCGACGACCCGGCAGCGCCCCAAAACTCCGCGCAGATCCTGCTGGCGGTCGAGGCCATGTTGCGCATCGTGCGCAACGTCCGCCAGGCACACGGCATACATGTCTGTTCACCGACGAATCTGTTCATCAGCGACGGCGAGCACCTGGTGGCGGTGCGCTACACCTTTGATTTCGGCTGCTACGACCCGACCAACCCGACCTCGATCCGCCAGTCGACCCATGCATTCCTCAGCCTGTGGTACACGACCGGGAGCGACTACGGGCTGCACGACGGCGAATGGAAGATGGTCGGCGGGCACCAGAAGGCCGATTCGGTGTTGATTGCCTCGGAGCCGTTGACCCGTGACACATCGACCTGGCTCGAGGTGCCGGAGTACAGCGCGTGCACGGTGGTGCAACACCGCGGCCGCCAGCGCCTGCAGGTGAAATACCTGGATGTCTGAGACCGGCTCCGGAAGTTCCGCGCCAATGAAGATCTGCCCCACGTGCCAGGCCACGAACCCGCCGAAGCACCGCCATTGCTCGCAATGTGGCGCCGGGCTCGGTGCTGGATGCGCCGCCTGTGGCTTTGACAACCCACCGTTGGCGCGCTTTTGCGGCGGTTGTGGTGCGCGCGTCGGGCAGGCCGTGGCGCCCAGCGGACCATCCGCACCGGCCGCCAGCGCCCCGATCGCCCAACGCCGCGATGTCACGATATTGTTTGCCGACCTGACGAACTTCACGCAGCTGTCGACCGAACTCGACGCCGAGGAATTACACGCCATCGTCAAGACCTACACGGCGCAGGTCGAAACCACCGTGCTTGCCTTCGGCGGCATCGTGGAGCGATATCTGGGCGACGCCGTGATGGCCATCTTCGGCGCGCCGGTGGCCCATGGCGACGACGGCTTGCGCGCCGTGCGCACGGCCATCGCGATCCAGGAACAGGTCATGCCGGCGCTCAGCCTGGAATTCGGCCGGCTGCAGCAGGCAGCGATCGGGATCGCCTCTGGCGAAGTGTTGTCGATCACCGGGCAGGCTGGGCATCCCGCGGGCTTCGCCGTGGTAGGCGAGGCCGTGAACCTGGCGTCCCGGGTCGAGAGCCTGGCCCGTGGCGGCGAAATCCTGATCTCGGAATCTGTGCACGAAGCAACCCGTGGCCGTATCCGCTGCGAGTTGTTGGGGGAAAAAACCCTCAAGGGCATTCCACGGCGGGTCAGGATCCACCGCGTGCTTGGTGTGGACGACGCTGGCGACAGCCAGCGACGCACGCCAATGGTTGGACGGGACGCGGAAACCACGCGGCTGCAGGCGACGGTCACGCGTTGCGCTGTCGAAGGCGTCGGCGGCACGGTCTACCTGCGCGGCGATCCCGGCATCGGAAAAACCAGGCTGCTGGAGCACTTCGCCTCGATGGCGCGAGCCGGCGGCATGGCCGTGCATTCAGCGGCATACCTCGACTTCGGGCTGGAGCAGTCACTGGCCGGCGTTCCCGCTGTACTGGCGTCACTGCTGGGCGTTGCCGCCTCGGCGCCCGCCGAGTTGCGCCGGGCTGCGCTGGCGCAGCAAGCCGGATGGATGGTCGCCGAAGACCAGGCATTCGCCGCCGACGCACTGCGCCTGACCCAGGACGCCGCCACCCGGGCCGTTCTGGATGCCATGGACGCCGTTGGGCGTGCGGCCGCCATGCGCGGCTTCCTTCGACGCTTCCTGGAGCATTGCGTGCAGCAACAACGCTTCATGGTGGCGATCGAGGATGTGCATTGGGCCAAGCCGTCTGACATCGACCAGCTGCACGCATTGATCGAGATCGCCTCCCAGGCCCCGTTCATCGACGCCTTGACCAGCCGGCTCGAAGGCGACACCGTGAGTGCACGCTGGGCTGACAAAGCCGGGGAGTTGTCGGTCGAGGTGCTGGATTTGCGTCCGCTGAGCATCGATGCCGCACAGCTGCTTGCCAATGGCTTTCAACCCGGCAGCAACGCAGTGCTCGACAGTTGCGTCGCGCGCGCCGAGGGCAACCCGCTGTTTCTCGAACAATTGCTGCGCCATGCGACCGAGACCGGCAGCCGCGAGGTACCAGGAACCGTGCGCAACGTCGTGCTGGCGCGCCTGGACCGCC
>JANLVB010000320.1:0-1531 GCA_031363785.1 Betaproteobacteria bacterium
GATTGATCAACCACGAGATTCGCAGATTCAACACGGAAATAACAGATGGGTTGCCGGAACGCTTACCGATGACTATCAGCAGTTGCCCCTGGAGGTCGTGGCGCAGCGCGCGCGACGCAGTACCTTCTGGCTCAGTGAACATGTGCTGCGCCAGGGGCCTGCGTTACCACACTGGGTGCGTCAGGTGAAACGGGCTTGAACCTCTACACTGGTGCGAAGGGCATTGACGGTGCGGCTTGATGTGGCTACCCGTTTTCAATCAACGCCTGGTAAGGAAGTGAACCATGCAAACCAGACAACTCGGCAGTCTTGTGGTCTCGGCCATCGGCCTTGGCTGCATGAACCTCAGCCATGCTTATGGCATACCGCCGCCAGTGGAGCAGGGCGAGCGGGTGTTGCATGCCGCGCTGGACGCCGGGGCCACGCTCTTTGATACCGCGGCCCTGTACGGCTTTGGCAAAAACGAAAGCCTGGTCGGCCGAGTGCTCAAGTCGCACCGCCACGAGATCACGCTGTGCAGCAAGGGCGGCATGGCCGGTGTGCAGTTTGATGACGGCATGAAGCGGGTGATCGATGGCAGCCCGGCTGCCATCCGGCGCAATTGCGAAGACAGCCTGCGCCGGCTGCAGACCGATGTGATCGACCTGTATTACCTGCACCGCTGGCACAAGCAGGTGCCGATCGAGGACAGTGTGGGTGCGCTGGCCGACCTGGTGCGGGCCGGCAAGGTGCGCAGCATTGGTTTGTCTGAAGTGTCGGCCGGCACATTGCGCAAAGCGCATGCGGTGCACCCGATTGCGGCGGTGCAGTCCGAGTATTCGCTGTGGACCCGCAACGCAGAGATCGCGGTACTCGATCTGTGCCGGGAGATTGGTGCCGCCTATGTGGCCTTTAGCCCGGTGGCGCGTGGTTTCCTGTGTGGTCCTCCCGTCGATCTGGCAGCGCTGCCAGCCAATGACCTGCGTCAGACCATGCCGCGGTTTCTGGGCGAGAACCATGCCGCGAACCTGAAGGTGCAGGCAGCTTACAACCTGATCGCGCGTGACCTAGGCTGCACCCCGGCACAACTGGCGCTGGCCTGGCTGCTGCACAAGGCGGCGCACATCATCCCGATTCCCGGCACCACCAGCGTGGAGCATTTGAAGGAAGACCTGGCGGCCAACGCCGTGGTGCTCTCCAGCGAAGTGATGGCACGGCTTGAGCACACCGTCAACAGCCGCACCATCGTCGGCCAGCGCTACACCGCGCAGGCCAGTTCGGAGGTCGATACCGAGCCGCTCTAGGCGCCTGGTCGGGCGCTGCTCAGGCGGTTTGCCACAAGTCGCCGCTGCGCAGCCCCACGGGGGCGGCCAGCCGGGCGCGGGCCGTCGTGTCCTCCAGCAAGGTGGCGCGCCACCAGTCTGTGGTGACGGACGCCACCAATGCCTGGTGTGCCGGCTGCAGGTCACGGGTGATCTGTTCGCGCGGCACGATCTCCGCCGGCTGACCGGTCTGGCCGGCAAATGTCATGTGGTCGGCGTCCTGCAGTACC
>JANLVB010000341.1:0-23100 GCA_031363785.1 Betaproteobacteria bacterium
CCTTCGGCCCGAGCTCGCACAGGAATGTGAAGGTTGCATCGTCCGGCGCCCGCTTGCGCCAGCTCCGGAAACCGTACTCCCACCAGCCCATGAACAGGTCGAGCCAATCCTTCTGGTGCGCAAAACTGATCTGCACCTGGACCTGCTCGCGGCTCGCAACACGGCCATGAAAACCCCAGCAGTTGTCGATGATGCGGTGCATCAGGCGGTGGTTCTCCTGCGAGATCGGCCAGGCAAACTCCCGCCCTACCACGTAATGCGACAGGTCACCGGTGAGCCGCAGATCCGGAAAACGGTCCAGCAGGCGCAGCGTGAAAAACAGGTCGGTGGTCATGCGGTCGCGGTGTGTCTCCATGTGCACCGAAACGCCGGCCTTGTGGCCCAGCTCGAGCCAGCCCTCGATCAAGGGCACACATTCGGCCACGGTGTGCGGCCGCACATCGGCTTGCAGGTTCAGATGGTCGGCGCCGAACTCAGCCACGTGCTGCAGGATTGGCGCGAGGTCGGCCACCGTCTTCGGGTAACACTGTGCCTGCCAGGTCAAGCCCCATTCGCTCAGCCGCCCGGTGACCTCGCGCACATAGTCGCGGTCAAAAAAACGCACACCGGCACCATCGAAGCCGGCCGCATGGATCATGTCGAGCTTGGTGTCCAGCGACCATTCGGCACCGTCGGGCCGGCGCCGCTCCATCGCCCACATCGACTGGTAGACCTTCAGTTGCTGCATCAGGAGGACACCGACGCGGCTTCTTCGGCTTCCTTGAAAAAGCGCGATCCCAGGTCGCGCTGGTTCTCGTAGATCGAGCCCTGGTTGGGTGCCGACGGATACGGCAGGCGCACTGGCACGGCGGTCATGCGTGGCTCCAGCGTGTCCGTGCCGCTGACCAGTTGCGCGGTCCAAGGCTCCCAGGCATTCGGCGGATGTATCAACGGCCAAGCGTCCGCCGCGCGATACTGGTGCAACAGAAAGCGCCGCGGCTTGCCCGACACGTTGGCCGAGGAGCCATGCAGCAGGCGCACGTGGTGCACGGTGATCGACCCGGCTTTGCCGGTGCACATGACCGCCTTGGAGAAGTCAATGCCACTGGTGGCAGGGTCGATGCCACCCACGAAATGGCCCTTGGCATGGTGGTCATAAATCGGGCCGGTATGGCTGCCGGGTATCACCAGCATCGAACCGTTGTCTTCGGTGAAGTCATCGATCATGATGCCGACCGCCGCCAGGTCGTCATTGGTGTGCGGGTAAAACGCCCAGTCTTGGTGCCACTCCACCGGTGACCCGAAACCGGCCGCCTTGAGGTTGAGCTTGGACAGATCGAAGCGCACATTCGGGCCCCATAACCGCTGCAACACGGCGATGATCTTCGGGTGGCGCACCATACCCGCATACAGTGGGTGCTGCAGGTGCGGCATCTTGATGCGCCGCAGCCGGGGTTGCGAAGCCGTGTGGCCAGGCTCCAGATCGAACACATCGGTGTGCTCGCTGGCCTTGCGCGATGCCTGCAGGAACTCGTCCGTCACCCGCTGCAGATTGGCCACTTCATCGGCCGACACCACGTTGGGTACAACGATGTACCCGTCGCGCTGGTAACGCGCCACATCCTGGTCACTGATCATGTTGTCTCCTGGTAAACCTGCTGAACTGTCGGGGTTTGTTCGCCCGCGTCGTTGACGCGCCGTAACTATTACATTAGTATAAAACTGTCGGCGTGGCAATAGCGGCCGACATGTAATAGCGAAACAACAGGTTGCGGCCACCGGCCGCCGACAACGACAACGGAGACCAACATGACGATTTCCAGACGCAAGCTTCTTGGTTACGGTGCTGGCGCTGCCAGCGCATTGGCCGCCCCGGCGATCACGCGTGCGCAGGCCGCACCGATCCGCCTGGTTTTTTCACACCACGTTCCCACCACACACCTGCTGCACCGCACGACGGAGACCTACGCCACCAGGGTTCGCGATGCGACCAACGGCCAGGTCACCATCGATATCCGGCCCGCCTCGCAGCTGTTCAACCTGCGCACCTCGGCCGAGGCCTTGCAACTCGGCACGCTCGACCTGTGCTGGAGCGACCTGGGAACACTCGCCAACTGGCAGCCGCACCTGGGTTTTGTCTCCATGCCGTTCCTGTTCAACGACTTCGAGCATGTCAAGCGCGTGCTCTACGGTCCGGCTGGTCGGCAGGTGTCCGAGGTCGCGAAAGACGCCCTGGGCGTCGAAATCCTGTCGCTGGGTGCATCGGGATTCCGGGTATTCCTGTCCAAGAAGGCGATTCACAAAGCCGACGACGTGCGCGGCATCAAGCTGCGTGTGCCCGAGATTCCGACCTGGGTGGCGATGGCAAGGGCCATGGGCGCCAATCCGACGCCTATTCCCGCAGGCGAAATTTACACCGCCTTGCAGACCGGCGTTGTCGACGCCATCGAGGTGCCGGCCGACTTCATCATTTCCTCCAAAGCCTATGAGGTTGCCGGTTTCGCCACCCGCACGCACCATATCTTCACCGAGGTGTCGATGATGGCCAGCGCCAAGAAATTGGCCACCCTGCCCGCCAACGTGCAAAAGGTGATTCGCGACGAGGCGGTGCGCTCTGTGCAGAGAGAAATGTGGGACGCCAACATCATTGAGCAAACCTCGGCCTGGAACGAATTGGCGACCCGGGTCAAGGCCGATGCCAACCCTGACATCGAGAGTTTCCGCTCCAAGATGGGGCCCGTATTGACCGACTTTGTAGCGAAGACCGGCCCCAAGGGCAAGGCGCTGATCGACGCCGCCCAGGCGGCCGCCCGCGGCTGACACGGATGCCGACTGCACCAGCGGGTCAGCAACTTGACCCGCCTACCGGTGTGATGGCCGGTCGTGTTGACGCGTTTGCGCGTGCCTTGGGCGGCACGCTCAAAGCCCTCTCGGCCGCATTGCTGGCAAGTTATTTTGTGCTGGTGCTGCTGCAGGTATTTTTTCGCTATGTTCTCAACGAGTCGCTCTTTTGGGCCGAGGAGCTGGTGCGTGGCCTCATGGTCTGGGGGGTGTTGATCAGCTCGGCGCTGGTGGCGGGCTCTCGTGGCCACATCCGGATCGAGGTGCTGGAGCTGTTGCTGCCGGCAGCCGGCAGACGTGTCGTGGTGTGGATCGCCGACGCGCTCACCATCGGCTTTTGCCTCCTGCTGCTGTGGGCCGCCATCGAGTTGATGAGCCGTACCTGGCTGCAGCAGTCGCCAACCCTCGAAATCCCCAAGTGGACGGTCTATATGGCGCTGGCGGCTGGCGCCGGCATTGAGGCGCTGTTGACACTGCTGACCTGGAAGCGCCGCCTCCCCACCGAACACCCGGTAGACCCGACCTTATGACCATCAGCTGGATGCTCGGGCTGTTCTGCGTCTTCATGGTGCTGGGCATGCCTATCGGTTATTGCATGGGGCTGGCGGCGATCCTCGCCATCCTGATCGACGGCCAGTTGCCGGTGCTGATATTGGCCCAGCAGTATTACGAGGCGCTGGACAACTTTTCACTGTTGGCCGTACCGCTGTTTGTGCTGGCTGGCGAGCTGATGAGTGTGGCCGGCATCACCGAACGACTCGTCAACATGTCGCGCGCCTTGATCGGGCATGTCCGGGGCGGCCTGGCGCAGGCCAACATCATGACCAACATGTTCATGGGTGCCATCTCCGGCTCGGCCCTGGCCGACCTGACGGCAATCGGCTCCATCATGATCCCGGCCATGAAGCGCGAAGGCTACAAACCAGCCTTTGCGGTGGCCGTCACGGCCTGCGCGGCGATGATGGCGCCCATCATTCCGCCCAGCATCATTGCAGTGATCTACGGTTCGGTCACCGGTGTATCGATCGGTGCGCTGTTCCTGGGGGGTGTCTTCCCCGGTATTCTGGCCGGGCTGGCCATGCTGGCGCTGGCCTGGTACATGGCTCCCGGCGCGGGTGCCAAACCCACTGCCCGGTCGACCTGGAGTCAGCGCGCCAACGCCACGGGGCGGGCAGTACCGGCGATGTTGATGCCGGTCATCATCATAGGCGGCATTCTCTCCGGTGTTTTCACCCCCACCGAAGCGGGCGCCGTTGCCGCACTGTATGCACTGCTGTTCGGTTTGCTCGCGCGGCGCCACAGCGCTGGCTCCCTGTACCGCAATTTTGCCGTTGCAGCAGCCATGACGGCAGGTGCGCTGGTCACTCTGGCGGGTGCCGGCCTGTTCAGCTGGGTGCTCAGCCGCGCCGGGGTCGGCCAGGCCGCGCTACAGCTCATGTTGTCCATTACCAGCGACCCCAAACTCGCGATGCTGGTGCTGATCGCCTTCTTCTTTCTGCTCGGAACCTTTCTGGAGCCGGTGCCGGCATTGATCATTGTGGTGCCGATCATGGGACCGCTGATCGCGCACCTGGGCTACAACCCTGTCCATTTCGGCATCGTCACCATCATGCTGCTGGTATTGGGCTCCGTCACGCCGCCGGTGGGCGTGCTGGCGATGGTGGCGTGCAAGATCGCCGGCATCCGCTACAGCGAGTCGCTGGGCATGTTGCTGCCCTTCACCGGTGCCTGGCTGGCGGTGATTCTGCTGGTCGCCTATGTGCCAGAGTTGGTGTTGTGGCTGCCGCGCATGATGCAGGGTGCGACCTGAACTTCAGGATGCACTGAATAAGACTCTGAGAGGTACGCTGGATGAACAAATTTCGCGTTGGCATCACCGCCGATGTGCTGAAGTCCGACGGCGTGCCGATCTTCGGCGCCGAGGTGTTGTGCCTGCTGGACGACCCGGCCATCGAATGGGAGTACATGCAGCAACCCACCGTGGACATCAGCGCAGCACAGGCGGCGCGTTACGACGCCATCTGCGCCCTGTTCACCCGGGTCCAGGCCGGCAGCCTGGGCAGGCCGGACCAGCGGCTGAAGCTGTTGGCCCGTTTTGGTGTCGGTTACGACAGTATCGACGTGCCGACCTGCACCACCGCTGATGTCGTTCTGACGATTGCCCCGGACGGTGTGCGACGCCCGGTTGCCACCTCGGCACTGACCTTTGTCCTGGTACTGGCGCAGAAAATGCTGATCAAGGACCGCCTTACCCGTGACGGCCGCTGGAGCGAGAAGATGGACCATATCGGCACCGGCTTGACTGGCCGCACGCTGGGCTCGGTCGGCATGGGCAATATCGGCGCCGAATTGTTTCGCCTGGCGAAACCCCTTGAAATGCGTTGTCTTGCGCACGATCCGGTCGCCGACCCGGCGCTGGCCGCCGCACTCGGTGTGACGCTGGTCGATATGAACACCTTGTTTCGCGAGTCGGATTTCCTGACGATCAATTGCCCGTTGAATGAACACACCCGCGGCTTGGTCAATACACGCCTGCTGGGTTTGATGAAGCGCAGCGCCTACCTGGTCAATACCGCGCGCGGCCCGATCGTGGATGAAGGGGCGCTGGTGGCGGCATTGCAAAGTGGCAGCATTGCAGGCGCCGGTCTCGACGTCTTCGAAGAGGAGCCAACACCTGCCTCCAACCCCTTGCTGCAGATGGAAAACGTGGTGCTTTCGCCGCACGGCATCTGCTTTACCGACGAGTGCATGCGTGGCCTGGCCGAAAGCGCGTTTCGCGCCGTGCGTGATGTTGCCGCCGGGCGCACGCCACCCTATGTCGTCAACCCGCAGGTGCTGACGACCCGGTCCTGATGGACAACCCGCAGCCACCCTCGGTCGGTGCGACAACGGGAGTACTGGTCGTCACCGGCGCCTCGCGCGGCATTGGCGCGGCTTGTGCACGCCTGGGCGCGCAGGCCGGTTACCGGGTGGTGGTGAACTATTGCCACAGCAAAGACGCGGCGCTGGCCGTCGTGGCCGAAATAACCCGGCTCGGTGCAGAGGCGATTGCCGTGGCGGCAGACGTATCCGACCCGGCAGCGGTGGAGCACCTGTTTACTGAGACCGACCGGCATTTCGGGCCGGTCACCGCGTTTATCAACAACGCCGGTATCGGAGGCGCGATACGCCCATTGGAGGAGCACACTGCAGCAACTCTGCAGGCGTTGTTTGCCACCAATACCTTTTCCAGCATCTACTGCGCTGGCGCGGCCATCCGGCGCATGTCGCCACGCCACGGCGGCACTGGCGGGGTGATCGTCAACATTTCATCTGCGGCGGCGCGGCTCGGAGGCGTCGCCGGCATGGTCGCCTACGCCGCCAGCAAGGGCGCCATCGACAGCTTCACCACCGGCCTGGCACGCGAAGTGGGCGCCGAGGGTATTCGTGTCGTCGGTCTGCGGCCCGGCATGATCGCGACCGACATCCTGGAGCCCATCGGCGGCGCGGCGCTGATGCGCCAGACCGCGCCAACGATTCCGATCGGACGTGTCGGTCAGCCGCACGAGATTGCGCAGGCGGCGATCTGGTTGCTCGGCCCGGGTGCCTCGTACGTGCACGGAACGACCATTGACGTGTCGGGCGGGCGCTGAGAGGCGTCAAAAGTCGGCAGTGTGCAGCTGCACCTGCTGCGCCACGATGCGGTCGCCTTGCACATGCAGGGTATCGGTGCCGCAGGTGCCGTGTGCCTGTCCGCCATCCAGCCGCCAGCGCATGGTGACGACACGCCCCATTGCGCCGATGGGGTCAGGCGCGGCAAGTTCGAGAGACTCGACGACGAGTCGGCTCGCGCCAAGTCGCTGCACCACCGTCAGAAAATAACTGTGTGGGTCAACCACCATGCTGCCGCGCGTGATGCGCGCTCCTTGCCCATAGTCAGCCGCCATCAACTGCGGATCTCCGCAATGCACGGCGGCCACATGGGCCCGGACGACGGCCAACGGATCAGCCGCCGGGCCCTGCTCGCGCAACACGCGCTGCATGGCGCACACAGAGTCGGGCGACACGCCGCGTGGCTCGGGATGACTGTCCTGCATGTTCGAAAAAGTGCTGGGAATAACCATGGCGGAGACCTATTCGGCACCTCCTTAAACCTTGCGGCTACCGCCCCAATACCGCTCGCGCACTGCCTTCTTGTCGATCTTGCCGATGGTGTTGCGCGGCATCAGATCCACGATCTCCACGCGCTCTGGTTGCTTGATTGAAGCCAGGCCGGATTCGCGGCAGACCTGCAGCAACTCGTCCGGGCTCACCGGGCGCCCGGGCTTGAGCGCCACAACCGCCAGCACCGCCTCACCCCATTTCTCGTCGGGGATGCCAACGACAGCCGCGTCCAGCACCGCAGGGTGGGTATACAAAACCTTTTCCACCTCGCTCGGAGCCAGGTTGTAGCCGCCGCGGATGATCAGGTCCTTGATGCGGTCGACGATGGTGTGGTAGCCCTCTGCATCGACGCGCCCGACGTCACCCGAATGCAGCCAGCCGCCGATCAGCGCCTTGGCCGTGCGCTCCGGCTCGCGAAAGTAGCCCAGCATGGTGTGCGGACCGCCGAAGATGATCTCACCGTGTTCGCCGGCGGCAACGTCTGCGCCCGCAGCGTCGACGACGCGCACGGTGGTGGCGAAGGACGGTCGCCCGCAGGATGCCAGCAGCTGCGGCTTGTTGGCCAGCGCCAGCACATGGTCCTGCTTGCGCAGCAAGGTGCCGATGGATGCGATTTCGGCCATGCCGTAAAGCTGGATGAAGATCGGGCCGAATGTGCCAATCAGGGTACGCAGCCGCTCGGCCGGTATCGGCGAGCTGCCGTAGCCCAAAGTGGTGAGCGTCGAAAGACGGCGCGCGAAATCGCCCGGGTCTTGCTCCAGCAGCGTGGCGAGCATGGTTGGCACCAGAAAGGTGTGTGTCACGCGATTGCGCTCGACCGCGTCGCAGAAGGCTGCTCCGCCAAAGCCCCGACTCTCGGAAAAGCCGACGGCCGCACCAGCCATCAACACCGGCACGATGGTGATATTGACGCAGGAGTTGTGCGGGATCTGGATCAGGTAGCGCGCATGCTCGTTGATCTCGTATTCGAGGCAGGCTACGGTGCCATGCTGCAGGGCGGCTGCGTGGTCGAACAGGATACCTTTGGGAAGACCGGTCGTTCCGCTGGTGTAGACAATGGCGAAGTGGTCTTGCGGGAACACGCTGTGCGCCGATGGTGGCGCTTTCGGGCTGGCAGCCGCCAGTGCGGCCTCGTAACTGCCGGCATCATCCAGCACCAGCACCGGGATGCCCCGCTGCGAGGCCAGCCGCAGCGCCAGGGCTTCGAATTCCGGCTCGGTGACCAGCAGCCGCGGTTCGGCGTTGGCCAGCACCGACACCAGTTCCGACTCGGTCATGCGAAAGTTCAGGCCGACGTACACCATCGCAGCCTTGCTGACACCTGCCAGCACCTCCACCACCTCCATGCGGTTGTGCACCAGCAGAGCCACCCTGTCCCCCTTGGCAAATGGGTAGCCACCACACAGCAGGTTGGCAAGCCGGTTGCTGCGTTGGTCCAATGTCGCGTAGTCCATGCTGCGACTGCCATCGAACAATGCCAGGCTGGTGGGAGCGCGCTGGGCCACGCGGGTGACGGCAAGTCCGACGTTCATGGTGCTCCGCGGGTGTGCATCAACAAGCTGGAAATCAACAGGCAGCCACAAGGCCGCCCGGGCTTTGCCTATGATACGCAACACGGCATCGACGCTCTCCCTCCTGCTCCAACACCAACCGCAAAAGACATGACCACCACCTACCCTGCCTACGAGTCACTCAAGCTGGACCGGCCCGCCGACCAGGTGCTGCGCATCACCATGGCGCGCGGCAAGATGAACGCGATGGATTACGACTTCCACCACGCCATGGCCACCATCTGGCAACACATCGAGGACGACCCCACAGTAAGTGCCGTGATCGTGACGGGTGAAGGCCGTGCCTTTTCCGCCGGCGGCGACTTTGCACTGGAGGAGAAACTCGTCCAGGAGTTCGAATGGCGTGTGCGGATGTGGAAAGACGGCCGCAACCTGGTGAAAAACCTGATCCACTTCTCCAAACCGCTGGTGTCGGCCATCAACGGCGCCGCTGCCGGCGGCGGGCTGGCGGTTGCCATGTTGTCGGACATCACCATTGCCGGTCGCTCAGCCAAGATTGTGGACGGCCATGTGCGGCTGGGTGTCGCAGCCGGTGACCATGCGGCCATCATCTGGCCACTGTTGTGTGGCATGGCCAAGGCCAAGTACTACCTGATGTCCGGTGAGCACCTGTATGCCGAGGAAGCCGAGCGCATCGGCCTGATCTCGCGGGTAGTGGACGACGACAAGTTGCAGGAGACCGCATTGGCCGTAGCCATCAACCTGACCAAAGCCTCTCCATCGGCCATTCGCTGGACCAAGCTGTCGATGAACAACTGGTTGACCATGGCCTGGCCGATCTTCGAGAACTCGCTGTCGCTGGAGATACTCGGTTTCTCCGGCCCGGACGTGGTCGAGGGCCTCAAGGCCTACGAGGAAAAACGCCAGCCGGTTTTCAATCCGGTCTGCCCGGTCTGACATGGACTCGGCAGCCATCCCCAATCCGCTCGACTTCCGCGGCAAGACCGTTCTGGTAGTGGGCGGCTCCAGCGGCATCGGCAACGGCATCGCGCAGGCATTTCGCCGCCACGGGGCGCAAGTCCATGTGTGGGGTACACGCGCCACTGCGGCGGACTACCGCGCCGATGAAGGCTCCGACCTGAAAGAACTGCACTACTACCAGGTCGACGTGGCCGATTTTTCTGCCGTCGCCGCCGCCCCGTCGCCCACACCGCTGGACGTGCTGGTGCTGTGCCAGGGCACGGTGGCGTATGGCGGCAAGGAGTTTCATATCGACACCTTCCGCCGCGTCATCGACGTCAACCTCAACAGCCTGATGGCCTGCGCCGAGAAGTTTCGTGACGCGCTGGTGGCTCGCCAGGGGTCGTTGATCACCATCTCGTCGGTCGGTGGCAAACGCGCCACCCGTGGCAACCCGGCCTACGCAGCCTCCAAGGCAGGTGCCATCCACCTCACCGCCACGCTGGCGCAAGCCTGGGCTCGCAAGGGCATTCGGGTCAACGGTGTTGCGCCCGGCCTGGTGGACACCAAGCTCACCAAGATCACGATCAACGATGCGCAGCGTCTGCGCGAACGCCTGGCCGGCATTCCGGCCGGTCGCCTTGGCACACCCGAGGACATGGCCGGCGCCTGTCTGTATCTGGCCTCGCCATTGGCGGCCTACGTCCATGGCCAGACCATTTCTGTGGACGGTGGCCGCTCGGTATGACAGTGCCCGCATCGCCGGCAGCGGCTGACCGGGTGCGACAGTGGGAGGATTGGCTGGCCCTGCGCCAGGAAGCGGTGATCGACCCCGTGACACCCATCGTCGACCCGCACCACCACCTGTGGGACCGTGGTGGGCACCGCTACCTGGCCGCGCAGTACCAGGCCGACAGCGGTGCCGGACACCAGGTGTCGGCGACGGTGTATGTCGAGTGCCTGGCGAATTACCGCGAGCACGGTCCCGAGCCGCTGCGCTGTGTCGGTGAAACAGCGTTTGTCGCGGGCCTCGCACAGGCCAGTGCAGCGGGGGACGGCGCGCACCTGTGCGCAGGCATCGTCGCCCGCGCCGACCTGGCGATGGGAACGGGGGTCACGGACGTGCTGGACGCCCATGCCCTGGCAGCACAGGGGCGATTGCGCGGTATCCGCTACACCACCGCGTGGGACGCCTCGTCGGACATCCATGCCGCCTACCCGACCCATCCCGGCATGCTGCGCGAGGCTGCGGTGCAATCCGGGGCACGTTGCCTGGTGCAGCGCGGCCTGTCACTCGATGCCTGGTTGTATTTCCATCAGATCGACGACGTGGCCGCGCTGGCCCGCGCCTGCCCGGACCTGATGATCGTGCTGGACCATTGCGGCGGCCCAATCGGCATCGGCCCGTACGCGGGCCATCGCGACGAGGTGCTCAGGCAATGGCGCCTGGCGTTGCAGGGCCTGCGGGCGATGCACAACGTGGTGCTGAAATTCGGCGGGCTGGCCATGCCGCTGGCCGGATTCGGCTGGCGCAAACTGCCGCAGCCGCCCAGCTCCGGCATGCTGGCCGATGCCTGGCGGCCCTATTTCGAGACCTGCCTCGAGGTGTTCGGCGTGCAACGCTGCATGTTCGAGAGCAACTTCCCGGTGGACCGCAGCGGCTGCAGCTACACCGTGTTGTGGAATGCATTCAAGCGGCTGGCTGCCCCCCTGTCCAGCGATGAACGCGCAGCCCTGTGCGCCGGCACCGCAAGGCGCATCTACCGTCTGTGACATTGGCACCGTCCAGGGCCATCGCGTTGCGTCGCTGGCCAGTCAAGCGAGAGAAGCAGGCAAATGGCGGCCGTTGGAATGGTCGGGGTGGGTAACGGCATTGCAGCGTGGGACAGCCAATGGTGTCCGGTGCCGATCATCGGAGCTGAAGTTTCGACAGGAAAAAAATGGAGACCTGAAATGCAGCGGAAACGGGCAGATGTCTGGAAAACGGCAATGGCGGGTTTCGACCAGGAGCCGTCCGTGGCGAATGGCCGGATTGGAGAAGTCGAAAAGATCGACCAGGCACAGGCCTTTTACCAGACGCCGGGTCGATCATGGCCTTCATATCTCAGTCTGCTCGGACATCTCCAACGCGTCTTCAACCTCAATGCCCAGATAACGCACCGTACTCTCCAGCTTTGTGTGACCGAGAAGCAACTGGACGGCGCGGAGGTTCTTCGTCCGCCGGTAGATCAGGGAAGCCTTGGTGCGGCGCATTGTGTGCGTCCCGTAGGCCGTTGGATCCAGACCAATTTCCTTGACCCAGGTGTCAAGGATTCGGGCATATTGCCTTGTGCCGAGGTGAGGTGAGTCATGCAATCGGCTGGGAAACAGGAAGTCGTCCGGCGTCAGCGCTGCCTCCTTCATCCATTCACCAATCGCGTCCCGCGTTGGCTGGGTGATTTCGAACTGGACTGGCTGCGACGTTTTCTGCTGCAAGACAATTGCACGGGTCGATACGCGATCACCGTGACAAACGTCCCTGACACGCAGTCGCACGAGGTCACATGCCCTGAGCTTGCTGTCCAGGCCCAAGTCGAACAGCGCAAGTTCTCGCGTTCGATGGCCAAGTTGCAGACGGATCCTGATGGCCCAAATGTCCTTGAGCTTCAGTGGAGCCTTCTGGCCGACGATCTTTCCCTTGTTCCACGGAACCTTGGCCGGACTGATGGGTACGTTTTCCATGATGAACTCCTTGAAAATGAAGGGAGCTCAACTGTGATCGAGAGGCGGAAAAGTTCAAGCCAACCATGCTCGGGGCCATGCAGTCATTGACTTCCGGCAGGTTCTTACCCATACCTGCCTGTGACGAATTGAAGGACCGGTCATTCGTGGGAGTGATCTAGAGGGTGGCATCGGTCATTCAAGTTGCGGGAATAATTTCTTCTCCCGGCTGTCTGGAATGCAGCGGGTGCTGCCGTTCGTCACCGGCAGGTATCGGGAAGTTCAATTCGAAGCCCAGCCGCCCCGTCAACGGTGTGTCAAGTGGTCGGCGGTTGGGCAGGTGTACGGCGGGCGTGCCGTGATGATTTCTTCACCATCAAGAACTCCTGTTTGCCGGAACATCATCGACCCAGCCCCATGCCCAGAGTCTCCACATGTCGCGCTGTTCAGTTTTGCAGAGCCACTTCTGACACTCTGGCGGCCCGGGCGCGTTTGCGCTGAACTGAGCATCTGCGCGAGCGCGGCGCGCGCGACGGATGACATGCCAGGAATCAGGATAGACCGCTTGCCAAATCTGCGAGCGCTGATACAGTCATCTGCAAGGTGACTTTCGGTCACGCTTTCGTCAGTCCAAAGGGGGTATCGGCATATGGATCTCGGGCTCAAAGGTAAACATGCGCTCATAACAGGTGGCAGCAAAGGCATCGGGCGCGCTGTTGCCCAGACATTCGCCACCGAGGGGGCAAACGTCGCGATATGCGCACGCAACGCGGGCGACGTGACCGCGGCCGTCGCAGATCTGAAAATCCGTGGCGTCAAAGCCTGCGGCCGCGCGCTCGACGTGGCCGACAGCGCTGCGTTGAAGGACTGGGTTGCTGCAAGCGCCGCTGAACTCGGTGGTATCGACGTGCTGGTGTGCAATGTCAGCGCGTTGGCGGTCGGCGACTCGGAAGAAACCTGGGACAAGACATTTCGCACCGACATGATGCACACGGTCAACGCGGTCGCAGCGGCAGTGCCGTTTCTTGAGAAATCCGCGTGTGCCTCGATCGTGCTGATCTCCAGCGTTTCGGGTTTTGAGGTTGATTTCGCAGCGGGATCCTATGGCGCGATCAAGGCCGCGCTGATTCATTACGCCAAGGGGCTCAGTCGCCAGCTCGTGGCCAAAGGTATCCGCGTGAATTGTGTCTCGCCGGGTAACACCTATTTTGACGGCGGCATTTGGCAAAACATCGAAAAGAACGTCCCGGACTTGTTCGCTTCGACGCTCAAGGTGAACCCGACCGGCAAATTCGGCACACCGCAGGAGGTTGCCAACGGGGTGGTCTTCCTCAGCAGCCCGGTGGCGAGCCGCATTTCCGGCACCAACCTGGTCATCGACGGCGCGTTGACGGTCGCGGTTTAGGAAGCGACATCATGAACACGCATAACCACACCGGTGCCCACGGGCACGAGCATACGATCCACCGCGCGCACATCCACCATGGCTGGGACAACTCGTTTGCGCCGCGCCTGAGAATCGCGCCGGGCGAGTCGATCGAGTTTGAAACGGTCGACGCGTCCTCGGGGCAGTTGAACCGCGCTTCCACGGCGGCCGATCTGGCCAAACTTGATTTGGCGCGCGTCAATCCGGTCACCGGGCCGGTCTATGTCGAAGGTGCCCAGCCGGGCGACGCGCTCAAGGTCACGGTCCTGTCGTTCAAACCTTCAGGCTGGGGATGGACCGGCAACATCCCCGGATTTGGCCTGTTGACCGACCAGTTTCCGGATGCGCACCTGCACCACTGGAATTACGATCCGGTCGGTGCGACCTCGGTGATGTATGGGCCAGGCGGGCGCGTGCCGTTGCGTCCCATGTGCGGCACGATCGGCGTTGCGCCTGCTGCGCCCGGCCTGCATAGCATCATCCCGCCGCGCAACGTCGGCGGCAACATGGATATCCGCGATATCGCCGAGGGGGTGGAACTCTATTTGCCGGTCGAAGTCGACGGTGCGATCTTCTCGGTTGGCGATACCCACGCCGTGCAGGGTGATGGGGAGGTCTGCGGCACGGCGATCGAGAGTCCGATCGCCGTGGCGCTGAAATTCGAGCTGATCAAAGGCGCCCGCCTGCGCTCGCCGCGCTTTACCACGCCGGGGCCAGCCACGAATCATTTCGACACCAAGGGCTACGAGGTCACCACCGGTATCGGTCCGGACCTGATGGCCAACGCGCGTGCTGCGGTGTCCGAGATGGTCGAGCTGCTGAGTCGACGCTTTGGCTATTCGCCGATCGACGCCTACATGCTGTGCAGCGTTTGCGCCGACTTGCGCATCAGTTCCATCGTGGACGTACCGAACTGGGTGGTGTCGATGTATTTCCCCCGTGTGGTGTTGGAGTAGGCGAATCACCCGACCTTTCGCCGCACTCGACAGCACGAGCGGCACAGCCCGACCCACGGCTGTGTCATCGCCGGTCTACCCGTGCACCAATCGGTGTGCTGGTCGGGCGTCGCTGGGTTGTGCTTGAGCTGATTCACCCCAGTCCGGTTCGATCTGGGCTTCTTCGCGTCACAGTCGTCCCACAGCGGCGGCCCGCGTGCCGATGGTGATGCGCGGTTCTTCAGGTCCAGCCTGTACGATCGACTCGCAACCGGCGATGACCGGTTGCGGGCAAGCAGTTCCGAAAGTTGTAGAGCCGCTTTCAGTCTCTTGCAGCCTGTCGAGTGCACAAGCGCCAAATTCCCGGGCCACTGACGCCAATTGACTGTGTCCGGGCATCCGACTTTTCGATCGGCCTGCTCCACAGCAGTCGTTGAAGGTATGGGTTGACGGTTGGCAATATGGCGATCAACTTGATACTCACAGCACCCGCATTCGACCCACAGCAGCCGCCGGGTCCACCGACGCATTGTTGTTTCATGCCGGGTCAGCCAGTGCGAGAAGTTGCCCCGTGACCTGGCCCGCTGGGCAATGATGCTCTCAGAAGAGGTATTATTTCCGTAGTCAGCTACGGAGATTCGCTTGAACCGGAATACGAACAGCCTCACCATCGGGGAGCTCGCGGCCCTTGCCGGAGTTGGCGTGGAGACAATTAGGTTCTACCAGCGCAAGGGGCTGGTGCCAGAACCGCCTAAGCCCTCTGGGGCCATTCGGCGTTATGGCGCCGCAGACGTCGAGCGACTGCGCTTCGTGAAGTCCGCTCAAAGCCTTGGGTTCAGCTTGGACGAAGTGGCGGAGCTGCTGCGGCTCGAAGACGGCGCCCGGTGCAAAGAGGCCAGCTACTTGGCCGAGTCTAAGCTCGCCGACATTCGTCGCAAGATTGCGGAGCTGTCCCGCATGGAAGCGGCGCTCTCCGGTTTGGTCGCAGCCTGCCACGTGGGACGCAGCAAGGTTTCTTGCCCGCTGATTGCGGCGTTTCACGCGGTCGGCTGAGTTCTCCATTCTCACAAAGCCATTCTTTCCTCCAGGGCTTGACTCCGTAGTCCACTACGGCCTTAGGCTTGCACCATGCATATCGAATCGCCCCCTCCTTACAACGCCCCGCGCGCAAGCTCGGTCGCGCTGGGTGCCGCCGCAGCGGCGGCGCTGCTGGCCTCCGCGTGCTGCGTTGCCCCGCTCGCCCTCGTTCTGCTCGGCATTTCCGGCGCGTGGATCGGCCAGCTCGCCGCCTTCGAGCCCTACCAGCCGATCTTCCTCGCTGCGGCCGCCGGCGCCCTGTTCCTGGCCTGGCGAAAGATCTGGCGCGCGCCGGACTGCGTCAACGGCCGCGCTTGCGCGGCGCCCAAGGCCAAACGCGCGCAGAAAGCGATCTTCCTGACTGTCGCTGCCCTGCTCGTCCTCGTTCTCGGCTTCCCCATGGCCGCCCCACTGTTTTACTAAGGACCCCACAATGAAATCCGCTTTCCTGATCCTCGCCTTGCTTGCCAGCCAAGCCTTCGCCGCCCCCCAGACGGCGACATTGTCTGTGCCGACCATGAGCTGCGCGTCCTGCCCCGTGACCATCAAAGCCGCGCTCACAAAGGTTCCCGGCGTCGCGTCCATAAAAAGCGACCTGTCCAAGCGGCAGACCACAGTTGTCTACGACGACGCGAAGACGGACCTCGCTGCGCTGTCGAAGGCCACCGCCGACGCTGGCTTCCCCTCTTCGCCCGTAAAGGCAGCGAAGTGACAGCCGAGCCCCAGCTCGCCTCCACAATCACCTGCCCCGAGTGCGGGCACTCGAAGCCCGAGACGATGCCCACCGACGCCTGCCAGTGGTTCTACGACTGCGCGGGCTGCGGCGCGGTGCTCAAACCGAAGGCCGGCGACTGCTGCGTCTACTGCTCCTATGGGACCGCGCCCTGCCCGCCGATTCAAGCCTCCGGCGCCAAAGGCTGCTGCGGCTGATTCGCCACTTCACGGCAACACCATGGGCGACCCCTACGACCTACTGGTGATCGGCGCGGGAACGGCAGCCATGGTGGCTTCCATGCGCGTGAGGGCGGCCGGCTGGCGCGTCGCCGTCGTCGACTCGCGCCCGCTCGGCGGAACCTGCGCGCTTCGCGGCTGCGATCCCAAGAAAATGCTGATCGGGGGGACGTCGGCGGTTGACCACGCGCGGCGCATGGCGGGTAGGGGCGTGGCCGGCGACGCCCATGTGGACTGGCGCGAGCTCATGGCCTTCAAGCGATCCTTCACGGATCCGGTGCCGGGGAAGAACGAGGCCCGCTACGCTGACAAGGGCATTGACGTTTTCCGTGGTCACGCGCGCTTCACGGGGCCGAGCTCGGTCGAGATTGAAGGCGTCGGAGTGATGCGCTCGAAGCACTTCCTCATCGCGTCAGGCGCGGAGCCCTTGACGCTCGGCATCCCCGGAGAAGAGCATCTGGTCGACAACGAAGGCTTTCTTGCGTTGGAGAGCCTGCCCAAGAGGATTGCCATGGTCGGAGGCGGCTACGTCGCGGCCGAGTTCTCGCACATCGCAGCGGTGGCGGGCTCTGAGGTGATCATCCTCCAGCACGGTGACCGAATGCTAAAAGGTTTCGACCCCGACTTGGTCGGCTGGCTGATGCCCGCGTTTGAGGATCAGGGCATTGCGGTCCACACATCAACGTCGGTGGAGGCAGTTGAGAGGGCGGCAACCGGGTTTCGCGTGAGGGCGTCCAGCGGCGGAAAACAGCTGGCCTTCGATGTCGATCTGGTCGTGCACGCCGCGGGGCGGGCGCCGCGGTTCGACGAGATGAACGTTCAAGCCGCCGCTATCGAGACCGTGAATGGCCGGCTGAGGCTCAACGAATTCCTGCAAAGCGAATCCAATCAGGCGGTCTACGCTGCCGGCGACGCTGCGCAATCCGGCCCGCCGCTTACGCCAGTGTCGAGCCACGACGCGAAAGTAGTCGCGGCCAACTTGCTGCAAGGCAACCATCTGCGCCCGGACTACCGCGGGGTGCCAAGCGTCGCCTTTACGCTTCCTCCCATCGCGTCGGTCGGTATGAGCGAAGAGCAGGCACGCCACGACGGTTTCAAGTTCCGCATGAAAAGCGAGCCGGCGCCGACTTGGTTCACCGCGCGCCAGGCCGCAGAGAAGGTCTATGGTTATAAGGTGTTAGTCGACGAGTCGACGGACTTGATCTTGGGAGCGCACCTTGTCGGCCCGCGCGTGGATGAAGCAATCAACTTGTTCGCGCTCGCCATCCGACATGGTTTGACCGCGGAGGACTTGAAGTCAACGATGTTTGCCTATCCAACCGGCGCCTCAGACATCGGATACATGTTCTAGCCCAACTTCTTTGCCAATGGTCGTAGCCTACCCAGTTTCGGGCCAGACCAGCTCGCCGTTCTGGAGAAGGGAAAGCGATAGGCAAGGGCTCAAGAGGTGGCCTACCCGGTGCATGGTGACCTGACGACTGCATTGGACAGCAGTGCCCAACGTCCCCTCCTGGCCGATGGCTGCTCGCCACCAAGTTCTCTTGATCGGCAATCGAACCATCGCAATTTGAGTTCCCTATAGCGGCCTTTGGTTGAGGACTGCTACCGCTGCATTGGAGCCGGGCAGACGCGATAGTCGGCTCTTCCCGTTGAATGGCCGGTATCCGAAAACACAGTCGGCGAACGACCGCTTCGGACTGAGCGAGCCCAATGCCCGCTTGAGGTCGGGATACCGCGACCAACATGAAGACGGGCCATCCTGCAAGCGCTCACCGGTACAGCCGAATGGGAGGCCAGCGGACGTCCGCTATCTGGCGCTGATTTCGATGGGCGCTACGACAGCAAAGGGCACATACCTGCCATTCGCGCAACCATTGCGAGACCCGCTTTCAGTTTATTGCAGACGGTCGTCCCCTCGTGTAGTCCATCACCTTGCCAAGGGCCCCTCGCGGACGATCTCTCGTCGATGGAAAACCGTATTGCCTCAAACACCCGCACTGCGCCCAAGCAGCAACAGCGCCGCCTCACGCGCCGCCATGCCGACACGCACGCCGCAATCCATTGCCAACTGGTTGGCGGCGCTGATCACGCCGTCCTCGAACGTGCTCATACCGTCGCCCATACGCGCCAGCCGCGCGTTCACCGTGGCACCGGCGATGCCAGCGTCGTTGGTGATGGCCAGCCCGGCCATGCCGGAATCGGCACGGCCGCGGCCACCATCGGAGCAGACGAAGCCGAATGGCCCGACGTTGATGATGTGGCGTGCCCCGCTGCGACCGGTGTGGCCGGCCGTCACCAGCACATTGCGATGATCTGCCTCGGTGCCGAAGATGATCGAGTCCATCACGACCACCTGGCGACCCTGCTGGTTTTCATTCATGACGCGCCGGTTCGTCACCTGGTAGGCGCTGGGAGTGCTCGGATCATGCGCCAGCATATGTCGTGCCGCATCGCTCGCTGACATGCCCGCGCGCACCCCGCAGTCGGCGGCCGGACGGTTCAGGTAGCTGATGCGGCCATTCTGGTAGACGTCCACACCATCGCCCAGGATCACCGTCATCACGTCTACCGCTGCAGCCGGAATATTCAAGGCCTCGAAATACCACAAGCCTGCGATATTGGCGCCCAAGGGGCCGACTCCGCCGTCAAAACCGATCACTGCGCGGGGCAAATGGTCATGCACCAGGCGTGCCGGCAACACGCCGATGTACGACGCGGTCACCAGCACATCGCGCCCGCGGTTGCGCGGCAGGATGTCGGCCGCGCTGTCCAGCGCCATGATGCTGCCGCGATCAGACTTTAGAAGCTCGGTTTGCAGGTCCTTCACGGCGCGTCCCCCATGCTGTACTCGCTAGTGTAGAAGCGTGGACCACCAGCGACAAAATGCGAGGTGTCCTCGATGATTTCTTGCATGCCGCGCGGGCTGTCGACAAAACGCCCGGGTCACAGATGATTTTGCCTGCGAACCGGGCGGGTAGTCGTGAAAACCCTCATGCCATTGCAACCGATTGGTCCTACCATTTGGCAACCGAACCGAACCGAACCGAAGCAGCCATGCCATTGCAACACCGACTGATCCAGAACGCCTACGTCGTGAACGACATTGATGTGGCGATCAAACGGTGGCATGCCCTGTGGGGCCTCGGCCCGTTTTTTGTCCGCCGCCATATCGTGATGCATCAAGTGATGTACCGCGGTGCCGTCTCGAGCATCGACATTTCGGCCGTCTACGTGCAAGCCGGACCGATCCAGGTCGAGCTGGTGCAGCAGCACTGCAGTTCTGCCTCGGCCTTTCGCGACATGTTTCCGGCCGGGCAAGAGGGTTTTCACCACGTGGCGGTGATACCGGACGATTACGACCGAATGCTGGCCGATTACGCGTCGCTTGGTTGTGCGGTGGCAACCGAGGTGCGCACTGCCTCTGGCCGTGGTGCCGCGTTCATCGACACCCGGCCCATGATCGGGCACATGGTGGAGGTGTACATACCCGGTGACGGTATCCACCAGCTGTACCGCAGCGTGGCGGCTGCGGCGGCCAGCTGGGACCACAAACAGCTGACGATAGAACTGGACCCGGCCAGGTAACTCAGCTACGGAACGCTTCCACCTTCCCTCGCAGACGACAACATGACATCTGTTGTTGTATCCGGGTGGTACGAAAAACAGGTATTCCCCACCACCTTGCGTGAGACCCTGAGCCCGTACCTGGCCGTCGGCAAGACCGACCTGGTGGACTTCGGCTTTCGCGTCATGATGAACTCGACGTCCGACTTTGCCGGTATCGACCGGCCACGCGGCGATGCCGAAGAATCGCGTTCTACCTTCAGGCTGGTTCACACAGCACGGCGAACGCCACGACACATGCCTTCCACGACGTCATCACCTGGTGCCCGGCGTACCCCGCCGACGCGCAGCGGGTGCGCACCGACCGTTTGTTCCTGCAGCGTTGTGTGCACGAGAGCCTGCGCCTGCACCCGGCCAGTCCGGTGGCGGAGCGTCGCCCGGTGTGCCCGGTTTCCCTGGCCGGTGGCGAACAGGCAGGCGCCAGTGATCGGGTGGTGGTGGACATGGCTGCGGCGAACCGTGACACCAGGGTGTTTGGTGCTGACGCGGAACACTTCAACCCGCACCGCGCCCTGCCCGAGGGAGTACCTCCGTGGGGTCTGACTTTTGGCACCGGCGTGCACACCTGCCTCGGACGTGATCTCGATGGCGGCATGCAGCAACGCGCCGACACCGATTCAGCCACCCATCAATGCGGCATCGTGCCGATGTTGGTGCAGGCTCTGCTGGACCGCAATGCCCGACCTGACCCGGCCAAACCGGCGACCCGGGCCACCCTGACCGAGCGACCCAACTGGGGTTGTTACCCTATCCTGCTGGACGCGTGATGAATCGCGACAGGGCCTCAAAAATTGGAGACACCCAAACCCAGGCCACCATCGACTTCCAGCGCCACACCGGTGACCCACTCGGCGCGCACCAGATACTCTATGGCCTCGGCCACATCGAGTGTCGAGCCAATCCGCCCCAGCGCATGGTCGGGAGCGATCGCAGCATAACGCGCCGCCGCCTGCTCCGGCGTGAACAACCCCGCGCGCAGGTTGATCTCGGTACTGACTGCACCGGGCAACACACAACAGACGCGAATCTGGCGCCGACCCAGCTCCGCCGCCATGACACGGGTCAAGCCTTCCACCGCAGCTTTGGTGGTCGCATAGGGTGACGCACCCGGATAGGCGCGCCGGTTGTGGATGGAGCCCAGAAAAATGATCGCGCCCTGGGTAGATTCGAGCAGCTTGACGGCCATGCTGGAGAGCATCATGCCCGACACCACGTTCGTGTTGAAGGCCTCCTTGAGAAACTCCTCGGTGTACTCACCAACTGCCTGGCGGTACATGTTGGCGGCATTGTTGACCAGCACGTCGAGTTTTCCGCCATGCGTCAACGCCGTATCGAGCATGGCCTGGCGGTCCGCCTGAACCGTCACGTCACCCACGACCGCGCAACACAATGGCCCGATCGATTCCGCAACTGCCTGAACCTTGTCCCGGCGTCGGCCGGTAATGGTCACCTTGGCACCGCGCGCAGCGAACAGCCTTGCCACACCCTCACCAATGCCAGAGCCGCCACCGGTCACCAATACCGACATGCCTTTGATTTCACGCATTACGCAGTCTCCACAAGTTGATCTGGTTGGCCAATGGCCCACAAGGCTGCCCGCCGGAGCAGTCGCTGGTGGGTCGGGTGGCGAAGTGATGTTGCGTCGTGGCCCAAGCCGCTGTAGACCGCGCGACCGCTGCCATAGCGGTGCGTCCACACCGAGGCTTGCTCCACCAGTGGCGATGCTGGCGGGTCGGATGCCGGTATGGCGCGCGCCCACATGGCGACATCGATGCCTGGCGACAAGTCCAGGTCAGAGTACACCTCGTCCGAACTCCGCCAAGGCTGCAACCCGCGGGTCAACACATGCTCCTGGTTCAACCGGGTCTCGACCGGGCCCCACACCGGGTGGCTGGACTTTCCCCACACCCAGGCACCACCCAGCAGATCGCGCCATTGCGGCCAGGTATCAAAACAGATGGTCGCAGTATGTACGCCCAGCAGTCCACCGCCCTGCTCCACATGGGTGGCGATCGTGCGCTGTTCCGCCGCTGACAGATCGACCGCCCAGCGCGCCCGGTCAGGCGCGAATCGCTCATGCTGGGTCATGCTCCAGCGCAGGGCATAGACCACCAGCAGTGCGGTCGCGTCCTGCCGCAACCACCCAAGCAGCTCGCCCATACTTTCTGTGCTGCGCGTCTGAAAACCCGCCGCGTCCAGAATTTCTGCCAACACCGGCGCAGCCTGGCCAAACGGATGACTGACTCCACCGGTAAGCACAAACGCCTGGGTCATAGGACTGCCGTTGACTTACTTGGCGTTGCGCGGCAACTGCATCAGCACGCTGTGCGCAACACCACCATCGACCACCAGCTGGTGCCCGGTGATGTAGCCCGCCTCTTCCGACGCCAGCCAGACAACGGCGTTGGCGACATCTTCGACGCTGCCCAGTCGGCGCAAAGGTACGCCGCCGCCGCGCAACGCGCGAACCTTCGGGTCGGCGAAGATCGGCGCTGACATGCCACCGTCAATGAAGCCGGGCGCGACACAGTTCACGCGCACACCCAGCGGCCCCAGTTCCAGCGACAGGTGCTCGGTAAGATTGGCGACTCCAGCCTTGGCGGCGGGGTAGGAGCCGGCACCAGGCCCCGGCGTCAGCGCATTGAGCGAGCTCAGGTTGATGATCACGCCGCTGCCGCGCTTGACCATGCGCAGGCCGGCCTCCCGGGCAACGATGTAGGTGCCGGTGAGATTCACATTGAGCACGGTGCGAAAATCGTCTACGCTTTGCTCCAGCAAGGGCCCGAAACGCACGATACCGGCGTTGTTGACCACCAGATCCGGCACCACGCCAAAGGCTTCGAACGCGGCGTGTACCTGGTGCTCGTCGGTCACATCCGCCTGCAAGGCCATATGGCCGGAGCCAGGCAGGGTGCGAACAAACGCCTCACAGTCGGCGAGCTTCATGTCGAGC
>JANLVB010000365.1:0-35974 GCA_031363785.1 Betaproteobacteria bacterium
CAACAGGCCACTGTCGTTGAAAAACAGCTTGGGTGACTTCTGTGCGCGATGGCTTTCGCGCGGTGCCCAGGCTGGCAGGGGCGTGAGAAGAAACACGGTTTCCAGCAACTGCAGGTAGCGGCGAAGCGTGGTCTGCGCTACGCCCAGGGTGCGCGAAAGGTCGGCCGTATTGAGCGTGCCGGTGGCTTTGTGCGCCAACGTGCGCAGTAGCTGGGGCAATTCCACGGCACCATCGATCTGCGCAAGATCGCGAATGTCACGCTGCAGGATGGTATGCAAATAGGCATCAAACCACGCCGTGCGGCGCTTTTCATTGCCGCGCGCCACTACTTCGGGATAACCACCGGTCAACAGCGCGGTGATCAGTTCGCCGCGGCCCACGGCTTCGACCCGGATCGTGCTGTTCGAACCGTTGTGCGCTGCGCTGGGCAGCGCTGGTGCAAACACCACATCCACAAAGTTGATCGCCACCCGGCCCGGGCTGCGGCGCATCTCGGACTGCGCCAGTGGCCACAGGGTATGGACCTCCATGCGGCCGGCCAGTGAATCAGCCAATCGTGGCAGCAGCAGCACATTGGCCGAGCCGCTCAACATGAAACGGCCATTGACCGGGGCACCGGACATGCGGGCGAGATCAATCTCCTGCTTGATCGCCAGAAACAGGTCCGGCGCACGCTGCACCTCATCAATCAACAGACGGCCTGGATTGGCGGAGAGATATCCCGCAGGATCGCCACGCAGTGCAGACAGCAGGGCTGCGTCATCGAGACTGATGTATTGCGCGTCGTCCCCGGCCAGCGAACGCATCAGCGTACTCTTGCCGGTCTGGCGCGCGCCATGCAACAGCAGCACAGGCGTGTCGGCTTGTGATTCGGTGATGGCGCTGGCGAGTTGACGCTCGAACATGCAACAAGTCTAGCACTGCCAGTGGCGTAAATTCCACCACCAAATGGCGGAATTTACGCCGTCCTTTATCGGTGCCAGGCCGCGGCGCAACCGCTATTCGTCCGCCGCGCCACGCGCCAAACGTTCACTCTTCCAATAGACATCGTCCCCGGTGCTGCCATCGGTGCGGAACCGGTTCAGCACGCGCGCAAGTACAAACAGCAGATCGCTGAGCCGGTTCAAATACTGGCGTGGTGTGGGCTGGAGCGCATCCTGCCCCTCCAGAGCCACTACGGCACGCTCGGCACGACGCGCCACGGTGCGGCACACATGCGCCAGCGACGCCGCCCGCGTGCCGGCCGGCAGTATGAACTCCTGCAGCCGCGGCAACTGCTCGTTGTGTTCAGCCAGCGCTTCGTCCAGCGCCAGCACGGCGTCGGCCTTGAGCAACTCGTATCCCGGAATGGACAACTCACCACCCAGGTTGAACAGCTGGTGCTGTATTTCGACCAGCAGATGGCGCACGCCCAGTGGCATGTCCTCACACAACAAGACCCCGATGCTGGAGTTGAGTTCGTCCACGTCACCCATGGCATGGACGCGCAAGGCGTTCTTTGAAATCCGGGTGTTGTCACCCAGGCCGGTCGTACCGTCGTCCCCGGTGCGGGTGGCAATTTGTGTCAGGCGTTGGCCCATGCGGATGTCTCCAGAGTTGGCACCATTGTCGTCGCGCCGTGTATCGTGTGCGGCGCCGGGTGCACACGAGCACAAGGCGCGTGTGTGCTCAGACCACTCAGAGCCTGAAACCTGTCGGGCTGCTAGTCTGGTGGGTATTTGCAGCGTTCGCTACCGGCTCCCAAGTCATACGCGAAACTCTTGTCTGAATGTCGAGTTTTGCATATGATCCGGGCATGGTTTCCCTTCAACAATACGTCGATGGCCGACTTGTCCATGGCCGCGCCTACTTTTCCCACGAAGAGGCGCTGGCCGCACTCGACCTCAAGCCCGAAGCCCTGGCCGCCGCCATCACCAGGCTGGTGAAGAAGCGCCGCCTGGCGAACCCACGCCACGGCTTCTATCTCGCCCTGCGTCCCGAAGACCAGATTGCCGGTGCGCCCGACCCCGTGCGCTGGATCGACCCCTTGATGAAGCATCAGGGCCTCGGCTACCGCATCTCACTGCTGCGCGCAGCGGCCTTCCACGGCTCGTCACACCAGGCCGCCATGGTGTTTCAGGTCGTCGCGCCGAAGCAATTGCGCGATTTCGAGATCGGTCGCCACCGCCTCCAGTTTCTTTACCAGGCGCCCGAGGCCTTCGCGCGCGTCAACCAGCCCGATCAGCTCGACCAGATGAAAAGCGATGCTGGCTTCGCCGTCGTTGCCGGCGTCGAACTGACGCTGCTGGACTGCGCCCGCTACTTTCACAAGGCGGCCGGCATCAACGGCGTCGCGCAGATTGCCAAGGACATCGGCGCCAAGGCAAACCCGCGCACGCTTGCGAAGGCCGCCGCCGCCTACGAGAACTCATCCGTGCGCCGGCTCGGCTATCTGCTCGACCAAGCGGGCCATCTGCGCCAGGCCAAAGCGTTGGAAGCCTTCGTCAAGCAAGCGAAGACGGCTGTGCCGTTGGACCCTTCCGTCAAACCCCTGATCGAGTCGCTTGCCGGCACCCACGAGAGAGACGCCAAGTGGAAGCTCGTGATCAATGAACGCGTGGAGATCGACTCTTGATCCCGAGGGCATACATCCAGGCCTGGAGCGCAAAGGCGCCGTGGCCCGACGCGCGGCAGGTCGAACAGGACCTGATCATCTGTCGTGCCCTGTGCGACCTGTTCAACGCGCCGGCCCTCAAAGGCAAGATCGCCTTCCGCGGCGGCACCGCCATCAACAAGCTGCTGTTCAAGCAGCCGTTGCGCTATTCGGAAGACATCGACCTGGTGCAGACACAGGCCGAGCCCATCGGCACGACCGTCGATGCGATCCGTGATGCCTTGTCATGGCTGGGCAAGTGCAAGCACGAGCAGGCTGGGCATTCGATGCATCTGGTGTTCAAGTTCACGCCCGAGGCCGATGCACAGGCGACGCTCAAACTCAAGGTAGAGATCAATACCCGCGAGCACGCGAGCCTGTTCCCCATCAGGCGGTACCCCTTCGCGGTGGAAAGTGACTGGTATCAGGGCAGATGCGAGATCGCGTCGTTCGAACCCGAAGAAACCTTCGGCACCAAGCTGCGGGCGCTGTTGCAGCGGCGCAAGAACCGCGACATGTTCGATCTGCATCACGGGCTCGAACAGCTCACGATGGACCCGGACAAGCTCATCGCGTGCTTCGACCATTACCTGGCGCTCGAAGGCCAGGCCATCACCCGCGCCATGGCCGAGCAACACATGCTGGAAAAGCTCACGCGCAGCCTCACCGAGGACATCGGGCCACTGCTGCCTGCTGGCGTCCGTTTCAACGACGACGATGCGATGCAGGCGTTCGAGCGTGTCTGGACGGAGCTGATCACGCGCATCAAGGGTGATGCCTGGAAGCTGACCGATAAGGTGCTTGAAGAGCTGCGAGTGAAAAAGTATCCCGGCTTGTTGAGCCGATAGAGGAGACGCCGTGCATCTGGGGAGCCTGACAATCTCGCGATTCCGGTCTTGCGACAACGTGACCGTCAGCCTCCGCCCCGACCTGACGGTATTGGTCGGCGAGAACAATGGCGGCAAGTCGGTGGTTACTGGAAATCAAAGTCTGTGCGGCAGCGTGGCCGCGATCAGTTCGAACACTCCGCATCCAGTTTCGACCGGCTCTGACGGGGCAGAATCGGCACGGCCCCCTGATCCATCCGCCACGCCCAGGCTGGCGACCCGCTGACTGACGCGAAATCCTTGATTGCGGCCGCGATCTGTTCATCATCTGAGCCACGCGGTGCGATCGGCATGGCCAATGAGCAACACGGCGCTGAGTCGGGTGGCGGCTTCACGGCTGCGGGCAATGGCCACATCCAACCGCTCCAGCGTCAACACCCGGGCTTGTGATTGCTCGTGGCGATCATGGTTGAACAGCGCGAGGTCGCTGCGCACCGCATAACCGCGCAGCTTCCAGCCGTCGACCGTCATGCGCAAGCGCACCGGCGCACCACCCAGCACCGCGGGCCCAGCGATGAAGGACTTGGCAATGCCAGGCGGCGCAACTGCGCGCACCCCGATGGTTTGTTTCACGTCACTGGCACCAGAATCACGCAGGTGCCGTCAGTACCGCCAAAATTGGGGGCAATGACGCCACCCGCCAAGGAGATGCTCTGACTACCGGGCACAGCACTGAACGCGCCAGCGCCTGGGGTCGTGAGGTTGCCATTCGGGTCGGTGCAGGTATAGGTAGACGGGCCGGCCACCCGCAGCCCGTCTGGCAAAACGCCCGGCAGGGACAGAGGCGCAACATTCGGCAACGACACCCCCGTGACCGGTGTTCCCGCGCTGTTGGAGAGTTGTATGCGCAAGATGGTGACTTGGCCCGGAAATATCGGGTCTGGCCCGACCAGAGTCACCGACGCACCGAGCAACGCGAGCGCGGCCGTCGGTGCCAGCAACAGGGGCACGAGCAGGGCAATTCGACGCACGGCGATGCGCAAGAGGTGAAACATCACGGGACCAACAACGAGATGCGTCGAAGTCTACGAAGAGAAGCGCTCAGGGACTATAAACAATACGCAGGCCAATGCAGAAGCCCCCACCCGCAGCTTGCTCTACTTGCAGGCTTGCCTGATGCTTCTCCGCAACAAGGCGCACCAGCGCCAGACCCAAACCGTAACCCTCCTGGGCGCGTGCGCCCTTTCCCTTTGCAGGGTGTTGGCTTGGCTGTGCCAATGCACCCGGTGCAAAACCGGGCCCCTGGTCGTGTACCGACAACAGGCAGGCGCCTGGCTCCAGCTGCAGCGATAACGTCACGACGCCACCGGGTGGCCCGTGCCGCAGGGCGTTCCAGCCCAGGTTGAGCACGGCACGCTGCAGCAGCCGGGCGTCGCCCCGCACCACGGCGATGTCTTCGGCACATTGGCGCTGCACGCGCGCGCCACTGCCTTGTGCGTCCTCCCACAGGTCGTCGGCACACTGGTGCAGCAATTGCACCAGGTCGACGTCGGTGAAGTCCGCCGGGTCCAGGGCCTCGGCCCGGCCCAGCAGCAGGAACTGCTCGGTCAAGTCGAGCGAGCGCCGTGCACAGGCGTCCATGCGCTCGAGCATGGCCACATGTTCCTGCGTGTTATTGCCACGCAACTGGTCAGCCAGCGAGCGCAACGAGATCAGGGGTGAACGCAGGTCGTGCGCCAGATGGCGCATCATGTCGTCGCGCTGGCGGCGACTAGCCGATGCGCCGGCGTCCAGCGTCAGTGCCTGCGCGATACGGTCAACAGCGCCGGATATGGCGGCGATACGTGTCTGCACCGGGTCCAGGTAACCGGTGCTGGCCAATACCGCGCCGCCACCCGGGCGCACCAGCGCCGCGATGCGTGCGGTTTCCCGCGTCATCGTTGCCAGGCTGGCCTCCAGGCGGCGCCAGCTCCACAACGGGTAGGCCAAAGCCATGGCGGCTGCTGGCGCCGCCGGGGGCCACCACCGTCCTGAGCGCTCCAGCAACAGCCAGCCAAGCAACAGGGTGGAGAACACAGCAGCAACGGTCACCAGCAACGCGATCCGCGGGGTCGTCAACAACAACGCAGCCATCAACAGCAGCAGCAGCACAACACTGCCAGCCAGATGCCAGGCCGGCGCCACCGGCAAAACGAAACGCCCGCCGCGCAGGGCATCGAATACATTGGCAACAAACTCGACCCCCGGCATCACACCGTTGCGGCCCGCCAAAGGTGTGACGAGGTTGTCACCCAGCCCGGTCGCCGTGGCACCCAGCAACACCGTCTTGCCGCGCAGCAGTGAGGCTGGCACCGTGCCGGCCAACAGGTCTGCCGCCGCCACCCGCGGATAGTGTCCGGCGGGTCCGGAAAAAGGCACCAGCACCTGCTCCGATCGCTCCATGCCCGAAGGGTAGGCAGGGCTGGCGCCGGCTTGGCGCAGCAGTACGGCAGCCACATGGTCGTAGCGCATGCCCGCCACCGACTCGCGCACCAGGTAACGACGCGTCACCCCGTCGCGATCGACCAGTGCCTGGGCGTGGCCAAGTTGTGCGTGGCGGGCGAACTGGGGCAGCGGCAGCACGGCTTCGGCTCCCGACATGAACACTGGCAGCACGACGCGCCCGTGGGCCGCAATCGCTGCCGCGAGACGGACGTCGGCCTGCGGATCGTCGCGCTGCGGCTCCGACAAGATCACATCAAGCAACACCGCCCCGGCCCCTGCGGCATGCAGGCGCTCCAGCATGGCCGCGTGTTGTTGGCGCGACCAGGGCCAGCGGCCCAGTTGTGCCAGGCTGGCCTCGTCGATCGCGACGATCAAGATGTCCGGCCCTGCTGCGCGCCCCGACCAGGACACGCCGGTGTCATAAATCCAGTTGTCGGCCCGCTCGGTCCAGCCCAGCCGTATCGCCGCGGTCAGCAACAAGCCGAGCAGCAGCAGCAATACCGCCCATTCCCGCAGATGGCGACCGGCGCTGGCCATCACCACCCGCACCTCACAGCAACGGCAACAGCAACAGCAACAGCACCGGCCAGGGAAATGGCGCAGCGGGCACTTCTTTTTTCGGCACCTCGAAGCGTTGCACCGCCGACCAGGGCCCGCTGACACCATCGGACAGGACGACCTGGGTGCGCACAAACAACATGCCAGGCTGAGGTTCCGGCATCTGCAAGCTCGAGCCCGGCACCACTTGATCGAGTTCGGGTTTGTCAAACCCGGCGTCGCGTGCCACCTGCACCCGATGGCGCAAACTGGGCGGTCCCGACCAGGACAGACGCAGGCCCGCCGCGTCAAGTTGTGGCGGCACAACCGCCGACGCCTCCAGCATGGTGAACTGGGAAGCATCTCCAAATGGGCCGCGACTCCCGTCCCGGCGCAACGTCGCCAAGCGCCAGTGGTAACTGCCAGGGGCCAGTGACGGGTCCAGCGGCCAGCGGGTGCCAGTGACGGCCATCCGGTCCAGCACCAGATCAGTGAAGGCCGGGTTACGCGAAATCTGCAAATGGTAAGACGGTGCGTCGGGCAACTCGGCCCAGACCAGGGCCGCGCCCGGCAACACGCTGGCGCCGCTGGTGGGGCCGCGCAGCAGCGGTGGCTCAGGGCGTGCGGCGATCGTCAGGCTGCGCTGCGCCTCGACGCCTTCAAGCGCCTGCGCATCGGCAGCGCGTACCCGAAGCTGGTATTCGCCATCCGGCAGTCCGGTCAACAACCAGACCGGTTCGCGCGTCTTGACGTCTTGCAGAAGTTGCGTAAAGGCACGGTCGCTCGCCACCTGCCAGCGCCACCCGGTGGCACCGGCCATGGGCGCCACCTGCAGACTCTGCACCGTGCGCTCAATCCGTAGTGGTATGCCCGAGAGGTCGGGCGGACCGAGCAATGGCACCACAGCGCCGAGTCGCCCGGCCTCGGCCCGCACTCCCTGGCCCTGGGCCACCTGAATTGGGGTTGGCGCGGCGCCGGTCAGCGCAACCTGGCCGGTCAGCACTTCGTGGCGGCTCACACCGTCCTCCTCTGCCACGCGAAACCGGGTTCCGCGCACCGCCGTCACCACCCGGGGCGTACGGATCTCGAAACGCGAGCCAGGCTCCTTGAGTGGTGTGGCCGTGCTGTCCAGCGCGCCCCCCTGCACATCGATCCGAGTCGAGCGGATGCCTGCCGCACTGGCCTCGCGGGAAACCCCCAGCGTGGCCCTCGTCATCGGGGCAAACACCACCAGTACACCATCCGAAAAGCGCAATGTCAGGCTGCCCTGGGCGCCGGTATCGAGGCGGTCACCCGACTTGAGCTGCATGCCGACGGCCAGGGGCGCTGCATTGACCGTTGCACCTCCCTGCACAAACAGCACTTCGGCCGGCAGCTCGGTCCAGCGCAACCAGTCCAGCGGCAGCGTCAGCATACTGCCCACCGGCATACGGCGTGGATTGGCGACGCGGTTCAGGCGCTGCAATTGTGGCCAGCGCCCCGGGTCGTCCAGGTAACGCTGGCTGATGCCGATCAGCGTGTCACCGCTACGCACCGCCAGTTGCACGCTCTCCTGCGCCAGCCCGGGCAGCGCGAAGCCAACCAGACACGCCAGCAGGCAGCGCGCGGCAAGGCGCAAGGCCACACTATTCCATCGGCTCGAGTCGGTAACCATGGGCGTAGATCGAGCTGATGCGCCAGCCGTTGTTGGCCAGGGCAAGCAAATTGCGCAGCTGGCTGACGTGAATGTCGAGGGTGCGGGTCTGGATTTGCGCATTCAGGCCCCACACCGCCTCCAGCAGGTACTGCCGGGACAGCAGACGCCCAGCGTTGCGAAACAGCACCAGTGCCAGCTGAAACTGGCGCTCGGTCAGATCGATGATTTCGCCATGCAGCCGCACCACATTGCTGGCCAGGTCGAACTCATATGGTGCCACCAGCAGCGCGGTACTGCCTTGCAAACTCTCGGCGCGGCGTTTCAGTGCGCCCAGCCGTGCCAGCAACTCGGCGCTGCGCGGTGGCTTGACCAGGTAGTCGTCTGCACCATGGGTCAGCGCCTGCACGATGTCCTGCTCCGCGTCCCGGCTGGCCACGAACAACACCGGGGTGCGGTCCTGCCGCTGGCGCAGCCAGTCCAGTACCTCCAGACCCGTCATGTCGGGCAACATCCAGTCCAGCACCAGCACGTCAAAGGTCTCGCGCACCATCGCCTGCATGAAGCGTGCGGCGCTTGGATACACTTCGCAGCTATGCCCGGCCCCCAGCAGGGCCTGCGTCAACAGGGCCGCATGGTCAACGTCGTCCTCCAGCAGGCCGACTCTCATGGCGACACGTCCCACCACGCCGCCGCGCCGGACGAAGCCATGTTGCAACACAGAAGGCTGTTGCATGCAACTTCTATATGGTTCCGGTTTGATTTCATGGGCCAGAGTCTAAGGCAGGAGCAGACTTTTGCCAGCCACAGCGTAAACTCCGCAACATTCAGGAGATACGCCATGAACGCGCCCGCCAACCCGTCGCATCTGCTTCCCCATATCAGCCAGCGCGCCGTTCCGGCGGAGATGATCACTGCGCTCAAGGCACGCTTCGGGCAACGCTGCTCCACCGCCCTCGTGGTGCGTGAACAACATGGGCGCGACGAGTCTTCCTTCGAAGCACCGCCGCCAGCGGCGGTGGTGTTTGCCGAAAATACCGCTGAGGTGGCCGAGATCGTGAGCCTGGCTAACCAGCACCGGGTACCGGTGATCCCCTTTGGTGTCGGATCGTCGCTGGAAGGCCATTTGCTGGCGGTCCAGGGCGGTATCAGCATTGATCTGGGACGCATGAGCCAGGTACTGGCCCTGCACGCGGAAGACCTGACCGTGACCGTGCAGCCCGGCGTGACGCGCAAACAGCTCAACGAGGCGATCAAGAGCAGCGGCCTGTTTTTTCCGATCGATCCGGGAGCGGATGCCACCATCGGCGGCATGAGCGCCACCCGTGCCAGCGGCACCAACGCCGTGCGTTACGGCACCATGCGCGAAAACGTGCTGGCGCTGGAGGTCGTGACCGCCAGTGGCGAGGTGATACGCACCGGCTCGCGGGCCAAGAAGTCGGCCGCCGGTTACGACCTGACGCGCCTCATGGTGGGCAGCGAAGGCACCCTTGGCGTGATCACTGAGATCACCCTCAGGATCTACCCGTTGCCGGAGGCAGTGTCGGCTGCGGTTTGTTCCTTTCCCAGCATAGAAGCCGCCGTACGCACCACCATCCAGGTGATCCAGCTCGGGGTGCCGATTGCGCGGGTCGAGCTGATCGACACCAATACGGTGCGCATGGTGAACGCCCATTCCAAACTCGGCCTGCGGGAAGAGCCGATGCTGCTGATGGAGTTCCACGGCTCCCCTGCTGGCGTGCAGGAGCAGGCAGAAACGGTGCAGGAGATCGCCACCGAGTTCGGTGGCAACGCCTTCGCCTGGGCCACCACCCCCGAAGAGCGCACCCGCTTGTGGACGGCGCGCCACAACGCCTACTTCGCAGCTATCCAGTCACGGCCTGGTTGCCGTGCCATTTCCACCGACACCTGCGTTCCGATCTCGCACCTGGCGGACTGCCTGCTGGACTCGGTTGCCGAGGCCGATGCTTCGGGCTTGCCGTATTTCCTGGTCGGCCATGTCGGTGACGGCAATTTCCATTTCGGCTACCTGCTCGACCCGACCAAGCCCGAGGAGCGCGTGACGGCTGAAAGACTCAATCACCAGCTGGTGGCACGGGCACTCAGCCTGCACGGCACCTGCAGTGGAGAACATGGGGTCGGTCTGCACAAAATGGATTTCCTGCTGACCGAGGCCGGCGCAGGCGCGGTGGACATGATGCGCACCATCAAACGTGCGCTCGACCCGCACAACATCATGAACCCGGGCAAGATTTTCAGCTTGTAGGCGGCTTGCCGCGTCCCGTCGCTAAGGCGTCTCGGCAATCGCCGCCGCCATGTAGTCCATCTTGCGCTGCAGATCCAGGTCAGTGTCGGTGTAACGCTGGGCAATCGAGGCGAACTCGTCCTGAATCTCGATCAGCGCATCCACCATGTCCGGGTCAAAATGTTCACCACGGTCCTGAAAGATGGTTTGCACGGCGCGGTCATGCGGCACACTGGCCCGGTACACCCGGTCGCTGGTCATGGCGTCGTAGGCGTCCGCCAATGCCATGATGCGGGCCGGCATGGGGATCGCCTCGCCCGCCAGGGAGTTCGGGTAACCACGACCATCCCAGCGTTCATGGTGGCTGCAGACAACCTCGCGCGCCAACTCGAGAAACTGGGTTGAAAACCCGGCGCTGCCCTTGATCTGGTCAATCAACGCGCGGCCAAGGTCACAGTGTGTACGTACCAGGGCGATTTCGTCCGCATTGAGGGCAGCGGGCTTGAGCAACACCCGGTCCGGAATGCCGGCATTGCCAATGTCATGCAGGGGCGCCGCTCGAAACATCAGTGTGATTGCGACGTCCGACATCGGTCGCCCGTAAGTCGGAGAGGTTTTCAGCTTGACAGCCAGCGCACGCACATAGTGCTGGACGCGCACGATGTGGTTGCCTGCCTCGCCCGGCTCGGCCAAACCGGCCATTGCCAATACGGTGGCATCCAAAAGCCGATGCAGGTCCAACGTAGTCTCGCGCCCGTTATGCAGCACGAGCCCGCTCTGACCATTGTCGGTGACCCGGGTTGGGAATGTTTCGGTCTGGTCCATGTGCTCTGAGCAAGTCAGTGTTGCGATGTTACGACGAGTTACACAGGCCCGGTGTTATTTCTCGCCCACGAATTGGGAATTGGCGTTATCTGGCAACGCTGGCATGCGGTACAGCCACACCCGCCGCCCCTGGGCCAGCGCGATGCTGTGTTGTGCTGCCAACCCCGGCACATCAAACTCCAGACTCACCAGCCAGCTGCCAGGGCGCATTTCCCGCGTCGCCTTGTGCGCTGCCCGCGCCATGCTCTCCGGGCGCTGGAACAGATACACCAGGTTGTAAGGCGCCCAGTCGGCACGCCAGATATCTCCCTGGCGCACTCGGGCCCAGCGACAACGCAAAGCGCACAGGGCGCGCAGTGGCCAGCTCCACTCAATGCCGTGCAACTGTGCTTGCGGATAAGCCAGCCGCAGCTCGCGCAGGCCATGCCCCAGGCCACAACCCGCATCCAGCACCAAGGCGCCAGGTGGCAACGGTGCATGCTGCGCCAGACCGCGCAGCGCGCCCTGCGGCGTCGGAAACAACGGCGCATCGCGCCAGGCAGTCACCGGGTACAAAGCGGCCAGCAACAACAACAGGACCAGCCACACCCATGGCGGCAAGTTCGCCGGGCCGGTCAAAAGCAGTGCGAATGGAAAACCCGCTGCGACGATAAGCCTTCGCCACCAGGTCCCGGCCCAGGCGCCCAACACCACGCCCAATGCCGAGGCGCCCAGAAAGGCAGGCACCACGGCGACGTTGGCCAGCAGCAGGCCGCGGTAGACGCCCCAGGCCAGGGCCCAGGCCAGTACCGCGGGAATGGGCCAACGCAGCACCCAGCGCCGCCTCAATTTGCCGCCACACCACCCAGCTTGTCCAACAGGCCGGCCAACTCATCAAGCGAGCCGAATTGGATCGCGACCTCACCCATCTCGACAAAACGGCCACCTCGCTTGACACGCTTCTTGACGCGCACCTCGACCTGCGCCGTCAAGCGATCCGACAACTCCTCTTCCAGGCGCTTCAGGTCGCGCGACTTTTCCTTCTTCGGTTTGGTCGCGGTCAGCGTGAATTCAGCGCCCAGCTTCTTGACCAGACTTTCGGCTTCGCGTACCGACAATTTGCGTGCGCTGATATGTGTTGCCGCAGTGATCTGGGTCGCCTTCTCCAGCGACAACAGGGCGCGGGCATGGCCCATTTCCAGATCGCCGGCCATCAACATGGTTTGCACTGGCTCGGCCAAATTCAACAAACGCAGCAGATTGCTGGCAGCGCTGCGGGATCGTCCGACGGCCTGGGCCGCCTGTTCGTGAGTAAGCCCAAACTCTCGTACAAGCCTTTGTAAACCCTGAGCCTCCTCCAGCGGATTGAGGTCTTCACGCTGCATGTTTTCGATCAGCGCCATGGCCGCAGCCGACGCGTCGCTGACGTCCCGCACCAATACCGGAACACTGTCCAGGCCGGCCAGTTTGGCCGCCCGGAAACGCCTCTCGCCAGCAATGATTTCATACACCGGGCGAGCGGCACGTGTGCCAACCGCGTCCCCAGCGCCGGTCGAGGCACCGCGCGCGTTTAAACGTGACGCAGCGTCTTCAGTGCTGAGTTGGCGCACCAGGATCGGCTGCATGATGCCTTGCACCTTGATCGATTCGGCAAGCTCGTACAACGCACCCTCATCCATCTGTGTGCGCGGCTGGTAGCGGCCACTGACCATGTCACTCAACAACAGCGAGGCCGGCAAGCCAGGACTGCTGGCACTGCCCTGTGGCCCGAAGCCGGTCGTACCTTCGCTGGCCGTGGGGCCGAGCAGGGCTTCCAGGCCGCGACCCAGGCCTTTAGGTTTTTTGTTCACGATATTTTCCTCAAGACTTTCCTAGGGGACCAAAGACTGCAGCAACCGATGACCATCCGGCCACAGGCCAAGGCCGGAATCGGCATTGATGTGACCGCATCGACCGTAGTCGACAAAAACACTGCCCCAGGCTTGCGCAAAAACCCGGGCGCGCGCAATGTCGCAATAGGGGTCATCCTGGCTGCCGAGAAGCAGGCTCCTGAATGGCAACTTGCGCAATACCGGTGGCGACCAGCTTGGCATCAGTTCGCGCAACTGTTGGCGCTGCAAGTCCCCCGGTGCAACCAGCAAGGCGGCGCAGACACGCTGCGTGTTGCGCGAATGTGCAGCCCACGCGGCGACCAGCTGGCAACCCAGGCTGTGCGCTACCAGGACCACGGGCGCGGCGACCTCCCGAACAACCGGCGGCTGCAGCAGTACGTCTTCCAGCCGGGCGACCCAGTCACCACGCAGCGGATTGCACCAATCGTGCTGCTCCACGCGCTCATAACCGCGGTGCTCCTGCCACAGGCTTTGCCAATGCCCGGGTCCGGAGTTTTGCCACCCGGGCAGGATCAAAACCCGTGGCGAATCCATCGGCTCAACGGAACAGGGCGCCGTGGCATGGGCTCAACATCACATGGTGGACAGACGTGCCACCATCTCCTGCGAGAACGCCAGATAGGCCTGTGCACCCTTGGAAGACGGATCGAACACCACACCAGGCAGACCGTAACTTGGCGCTTCTGCCAGGCGGACATTGCGCGGAATCACGGTGTCAAACACCTTCTCGGCAAAATGCGCCTTGAGTTGGTCACTCACCTGCTGCTGCAAGGTGATGCGCGGGTCGAACATGACACGCAGCAAACCGATGACTGCCAGCTCCGGATTCATGTTGGCACGCACCTGCTTGATGGTATTGACCAGGTCAGTCAGGCCCTCCAGGGCGAAATACTCGCACTGCATCGGCACAATCACGCCGTGGGCACAACACAGGCCATTGAGTGTCAACATGGACAAGGACGGCGGGCAGTCGATGAGGATGAAGTCATAGTCGGCAGATACAGCCGCCAGCGCCTCCTTCAGCCGGCGCTCGCGGCGCCCCACATCCACCAACTCGACTTCGGCGCCAGCCAATTCCCGGTTGGCGCCCACCACGTCGTAACCGAAGCCGGCCGCGTCGAGCTTTTCATTGCGTACACGGGCCTGCACCACCGAGGCCGACTCCAGCAACACGTCGTAGATGCTGTGTTTGAGTTGTCGCTTGTCCACCCCGGACCCCATGGTGGCATTTCCCTGCGGGTCCAGATCCACCATCAACACCCGCTGACCGAGCTTGGCCAGCCCTGCGGCCAGATTGACGGTGGTGGTGGTTTTGCCCACCCCGCCCTTTTGGTTCGCGATACAGAAGATCTGTGTCATGGTCTGGCTACCGGCAGACTGCTGCGGGCGTGTTGCACGCCGCCACTAGCGGGACACCGCCAACTTGATGCCAAAACCGATCAGAAACAAACCGGCGATCTTCTCCATGGCGCGCCCGAAAGCCGGATTGGCATCCAGTCGCCGCGCCAGATGCCGCGTCAACAACACTACCACCAGGCCATAGACGAAAGCCAACACCGCAATGGTCAGGGCCATGGCAGCGAAGGTCAACAATCCCTGGTGCCGCGCAGGATCAACGAACAACGGGAAAAACGCCATATAGAACACGATTGCCTTGGGATTGAGCAAGGTGATCACCATGGCCTGGCGCAGGTACTGCCCGGCGCGGATATGCAGTACCGGCGCGTCACCGGACTTGGCAAACAGCATGCGGCAACCAAGCCATGCGAGGTAGCCCGCACCGAGCCATTGCACGCCGTGGAAGATTGCGGGATAAGCCGTCAGCAAGGCCGCCACGCCGGCCACCGCCATCCACATCAACACCTGGTCCCCCAGGATCACACCCAGCGTTGCAGCCAGCCCTGCGCGCACTCCGCCCTTGCCGGTAGAGGTGATCAAGGCCAGGTTGCCAGGCCCTGGAATCAACAGAAAAACAACCACTGCGGCGACAAAGGCACCGTAATCCGCAACGCCAAACATGGGAGCTTCCTCGGGAATGAGCGCCAAGTTTACCGCCTGACAACGGGCGGTCAAATAAACGCTGGGTCAGGACGGCGCCGCACGCTCCATCCAGACCAGACACCGTTGTGCCTGCAGGCCCGGGACCTGCACCGGTTCCACGTGAAACACATGCACTTGCGCCTCCAACGCTGCCATCTCCAGGGTCGGCGGCTTGCCCTTCATCGCCACCCACAAGCCATCGGCCGCAAGAACATGATCGGTACAGCGCACCATTTCTGCCAGTGCCGCAAAGGCGCGCGCCGTAACCACGTCAAACACCCCAGCCAGCTTCTCCGCCCGGGCGTGAACTCCCTGCAGATTCGGCAGACGCAGGGCGGCCGCAACCTGGGTCACAAATGCCGCTTTTTTCGCCACCGCGTCCACGCAGGTCACATCCAACTGCGGACAACACACAGCCAGCACCACGCCGGGCAAGCCGGCACCCGCCCCCACATCGAGCAGTCGCACCCGCCGGTTCAGGCCGCGCTGGCGCAACTGAAGCAGCAGCGGGGCCACCAACGACAAGCTGTCAAGCACATGCAGGGTGAGCATGTCGCAGGGTTCGTGCACGGCGGTCAGGTTGTAGACGCGCCCCCACTTGCCGAGCAGCGCGAGATAGTCCAGCAACTGCGTTGTCTGGTCGGCGCGCAGCGGCACACCCAGCGCCAGTGCGCCGGCCTCCAGCCTCGCCGCCAACTTCTGCACGCTCAAAGTTCCGGCACTTCGACCGCGACGCCCGAAGCCGGCAACTGCCGGCCCCGGCTCTTCTTCAGGTGCACCAGCAACAGCGATATGGTCGCTGGCGTGATGCCTGACATGCGCGAAGCTTGCCCCAAAGTCTGCGGGCGTTGCCTTACGAGGGTCTGCCGGGCCTCGAAACTCAGGGCGCTAACCGTCGCATAGTCCAGATCGTCCGGCAACCGCATCCCGTCAAAGTGCGCGGCCCGCTGCACGTCATCCTTTTGCCGGTCGATATAGCCAGCGTACTTGGCGGCAATTTCAACCTGCTCCACCACTGACTGCACAAAACGGTGGTCTGGCACATCGGCGGACAGACCTGACATCTCTGTTTCACGTGAAACAAGTGCGGGCAACCCGACCGCCGCGTACTGCCCATCACACAAGGACATCAATGCGGCGTAACTGACATCTGGCCGCCGCAACAAGTCGGCCAGGCTGTATTCATGGTCGATCTCCTTGCCCAGGACACGAACCGCCTCACCAGGCGGCAGATTCCTCGGACTCACCCACAACCCCCGCAACCGCTCTGTTTCACCTGAAACCGCATCCCGCTTGCGGCAAAAAGCATCCCAGCGCCGGTCGTCCACCAAACCCATGGCACGCGCCGCTTCGGTCAGGCGCAGGTCGGCATTGTCCTCGCGCAGTTGCAGCCGGAATTCAGCACGGCTGGTAAACATCCGGTAGGGTTCGGTCACACCTTTGGTAATCAGGTCATCCACCAGGACGCCCAGATAGGCCTGGTCGCGGCCAGGCAACCATGGTGCCTCGCCCCGACACTGCAGCGCGGCGTTGATGCCGGCAAACAAGCCCTGGGCCGCCGCCTCCTCATATCCGGTGGTGCCGTTGATCTGGCCGGCAAAAAACAAACCACCGATGGCACGCGTCTCGAACGCGCTGCTCAGACAACGCGGGTCAAAATAGTCGTACTCGATGGCATAACCGGGGCGCAGGATATGCGCGTTCTCGAGGCCCGCAATCGAGCGCACCAACGCGTACTGCACGTCAAACGGCAGGCTGGTCGAGATGCCGTTGGGATACACCTCGTGGGTGGTGAGGCCTTCCGGCTCCAGGAAAATCTGGTGGCTCGCCTTGTCGGCAAAACGGTGAATCTTGTCTTCCACACTCGGGCAATAACGCGGCCCGACACCCTCGATCTTGCCGGTGAACATGGGGCTGCGGTCCAGGCCCTGCCGGATGATGTCATGGGTGCGCTCATTGGTATGGGTAATCCAACACGGCAGTTGCGCCGGATGTTGGCCCGCCTGCCCCATGAAACTGAACACCGGCACCTCCCGCCCGGCGCCGCCGGGCATGCCGTCACCGGGCTGCTCGGTACAACGCGCATAGTCGATGCTGCGTCCATCGAGGCGTGGCGGGGTACCGGTCTTGAGTCGGGCTTGCGGCAACTTCAGCTCCTTGAGGCGCGCCGACAAGGTAGCCGCAGGCGGGTCACCGGCACGGCCTGCCGCGTAGTTGGTCATGCCGACGTGGATCTTGCCATCCAGAAAAGTACCGGCCGTCAGCACTACCGTACGGCTGCGAAAGCGGATGCCGACCTGGGTCACCGCCCCCGCCACGCGCAAGCCCTCCACCAACAGGTCGTCCACCGCCTGCTGGAACAACCACAGATTGGGCTGGTTCTCCAACCGGCGCCGGATCGCCGCCTTGTAGAGCACCCGATCTGCCTGCGCCCTGGTAGCGCGCACGGCAGGCCCCTTGCTCGAATTGAGGATGCGGAACTGGATGCCGCCCTCGTCCGTCGCCTGCGCCATGGCGCCACCCATGGCGTCGATTTCCTTCACCAGATGCCCCTTGCCGATCCCGCCGATGGACGGGTTGCAACTCATTTGCCCCAGTGTTTCGATGTTGTGGGTCAGCAGCAGGGTCTTGCAACCCATGCGCGCACTGGCCAATGCGGCCTCCGTTCCGGCATGGCCACCACCCACCACAATCACGTCGAACTCGATCGGGTAGTCCATGTCAGGTCTCGATCAGTTCGGTCTTCAACCCCACCGCCTGTGCGGCCAAAGTCTGCTTGCGGTCGGCACTGACGAACAAGTCGACACCAGCAGCCTGTGCAGTGGCGATATGCAGGGCAGCGCTGGCACAGACCGGTGCCAGGCGCATGGCAGCCAGCGCGTTGCGTTCGACCTTGGCTGTCAGCGGCAGCACGGTCAAGTCGTCAAAATCGCGGCCAATCTCCAGCAGCATGCGCTCGTACTCCTGGGTCGCGAACAGGCCGTCGCGCCACTGGCAGGTCAGGGCCGACGCAATCTCTGCCTTGCAATGGGCCGCAGCGGTTATCTGAGTCGCGGCCAGCTGGAGCTGCTGCACCCTCACACAGCCAGTCTCCCCGCTGTAACGTTTGAACAGTGCCGTGGCGTCAAACAGGATATTCATCGCCGCACCCCACTGCGCTCTTGCATCACTGCGCCTGAGGGCGCCGCGCCGCTGGCATATTGCACCGCCTGGATGGCCCGTTTCCAGCTTGGCAGCTTCTGGCCGGCGCCGACGCCGGCGCGGGCCGGCACCAGTTCCGCCACTGGCTTGCCGTGGCGCAATATCTGCACCGTTTCACCCTGCTCCACCAAATCGATCATCGCCGACGTATTGGCACGGAATTCACTCAAAGGCATGGTCAGCATTTTGTACAACTCTCGTATTTTGTACATTTTATCAGTGTTGCCGGGCTGTGATGAAATCGAACCATGAAACTTTTGATCTTCGCCGGCAGCACCCGCCAGCAGTCCTACAACCGTAAACTCGCCGCGGTTGCTGCCGCCTTGGCCACGCAGGCGGGAGTTGAGGTAACGCACCTCGAACTCTCGACGCTGGAGATACCGATGTACAACGCCGACGCAGAAGCCGTCGCCACCCCAGCCGACGTGGTGCGCCTGAAACAACTGATGTACGAACACCCGGCCTGGATCATCTGCTCGCCGGAATACAACGGCAGTTACACCGCGCTGCTCAAGAACACGCTGGACTGGGCCTCCAGCCCGATCAAGAGCGACCCGGCATGGAGCAGCGGCAGCAAGCCGTTCGCCGGCAAAGTGGTCGGCCTGTTGAGCGCCTCACCCGGCGCCCTGGGTGGACTGCGCTCACTGGCCCACCTCAGAGCGCTGTTGGTCAACCTGCAATGCTGGCTGGCCCCGCGCCAGTTTGCACTCAGCCGCGCCAGCGACGCGTTCGACGCCGCCGGTGCATTGCGCGACGAAGGCCAGCGGCGCAATGTCATGGCCGTGATCGAGCAGGTGATCTGGGCTGCGCGGCGACTGCAAGGCTGAGCAGGCACTGCGCGACGGCTGGTGCGCCACCGGCTGTCAACTGCAAGACAGGGTCAAACCGCTCAGACGCCTATTCTCCCCACTGCCGTCGCCGCACCAACCAGGAGCCAATCCATGCACATCCCCAGCCTCAAAGAAGTCGTCAGCGCGCAGGAGTGGCAACTGCGTGTGGACCTGGCGGCAGCCTACCGGCTGGTGGCGGCCTATGGCATGAGTGACCTGGTGTTTACCCACATCAGCGCTCGCATCCCCGGACCGGAACACCAGTTTCTGATCAACCCGTACGGCCTGATGTTCGACGAAATTACAGCCAGCAGCCTGATCAAGGTCGACCAGTCCTGCAACAAACTCAGTGCATCGGCGTTTCCCGTCAATCCGGCCGGCTTCACCATCCATAGCGCGGTGCACCAGGCGCGAAAGGATGCAGTCTGTGTGCTGCACACGCACACCCGCGCCGGCGTCGCCGTCAGCGCGCAGAAATGCGGCGTCCTGCCCATCAGCCAGCAGTCCACCTTCGTCCTGGCATCCCTGGCTTACCACGACTATGAGGGCCTGGCCCTGCGTGACGACGAAAAGCCGCGCCTGCAGGCCGACCTGGGGAATTGCAAGTACCTGATGCTGCGCAACCACGGCCTGCTGACCATCGGCGGCAGCATTGCCGAAGCCTTTCTCTTCATGTACCTGTTCGAGAACACCTGCCGCATCCAGGTCGACGCGCTGGCCGGCACGCAAGAACTGATCCCGGTCGACCCACGCATCATCGATGGTGTCGCCGAGGTTGCGCGCAATACTTCGGGCAACCAAGGCCCGGGGCTCTACTGGCCGGCCTTGTTGCGCAAACTTGAGCGCATGGACCCAAGCTATAGAGACTGACGAGACAAGCACAAACTACTTTCCGGACAACCCCGGCTGGTCAGCAAGAGTCAGGGCAAAGGCACTTTCACATGATCAACGGGAACACCCAGGTAGGTTGCGAGCATGTCGGCCGGCAGCCCGTATGCCATCGAAAACATTGTCTGCCCGTTTTGGCTGCGGCCGGCACCGCGCAACGGGCCCAGCGCCTGAAACGGAATGGCTACGGCCATGCCGTCGCTGCACGATAACGTGGCGATACCGCTGCTGCTGGCGGTAAAACGCAGCGCGCCAAAACATGACAAGGCCGGGGACTCGCTGCTCTGCAGGTGGATGGTTGCCACCCGCGCACTGGTGAAACTGGCCTGCCCTTGCAAAACACGCCCAAAAACCACTGCGCCCGCAGGTGTCCGGGATGCGAAAATGTCTGCGGCCGTCTGTTCTACCGTGCTGCAGGCGCTCAATAACAACATGAGCAGCAGGGCGGCGCCACGGCGCCGCGGTGTCACAGGCAGATGGTTGTCGCTAATTCGCGTCATCGCTTGGGGCTCCTGAAACAGTCCAATGTTGTCGCGGGTCTGGACTTCATCCTAACCCGTATGATGACCCACTCCAAAGAACCGACTGAAGCCCTTTTGCCCCGCATTTCCAGCCCTTGCTGCAGCTGCGGCCAACCCCGCACCAAGCCGCATGACCTCACTTTTTGATCCATTTCAGGCCGGCAGCCTGCAGCTTGCCAACCGCATCGTCATGGCCCCACTGACGCGCAACCGCGCACCGGAGGCCTTGCCCACGCCATTGATGGCAAGCTACTACGCACAACGCGCCAGCGCCGGCCTGATCATCAGCGAGGCCACCGCCATCAGCCCGCAGGCACAGGGTTATGTTGACGTGCCTGGCAGCTGGAGCGAGGCACAAGTGACAGGCTGGAAACAGGTAACCGACGCCGTGCACGCGGCGCACGGGAAAATTGTGGTCCAGCTGTGGCACGTCGGGCGCGTCTCGCATGTCGACCTGCAACCCGGTGGTCAGGCACCTGTGGCGCCCTCGGCCCTGGTTGCCAAAACCAAGACACTGCTACTGCGAAACGGTGTGCCGACCTTCACTGAAACTTCCATCCCACGTGCCTTGCGCGAAGACGAGTTGCCCGGCATCGTCGCCGACTACCGGCACGCGGCAGCATGTGCCATGCGCGCCGGTTTTGACGGTGCCGAGGTGCACGGCGCCAATGGTTATCTGCTGGACCAATTCCTGCGATCAGGCTCCAACCAACGCACCGATGCGTATGGCGGATCGGTCCCCAATCGCGCCCGTCTGCTGATCGAAGTCATGCAGGCTATCGCGCAGGAAATCGGCGGCGCCAGGCTGGGCATCCGCCTGTCACCGGTAACCCCGGCCAACGACGCCAGTGACCCGAACCCGCAACCGCTGTTTGAGCACGTGCTGCGCCAGCTCGCCCCGCTTGACCTGGCCTACCTGCACCTCATCGAAGGCTCCACTGGCGGCGCGCGGGATTACATGCAGGGTGACAAGCCATTCGACTATGCCGCGCTGCGAGCGGCGTACCGTGCTGCCGGTGGGCGGGCGGCCTGGATGGTCAACAACGGTTATGACCGCGCACTGGCCGAGCAGGCACTGGCCGACGGCGCCGACCTGGTGGCATTTGGCAAACCCTTTATCTCCAATCCGGACCTGCCGCGGCGCTTGCGCGAAGGCCTGCCACTCACCCCACCTGATCGGGCCACCTTTTATGGCGGGGTCGACAAGGCCAAAGGTTTTACCGACTACCCGGCGCTGGCTTGATACCCGGAATGTTCTGCTAACGGCTTGATCCCAGCCCGATGGGCTCCGGGGCGGCCATCACAATCCGTGTAAACAAGCGGTCGTAGATGGGTTCGCGCGGCGACTTACCGGTCAGTGGGTCGCGATTGGTGGCGAATGCGGCGTCCAACTCGGCCCAATCCGCCTCGTCCAGGTGTTTCTCCGCCTCTGGCAATATGGCGCTTTCCTCCAGCCGCATGTGGTCGAGATAGAAGCTGACATAGGTTCTGGCTGCGGCGTCGAACACCTGGCGCCGCGATTCGCCCAGCAATTCCCAGGCCAGCAAATAGTGTTGCAGTTCGCGCACCGCTGCTTCTCCGCGCGCATGGTCCTGCTCCAGGCGCTGCACCACGTCCATCGTCTGCGGCACCACCCGCACCACCTTCGGAAACAGCAGGTTGGACTCCTTGGGATGGTGCAGCCGCTCCGGGAACTCGTCGATGTAGAACAACATGGCGCGCAACACATTGAAGAAATCGCCCGGCGCCTCACCTGGCCCGCGCTCCACCATCATGGACAAAGATCGCAACATGGCCGCCAATGCGGCATGTTCGTCACGGATGATGCGCATACTTTCATGGGCCACGGCTGCTCTCCTTCGGGTCTTGACGCCCCGAGCATCCCACCCGCTTGTTACTGCTGCCTTGATGCAGGTCAACCCGAAGGCCCATTCGATCATGCGCCCATCACATGACCTGGTCGATCGCGCAGCATGGTACAACCAGACTCCCGCCCGCAAACAGGGCGCAACCAAAGGACCCGCCTTGAAATTGAAGATGGCAGAGAAGTCGTTGTTCGCGGTACTGCTGCGCTCACCGTGGTGGATCAGCATCGCCGTGGTTGGCGTGTTCGCTCTGGCCTCGCGCGCCCTGTTGCCGCCGCAATACGTTGTTTTTGGGATGATGGGTGGCTTCCCGTTTCTGGTGATCGGTGTGATCGCGGCGGTCCGGCAATGGCGTGCACCCAGCGCGGCGCAGGTGCAGGCATTGCTGGCCAGGGTGCAGGTGATGCCATGGCGTGAGTTCGCCGCCACCATGGAGTCGGCCTACCAGCACAAGGGTTATAGCGTCACCCGGCTGCCCGATGGACCAGCCGACCTATTGCTGCACAAGGACGGTCGCAGCACACTGGTGGCATGTAAGCGCTGGAAGGCTGCCAACCACGGCGCCGAGTCGTTGCGCAACCTCGCGGCCGCGCGGCGACAACGTGACGCCAGCCACAGCATTTATGTGTCACTCACCGAGTTGGACAGCAGCACGCAGCGCACAGCAACTCAAGAGCGCATCGAGCTCCTGTCTGGCGTGCCACTGGCCAGCCTGTTGCATGGGCTGCAGGCCCTGCGCTGACCACCGGGCCTGACGCAGCATCTTTACAAACTGTTGTCTGCGCGTCATGCCACGGATACAGGCGCGGCTCACACTGGAGCTCCACCTGTAGCCAACTTCGCGCAATCAGGGAACCACCAGCCGAAAGGAAACCCGATATGACCCCGATCTACAAACCACTGCTGCTGGCCGCCTTGCTCGCCGCCGCCAGCCTGGGCGCGCAAGCCCAGACCAGCACCGGACACGCAGGCATGCAACGCCATGCCGACCCGGCAAAAATGCCGGAGATGCATGCCAGGCACCAGACCGAGCTGAAGACAAAACTGAACCTGAGTCCGGCGCAGGAAAACGCCTGGGCCAGTTACGCGGCGGCAACACAGCCGCCCACAGCCATGGCGGCGCGGATGGACCCGGAACGACGCAAGAAGATGCGCGACGACATGCAAAAACTGACCACACCGGAGCGCATCGACCGCATGAACGCGATGAAAGCCGAACGCGATGCCGAGATGGCCAAGCGCGGCGCGGCGACCAAGGCCTTTTATGCAGAGTTAACGCCGCAACAGCAGCAGGTGTTTGATGCCAATGCGATGCGCCACGGGCCGCGCCATGGCATGGGGAAAGACAAAACGTCACACAACGGGTGAATCACCGGCCCGTCAGGACAGCATTTTTGCAAACTCGCCGCTGTCCATCAGGCGGGCCAGATCGTCGGCGCCACCGATCAGGGTGCCCTTGACAAAAATCATGGGAAATGTCGGCCACCCGGTCCACAACTTGAGCGCATTGCGTTTGCGCCAGGTGTTGAAGTAGTTGCCGTACTCCAGATAGTGGTAGGGCTGCGCCGCGCCATCGAGCAGCTTGCGGGCCCGGCGCGGCGCCGGGTTCTGCGCCATGCCCACCACCACCACCGCATGCACCTTGATTGCCGCCTGCACTTCGCGCACGATCTCCTGTTGGTGGCTTGTTACCTTTTCGCGGATAGCCGCATGAATGCTTGACTCGTCGAGTACCGCTCGTGTCATGGTGCTGATCCTGAAATTGTGGTGCCATGATTATGTGCGACGGGGTACGGGCAAGGTGGTCGTGCGCTTGACACAGATCAGGTTCGGCGGCCTCTGGCGACCTACACTGCTGACAGTCGCCCAGACCGCGTCTGATTGATGACCGCGCAACAACACAACAGCCAACCGCAGACACCGGCGCCGCACATCCGCCGTGTTGCCCTGCATCGGCCGTTGGCTTGGCTGCTGCTGGGGTGGCACGACATGCGCCGCTGTGGCTGGCTCAGTGTCGCCCAGGGCGCGATGCTGGCGGCATTTGGTGCCGCGTTGCTGGTATTCGCACGCGACAAATTCTGGTTCCTGGCCGGCTCGTTTTCCGGCTTCCTGGTGGTGGCGCCGGTACTGGCCACCAGCCTGTACGCCATGAGCCGGGCACTGGAGCAACAGCGCCCGGTGGGCTGGCTTTTGCTGCGATCAACCTGGCTGAGCTGGCAACAGTCACGCTTTTCCGACCCCACTGGTTATTGGTGCCTGGTGCGCTTCGGGGTGCTGCTGGCCATGGCCGGCACTGGCTGGGTGTTGACCTCGGCGGCCCTGATCACGCTGCTGGCGCCTGTGCCCATTCACACGCCGACGGACTTTCTGCAGCATATTGTGCTGGCGAAGAAACACCTGGTGTTTGAATTGTGGCTGGCCATGGGCGGGGTGCTCGCCGCCCCGATCTTTGCGTCCACAGTGGTCGCCATGCCGCTGATGCTTGACCGCCGCTGCACGGTGCTGGAAGCTGTGTTGACAAGCTGGCGGGTGGTACTGGCCAACCCGGCGCCCATGGCATTGTGGTCGGGGCTGATCATGGTGCTGGTTCTGGTCGGGTTCACCACGTTTCTGCTGGGGCTTGTCGTCGTGTTGCCGGTATTGGGCCATGCCAGCTGGCATGCCTACCGGGATCTGGTCGATGCACAGCCGTTGCCACTGCGGGCGCACGATCCCGGGTCCGCCTGATGTTCGGTTTCGATGAAGAGCAGATTGCTGCGTTTGGCCTGACTTTCGGCCTGGGCACCTTCATGCTCTACATGGTGTTTATCGTCGGGCAATTGGCCTGGGAAGCCAAAGCGGGCAAGTTTGGTACTTTCGTGATTTTCCTCGGGTTGGCATTTGGCATGGTGGGTTTTGCTGCCAAATACCTGATCCAGTGGGCGCTGAACATCCAGTAGGGTTGCCGGGCTCAGCCAATTGGCCGTATGCCGATCAACCAGCCGTGCAGCCATACGGCAAAGGCGGCCCAGGCCAACGCGCCAATGAGCACCGTCAGCACCGTGGGTGCCACGCGTCCGGGTGCATAAAGGATCGCGGCGCTGCGGTCACGTCGGCGCGCTGCCGCAAAATTGAACACCGACCAGACAAGAAATGCACCGAACAAGACCATGTGTGCCAAGTTGCCATTGGCAAGCAGGTGGGCCAACGCCCAGACCTTGACCGACAACACCATCGGATGGTGCAGCCGGGCCTTGATGGCGTTGCCTGGAACGTAGGCCGCGGCCAACAACACGAAGGACAGCAGGGTCAATAAAGAAGCCAGGTGTCGCATACCCCTGGGAGGGCTCCACAGCTGGACCGGTTGTCCGCGAGCAACAGAAAAACCCCAGACGATCAGGCCAAAACCCAACAGCGACAACACGGAGTAGGCGCCTTTCCAGGTCGATGCGCCGACGCGCTCGATGGACCGTGTACGCCATTCCTCGGCGACGATACGCACTGAATGCAGGCCCAGGAACAGCACCAAACCGAGTATCAGGTACACCATGGTCAATCCTGTGCGTCAACAGTGAGAATGAAAAAACTCAGGCACCCAGAACGCGATTTTTGCCAGCGCGTTTGGCCGTATACATCGCCTGGTCGGCGCGTTTGATGGCTGAAGCATTGTCCTCATCCGGACCCAGCTGCGCAACGCCGGCACTGAACGTGATCAACAGTTTTTCCGAGCCTGCCATGAAGTATTTCTTGGTGAGTTCACGTTGCAACCGCATCATGGCGTCAATGCCGCGCTCCAGCGCGGTGTCCGGCAACAGGATCACAAATTCCTCTCCACCATAACGCGCCAGGGTGTCCTGCGGACGCATCGATTCGCGTGCCACCTGTGCCAGATGTGCCAGTGCCTGATCGCCGGTGGTGTGCCCCAAGGTATCGTTGATTTTCTTGAAGTTGTCGATATCCAGCAGCGCAACACACAAAGGGGTGTCCTTGCGACGCATCGCCGACACCTCCCGGTTCAGAGCCTCATCCAACCCCTTGCGATTGAGTGCACCCGTCAGCGGATCGTGTCTGGCCTGTGCGCTCATGCGGTCCAGCTCCATATGCAACTTGACGATCTCGGTCTCCGTCGCCTGAGTACGCTCGCGCATGCCACGCAACTCGTCGCGCGCCTGCAGACTGTCTGCTGCCATGCCGCGTGTGGCACTGACGACCTCCTTGAGAACCGGTGTCAACTCCTCCAGCGTCTTGGCCTTTTCAATCAGCCGCGCATTCTCCTCCATCTTGCCGCCATAGGCGCTGGTGCTGTCCGTCATGGCCGACAGGCGCTCGATGAAGGTGCCCAGCATGACACGCATTTCGGCCTGGGCTTCCACTGCCCGGCCCTTGGCCTCGGCCTGCTTCTGCATCACGTCGCGCAAGCGCCGCTCCACATCATCGAGCCGGCGCAGGGTCAGGGGAGGGGTCGCAGCCTCCATCAGTGCTTCCACCTGGCCCTTGAGCCAACGATCATCCAGACTCAGCTCGCTGATGTTTTCCATGATCAGGCGCAACAAATGCAGCAGGGTCGCCTTGATTTCTGCCTGGTCTTCGGCGGCAAAAGACACGCGGTGGCCAAAAGTACCCAGCATCTGCTTGACACGCACCAGGTCCACGCCCGGCTGGCGCATTAGCTGCAGCAATTCCTGGGTCTGCTCGCCAAAACGCGCATCGTCCGACCCCAACGCCGGGCGGGCGAACTCGATCAGCCGCGCAATCTGCTCCAGAAAGTCAGTCGTCAATGCCGGTGCTGCAGGGCTGTTCGCAGCAACGGACTCGCCGTTTGCCGGGTCTGCAGCAAGCAATGCAGCAAAGCCAGAGTTTTCAGCCTGGCCACGCGGAAAGAAGCCGCCATAGGCCACCAATGCGTTGTGCACACCGTCCCAATTCATCTGGGACACCGCATATTCCAACAAGCTGCGCTGCTTTTGCTGCCCAGGAGTTTTCGCCGGCAGCTCCCTCGCGATGCGACGCAATTGCGCAGCCGGAAACGGCGCAACGGTGGCCTGACCACTGAGCTCACTAAATACCGCCTGGTAATTCTCGGGCGATGGCGCCAGCTTGCGCTGCACCAGATGTTTCAGTGTTTCACGGGCTAACTCGGGTACTGTCTTGTCAACCATTTGATGTCGCTTTATCGTTCAACTTGGGGCTGGTCCAGAAATCGCTGCAACTCAGCTACCGTTAGCAGAGCGTCATCCTGATGCGGCAAATGACCCAGGGAATCAAATACCACCAGCCTCGCCCCGGCAATATCACGCTCGAACTGGCGCCCACTGGAAGGCGGTATCAGGCGATCGTCTGCACCCCACAACACCAAGGTCGGCATCACCAGCGCCTTGATATGCCCGGGCTCACTGCTGCGCAATATATCCATGCGGTAGCCCAGCGCCCTGCGGTTGCCGGTTCGTAGTGCCATATCGTAATACCTGTCCACCAATTCGGGGCTGACTTTTGAAGCGTCACCGTACAGGTTGCGAACACTGGATTGCACCAGGCCGCGCGGCAGCACATATTCAAATGCCCAGCGCACCAGGGGGTTGCGCGCCAAGCGAAACCCCGGGGGCACCTCCAATGGCACAAAGTTGTAGCCGGCGGCATCGACCAGCACCAGTCGGTGCACCCGTGTCGGCCTGGCGTAGGCCAGCTCCAGCGCAATCTGCCCGCCAAGTGAATTGCCCGCCAGCACATACCTGCTGACACCCAGTTGGTCGAGCAAGGCCGTGACAAACTGAACGTAGCGCCCGATCGAGTAGTCGTTTTCCGGATTGGGTCCGGTCAGACCAAAACCTGGCAGATCAAACCGGATGACACGTCGGCGCGCGGCAAGCACCTGCACCCAGCCATCCCAGGTATGAAGGCTGTCCGATGTGCCATGCAACAGCACGATGGGGTTCGGGTCATCCCGCGGGCCTTCGTCGCGCAAGTGCGCCGACACACCATCGACGGCAATGAAACGCGATGGCGGCTGCGCCCAACGGGTCTTGAGCTCGTCCAGCGGCTTGTCCGGCGCCCACACAGCCACGACACCAGCAACGAAAAAAAACAAGGCACCAGACAGAACCAGCAGCAGGGACTTTGCCCAAAGCCTCACTGGCGCTCTTTCGACAACCCGCGCGCAGGTGCATGGGCGGCAATCAGGAACTCGCCGAGTTTCCTGCGCTCCGACTGGCTCAGCGGCGCGCTTGGTATGGCCGTGTTGCGGCACTGCGCGACACGCTGCTCGACCCGTTGCGCCACGTCTTCACGCCTGCAGACTTCGGCCAACGGGCCGCTGCTTGGCCACTCTGGAATACAGTCGTCGTCCACCACGACCAGCACATCGAGTTCGAGTTGATCGAAATAACCGCGTTGTTGCACCCGGCGATCCAGCAGCGCCTTGAGCATCAAGGCCTGTACATAAGCACGGGTGATTGGTGACGGCAGCCGCACCGGTCGGCCTTCCGGCCAGACAAGCCATTGCCCGTCACCGTCGATGCGCACACGGCCCTTGAGCGGCTCGCGCTCTAGCACCAGCAATCCGTATCCGTGCAGGATCAGGTGATCGACCTCGGCCACTGAATTTCCCGAACCAACCACCAGGCCATTGAGCACATCGATATCACGACTGTTGCGGTAATGCCGCCGCAAGGCATAGGCCATGCGGTCAGCCTCTATGCGTGCACCCACGTCATCCGGATTGCCCCGAAAGGGATCAAGTTCTTTGAGAATCATGCGTGGGAACAAAGAAGCATTGTCGGGCACCGCTGTGTCAGCACCACGCCGTGGTGCGGCACAAGCGGGTTACTGCGCCGCCAGTTTACCGAGTGGGCGGTGCAGCGTGCACAAAAATTCGCCCAAGCGCCGACGCTCGGCGCGGGTCAGCACCCCCGGCCCGGTTCCAGCACGCCTGCACTGGGCGACGCGCTGCGCCACCTTCTCTTCGATCTGCTCAGCGCTGCAGACTTCAGACAACGGCCCCATGGTTGGCCACTGGATGCTCCTGGTATCCGGAACCGCCACCAGGACATCGAGCTCGACCCGGTCAAAAAACCCCTTCTGCCGCACGTTCTTGTCGAGAAATGCCTTCAGCGACAAAGCGCGCAAGTAGGCGCGTGTGATGGGTGATCGCATCTCTACACTGCTGCCTTCGCGCACGCGCATCCACACGCCGTCATCCTTGATCTGGACACGATCCAGCAGGTTTTCACGCTCCAGCACGATCAGGCCATAGGGGTGCAACAGCAGGTGGTCAACATGGGCGACAGCGTTACCGACGCCGACGCGCAGATAGTTGAGCACATCCACTTCGGGACTTTTGCCAAAAAACCGCCGCAACTGGTAGGCCATGCGATCCTGGGCAATACGGCCGGAGATTTCATCCGCTGTACGCCCCAAAAACAGATCGAGCTCCTTGAGTACCATGACAAACGGTCAGCCTGTTGTGCAAAACCGCGATATTACCCGCCCGTCACGCAACACGGCAACAACCTACTGCGCAACTGCCGTTGCAGCACGGTGTTTGGCGCAGAAGAACACTGCCAGACGCCGGCGTTGTTCAGCCACCAGCAAGCCAGGGCGGCCCTGCACGCTGCGATAGTTGGTCAGCAGCTCATTGACGCGCCTGGGCACCTGGTCTGCATTACACACGCCGGCGAGCGGGCCACTGGCCGGCCACTCTATGGCGTCCAGATCGGGCACGGCAACCAGCACATCGAACTCAATGCGTTCAAAAAACCCCTTCTGCCGCACCTTCTTTACCAGGAAAGCCTTGAGTGACTGCGTTTGTGTGTGCGCCACTGCGATGGGCGAGGGCATGTCTACGAGCTGCCGGCTGTCCCGACGCATCCAGCGACCATCCTCCTTTACCTGCAGCCGACCGGACACGCCCCGGCTGTCCACCACGACGATGCCGTAGGGGTGCAACAGCAGGTGATCCACCTGCGTCACGATACCACCCGTGCTGACACACAGTTGGTTCAGTACGTCAACCTCGGCGCTCTGGCCAAAAAAACGCCGCAGGTAATACGGCATCTGTTCATCCGCGGTCCGCTGCGATACGGTTGAAAGCTGGTCCCAGTCCGGTGGGTCCAATTCCTTGTAAATCATGGGGTGTCAGGCCCCTGGCGCAGCGGCTTTGCTCCGTCGCATACGCACTGCCGCTGCCAAGCCCTCGAGCACCGGTATCGTCTGTTGCATGCTGATACAGGCGTCAGTCACCGATACACCGACCTGCAGCGGCACACCGGTAACGATGTCTTGCCTCCCCTCCTGCAGATTGCTTTCCACCATGACACCGATGATGCCGCGTTGTCCCTGTGCCACCTGCGCCGCCACATCGGTCGCGACCTCGATCTGGCGCCGGTGCTGTTTGCTGCTGTTGGCGTGCGACACATCCACCATCACCTGCTCTGGCAAGCCTGCTGACTTGAGCAGAGCGCAGGCCGCTGCCACATCGGCGGCGCTGTAATTGGGTTGTTTGCCGCCGCGCAGGATGACATGGCAATCGGCGTTGCCGCGGGTTTCGAACACCGCTGCCTGTCCCATCTTGGTCATACCCATGAACGCATGCGCAGCCTGTGCCGCCTGAATCGCATCACTGGCCACCTTGACGCCGCCATCCGTGCCATTCTTGAAACCCACCGGGCAGCTCAGGCCAGAGGCCAATTGTCGATGGCTCTGGCTCTCGGTGGTGCGGGCGCCAATGGCGCCCCAACTCACCAGGTCGGATATGAACTGCGGGCTCAGCAGATCGAGAAACTCCGTGCCCACCGGCAACCCCAGTGCCAGAATATCCAGCAACAACAGGCGCGCCATTTCCAGGCCCTGGTTGATGGCGAACGTTCCATCCAGGTGCGGATCGTTGATATAGCCCTTCCAGCCCACGGTCGTGCGCGGCTTCTCGAAATACACCCGCATCACGACCAGCAGGTCATCGGCAAAACGATCCGCCTGCAGCTTGAGCTGGCGCGCATACTCGATTGCCTGATCATGGTCATGGATGGAACAGGGGCCCACCACCAGGATCAACCGGTCATCCTTAGCACGCAACACGCGCGATATCGCGCTACGACTATGCTCCACCAACGCCAGTGCTTCGGCGGGTACCGGCAACCACTCCTGCAACAATGCTGGTGTGATCAGCGGACGGACGGCGCCAATCCGGGTATCGTCAATACGCGTTGTATCTTGGGTCGGCAAAGCCGCCCCGGTTTGGATGTGCATGTTCATGGACGAATTGTCGCAATTTTTGACCGCGCGTCCAGCCCCCCGAACGCCGTGGCGCTGAAACCTGTCGCTACCCGATGACCTCGGCCGACACCACATTGACACGAAGCCACGCCGCTGGCAAGGGGGCCCTCAGCGGATTGCTGCACGACAGCGCCTGGAAGGCGCCAGTCACCCTGTCATTGGTGGGCATCAACCTGGTCGTTTTTGTCATGCTTCTGTTGGCCGGTGCCGGGCTGGGCCACAGCGCGACCGGTGTGCAGCTGGCATGGGGCGCCAACTTTGCGCCGGCCACACAAGATGGCCAATGGTGGCGGCTTGCCAGCGCCATGTTCCTTCATTTTGGCCTGTTGCATGTAGCACTGAACATGTGGGCGCTGTATGACGTGGGCAGGCTGGTAGAACGCCTGCTCGGTCGCAGCCGGTTCGCGCTGTTGTACCTTGCCAGCGGCATGTTCGGCAATCTGCTGTCGTTGGTGGTGCAGGGCAACCAGGCGGTTTCCGCTGGCGCGTCTGGCGCGGTGTTCAGCCTGTATGGCGCACTGCTGGTGTTCCTGTGGCGCGAACGCCACCATGTCGACCCCGGGGAGTTTCGCTGGTTGTTCGGAGCGGCGAGCTTGTTCGCACTGGTGTCGCTGGGTATGGGGGCGGTCATTCCCGGCATTGACAATGCGGCGCATCTGGGTGGCTTGGCGGGTGGCGCTTTGTTATGTCTGGTTTTGGCCCGCCCCTATTCGCTCAACCACACACCCCGCGCGGCCACCAGATGGTTCGCGCTCAGCACGCTGACCGCCCTGGTGCTGCTGCTGGTCTGGCGTTTGCCGCCACCGAGCTACCGGCTGGGTCAGGAACTTCGCGCACAGGCTGCCATCCGGCAATTCCTGAGCGAAGACAAGCGACTGTCTGAGCACTGGGATGCCTTGCTGGTGGCCGGGCGGCAAAAAGCCATGAGCTTTGACCAGTTGGCGGGACGCATAGACAGCAACATCACCGCCGAGTACCAGGGAAACTTCGAACAACTTTCGGCACTGCAACTCGACCAGGGTGCGCCGTCGGCCAGGGTGTTGGAGGAGATCCGCCGTTACGCCGCACTGCGCGGGGAAGCCTCTCACGCCCTGGCAGACGCCCTGCGCGCCAAGGATGCCGGCAAAGTCAACAAGGCTTTGGAGCAAGCACGCCAAGCTCCAGCACTGGCCCGGCGGGCATCGGCGCCGGCGTGTCCTGCCAGCGGGTGTTAGTGAAAAACAAGGTGTAGACGAAGGCCAAGAAACGGCCCCATTGGAAAGCCGGACAAATGGAAACCACAAGTCGAGAAGCCGTCGCCCAAAGGGTGAGAAAAACCTTCTGAACCCGAGTCAGGTCGTATCGCTCATCCCGCAAGAAAAACGGTCTCGCCCGGTCGTCCATGCATTTACGATCAATTGGGCAATATGAATCTCACACGGTTCGGCTGCTTCACCGGCAGCAGTTCATGAATACAACCATGGGGCTCCCGAGATCAAGATGGCGTCGTTGTCTCTCGCGCAACGAAGTCACCGCCTGCAACCGTTACCCATGTCGCCACCCAGAATGTTGCTTTCCGGCGGCAACGAATCGCATTTGAGTCAAACAGCATAACGTCAAGCAAACGAAAGATCAGAAAATCATCATGAAGGGGGACAGAGGCAACAAAATGGTCCTTTGCACTGGTCCCTTTCCTGGCAAGCACCGCAGCCGGAAATAAATGAACAAAAAGACCCTGTCCGAAAGCGATATCTGCGACAAGTTCATCCGGCCAGCCATGGAGCGTGCCGGCTGGAGTGGCATGGATCAGATCTACAGCCAGTACCCCCTGCGGGCTGGCCGCATGGTTGTACGTGGCCGTCAGGCACGGCGCGACGTCTCAACAGCTCTGCGCGCGGACTACGCGCTTTTCCACAAGCTCAACATTCCCCTGGCGGTGGTCGAGGCCAAGGACAACAACCATGCTATGGGCGCTGGCATGGCCCCGGCCATCAACTATGGGCAGTTGCTCGAAGTGCCCTTTTGTTTCTCCAGCAACGGCGACGGCTTCGTGTTCCGAGACGCCACGCTGGCCGATGGCATCCTCGAACGCAATCTGACCCTCGACGAGTTCCCGTCGCCCACCGAACTGTGGGCACGTTATTCGCGTGGAAAGGCTGGACCAACGCGATCCGCCAGGTGTCAAATACCTTCATTCAATTGATGATCTCGTCGACCGGTTTTCTAAAGATGCTTTTGGAACTGCACAAAGGCATCGGTGCAAAACACGTGAACGTTGGAGACCTGAGAACTGCTGTCATCCCGCTTCCTCCATTTGCCGAACAATCCCGCATCGTCGCCCGTGTCGAATCCCTGCGCCGCCTGTGCGCCGACCTGCGCCAGCGCCTCGCCGCCCGGCAAACCGTCCAAACCCTCCTCGCCGAAGCCTTGGTGCAATCCGTCTGCGACCGATGAGCCACTCTGCCCTGCTCGACACCCTGGCCACATTGCTGCACCTGCCACGCGAGCAGGGCACGGTCGAGTTCAAGTCCAACCTGGACGAACCCGACGATATCGGTCAGTACATCTCCGCGCTGGCCAACACGGCCACGTTGCAGGGTCATGCGCGCGCCTGGGTGGTGTGGGGGGGTGGCCGATGGCAGCCATCTGGTGACGGGCACCCGTTTCAACCCCTTCAAACGCAAAATCGGAAACCAGTCCCTGGTGATGTGGCTGCAGTCGATGACACAACCGCGAGCGGACTTCGAGTTTCACGAGGTCGCGCATCCGCAGGGGCGCGTCGTGCTGCTGGAGATACATCCCACCCGCAGTGCCCCGGTGGCCTTCCGGCACATGCGCTACATCCGGGTCGACAGCCACAAGGTGAAGCTGTCTGACCACCCTGACAAAGAGGCCCGGCTCTGGATGCAGCTGGGTCTGAAAGAGGATTGGTCGGGTGCCGTCGTGCCGGGTGCGACGCTGGAGGACCTGGACCCCGAGGCGGTGGCTGCCGCTCGCCATCGCTTCACCGATTTCCTGCTGCGCAGTGAAACCGATGCGAGCCGGCACGACGCGATCCGTGCCGAGACCTTGGCGTGGAGCACCGAGACACTGCTCAACAAGGCCCATGTCACCAAACAAGGCCGGGTGACGCGCTCGGCCTTGCTGTTGCTGGGCCGGGACGAGGCCGCGCATTTTCTGGCGCCTGTGGACGCCAAGATCGGTTGGATCTTGCGTGACGCCGACAACAATATCGTCACCTCGCAGCCCTTTGGCCTGCCGTTTCTGCTGGCCACCGAGCGGGCCTTCGCACGCATCCGCAACGTCACGCTGGACCACATGCCCGACGGCACCTTGTTCCCCACGCCGGTGCCGCGTTATGACAACTGGGTGATGCGCGAGGCGCTGCATAACGCAGTAGCGCACCAGGACTACCTGCTGGGCGGCAAGATCAATTTCGTGGAGCACCCCGACCGGCTGGTGCTGAGCAATCTGGGACAGTTCATCCCGCCCAGCGTGGAATGGATGCTGGAGCACCAGTCGCCGCCCGAACACGACCGCAACCAGTGGCTGATCGACGGCATGATCCGGCTGCGCATGATCGAGCAGGCCGGCAGCGGCATTCGCCGCATGTTCATGACGCAGCGGCAGCGATTGTTTCCGCTTCCTGACTACGTGTTCGACGCGGGTGCACAAGGCCTGCCCCGCGTCGAGCTCACGCTGCAGGGCCAAATACTGGACGCCAATTTCGCGCGTGCGCTGATGGCGCGCAGCGATCTGACTTTAGGCCAGGTGTTGCTTCTGGATCGGGTTCAGAAGGGACAAACGCTGGCGACGGACGAGGTCCGGATGCTGCGGGAACTGGGGCTGATCGAGGGCCGGGCGCCGAGGCATTTCATCTCGGCCAAGGTGGCAGACACCGTAGGCCAGAAGGCCCGATATATCCACAACCGGGGGCTCGACGACAGTTATTACCGGCGCCTGGTATTGGACTATCTGAAACGGTACGGTCGGGCTGCCCGCGCCGATCTGGACGCGCTGTTGCTATCGAAACTGCCGGACATCCTTGACGCTCAGCAGAAAGCAAACAAGGTGAAAAATCTATTGCAGGGGATGCGGCGAGCGGGGCTGGTTCACCCCCTTGGACCACGATCGGCAGCGGTATGGAACCCGGGACCCGATCCAGGTCAACGGCTCTTGGATAAAACGGCGAGTTGATCAGATTCGGAGTAAATATTCGGTGAACCCGCAGCGCCTACTGGCAAAGTGCGATGGCGAAGTTTTTGCGCAGTGGGTACAGCCAGATATCTTTGGCCGGGATGAGGACCTTGTGGCTGGTGGATTTTTTCCCGCGCCCTGTCGTTCGGCCG
>JANLVB010000369.1:0-2461 GCA_031363785.1 Betaproteobacteria bacterium
CGAGAACCAACAACGCCGGGTACGGCAACAGTGCGTCCTGTTCGTAGGCGCGCAGCACCCAGTCGATCAGGCTTTCGCCGTCTCCACCACCCCCGGTGGTGACCAGGATGTAGGGCTTCTTCGTGATCTCCGGCATACGCGGCGGCGCACCACCAGTGGATACCTCGCGCGCCAGGTAACCGGTGTAAGTGATCTTCTTGCGCACACTGGCAGGCAAGGTGATACCGTCGAGTGGTTCACAAATTTGTGGCAAGCCGTAGATCCAGATTTCGTCGTAGATGTCGCGCAGGGCCGGCAGCACCTTCTTGCGCCGCCATTCGGGCGCCAGCAGCTTGGGCTCGTCCATCACGTCGCGCAACCCGAGTACCAGCCTGGTACCGCGCGCCTTGAGCAACTCAAGCGTTTCAAGCACCTCGCCGCGCAAACCCAGCGGCTCCTTGTCGACGATGAAGAGGTCGGGATCAAACATCTCCGCAGTGTGGCGGATGATGGATGCGCGCATCATCAGTGTCTGTTCGACATCGATATGCAGGTTGAGGGGCGTGTATTCGCCGTTGCGCAGCTTCACAACGCCGGGAACACGCACAAAATCGACACGCGAGCGAAAGTCAAAGCTGCCAATGATCGGCGAACCGGACAGTATCAAGACAGACAGGTGCTTGAAGCGATCAACCAGAGCGTGCGCAATGGTGCGGCAACGTCGCAGATGCCCCAGCCCGAAGGTGTCGTGGCTGTAGATCAATATGCGGGTGTCCTGGCGCGCTCGCTGCATGGTGGTCTCCGTGCGAATCCGGTTCACTGATTGGTGTTGTTATTCGGTACGGCGCCCTGGGCGACCGGAATTATAGGCCGACCCCAAGCGCACTCAGCGTTGCAGCTCCAGCAGTTTTGCACGCAGCAGCGGCAGCGCCGCCAGCATGGCGGCGCGGCCCGCCTCGATGGACCGTTTGCGCGCCGCAAAGTCGGCACTGCGCACCGTCAACAGTGACGGACGCACCACAACGTCTGCGCCGCGCAGTTCGAATTGGTTGATGCTCTTGCCCATGATCGAAAACGTCTGCAGCAGCACCTGCAAGGCACCATCGGCCGAATTGCCCAATGGCTCATTGGAGATGTCCACGGCGATCACCAGTTCCGCGCCCATTTGTCGTGCATACCGAACTGGAACCGGCGCCACCAGACCCCCGTCGACATAGTCGTGGCTGCCGATGCGAACCGGCTGGAACAGGGATGGCACGGCACTGGACGCCCGCACTGCCGCGCCCGCATCGCCGACCCGGAACACGATACCCTCACCCGATTGCAGATCGGTGGCCACCACCCCCAGAGGAATGACCATGGACTCAATCGCCAGACCACGAACCTGCTGGTTGACGTAACGCGCCAGGGCCTCGCCACGCAACACCCCCCGGCCAAAAAACGGCAGCGTCCAGTCGGTCAGACTGGCCTCCTCCATTTCAAGGGCAATATTCTGCAACTGGGCACCTGTCCTGCCGCTGGCATAGATCGCAGCCACCAGGCTTCCCGCCGACGTGCCAATGACCAGATCCGGCCGCAGCCCGGACTCTTCAAGTACCTGGATCACGCCCACATGCGCAAACCCGCGTGCTGCGCCGCCCCCAAGTGCCAGTCCAAGACGCGGCGCACGCTTGGGCATTTCTGTCGGCGTCGCCACTGGTGGCGGTATCGGAGTTGGCGCTGCCCGTTCCGGCAAACTGGTACACGCCGACAGGCCGCACAAGAGCGCCAAGCCGACAAGCCGACGCGATTGTTGAAAAACGCCAATTTTTATCTTTGACAACCCATCACCCCTTCAATCCAGGCAAAAACGCCATCGTCAAAAAGTTATTGCGAATGATTCGCGTTTGCTTTATGATTTACCCATCCGCAACCTAATCCAAGAATGCACATGAAACTGAAAATGCTCCTTGCCACCCTCATCTGCCTCGCCGCCGCCGCCAGCAGTGGTATGGCCCAAGATGCGATCCTCAACATCTATTCTGCCCGTCACTACCCGACCGACGAGGCCTTGTATTCAAACTTCACCAAAAATACCGGCATCAAGATCAACCGTGTGGATTCCGACGATGCCGGGATCCTGGCGCGACTCAGGGCGGAGGGTAGCGCGTCACCTGCCGATGTCATCCTGCTGGTCGACGCAGCACGCCTGTGGCGCGGAGAAATTGATGGCCTGTTTCAGGGAGTCAAGTCGGCCGTGCTGAACAAGGCGATTCCGACGCAACTGCAGGGCAAGCCCGATTCCGACGGCCGATCGTCTTGGTTTGGCTTTTCCACCCGGGCTCGCGTCATCGTCTATGACAGGAGCAAGGTGAAGAAGGAAGACGTTGACAGTTACGAAATGCTGGGTGCCCCAGGATGCCTGATTGGGGAAGACTACGCCGACCTTGCCCATGATCGCTTTGTCGTCACTGGCCTCCGACCGCATGATGCGCGCCAGATA
>JANLVB010000388.1:0-19247 GCA_031363785.1 Betaproteobacteria bacterium
CCGAGCTGCGGCGGTTCGAGTCGCGGCTTGCGCGGCGCCACTACCCCCGATGCTATCTGTCCATAGGTGGCTTGCGCCAGCCGCAGCACCTGCTGCGGGTCCACATCCCCGGCGACCACCACCGCTGCATTCTGCGGCACATACCAGCGCCGGTAGAACGCACGGGCGTCCTCGGGTGTCATGGCGTCGAGGTCGTTCATCCATCCCACAACGGGTCGCCGGTAGGGCGACGCCACATACGCAGCGGCAGCCATTGCCTCGACCAGCTGGCCGCGCGGACTATCCTCGGTGCGCAACCGGCGCTCCTCCTTGACGACCTCGATTTCTTTCAGGAATTCAGCGTCATCCCACTGGTTATTGGCAAACCGGTCGGCCTCCAGACGCATTACCGCCTCCAGCTGGGCGGCCGGGATTTGCTGGTAATAACCGGTGTAGTCGCGGCTGGTGAATGCGTTTTCACGGCCGCCCAGCGCCGCCACCCGACGCGAGAACTCTCCTGCGCGCAGGGTGGTGGAGCCCTTGAACATCATGTGCTCCAGCACGTGTGCCACACCGGAGATGCCATCGACCTCGTCCATGGCGCCGACCCGCAGCCACAACATGTGCACGGCTGTGGGCGCACGCCGGTCGGGCTTGACAATTACCGCCATGCCATTGGACAGCGTGAACTGCACCGTTTGGGCCGGTGCCCGGGCTGCGACGCCCAAGCCCAAGAGCACGAAGATGGTAGCCAGACAACGTTTCATAGAATAGTGTGATCCCACAAGCGCAACAAATGTTCAGTTTCTTCCGGAAAAAACCTGCCCCGACTCAGCCCGACCCCGATCTGACGGTGGTGCCCAATGCGACGACACTGGCTCCTGATACCCTGGCGCCAGAGGCGGTGCAGGCTGGCGCAGTGCGTTTCTCGAGCTCCGGACCCCCGACTGAAAGTGCCCCGATGGCGGTCTCGGCGCGAACCTCCTGGACCCAGCGCTTGCGCGTCGGCCTGAAAAAAACCAGCGCCAACATTGCCGCCGTCTTCAGCGCCACCAAGATCGACGAAGCGCTGTACGAAGAACTCGAATCCGCCCTGGTACTGGCCGACTCCGGCGTCAAGGCCACCCACCATTTGCTCGAGGACCTCAAGCGCCGTGTCAAAGAGGGCCGCGTCACCGACCCATCCGCCGTCAAGGCGATTCTCGCCGACGCGCTGACCGAACTGCTGGCGCCGCTGGAGAAACCCCTGGTCATCGGCAAGGAACGGCCCACCGTGATGATGGTCGTGGGAGTAAACGGCGCCGGCAAGACCACCTCGATCGGCAAACTCACACGGCACCTGTCCTATCGGGGCGCATCGGTGCTGCTGGCAGCGGCCGACACTTTTCGCGCCGCGGCACGTGAGCAACTTGGCGTATGGGCCGACCGGAACACGGTGGAAATCATCAGCCGCCCGGGCGCCGATCCGGCGGCGGTGAGTTACGACGCGGTGGTGGCTGGCAAGGCACGCGACAAGGACGTGGTCCTGGTCGACACCGCCGGCCGTCTGCCGACCCAGTTGCACCTGATGGAGGAACTGCGCAAGATCAAGCGCGTGATCGCCAAGGCTGATGCCACGGCACCCCATGAGGTGCTGCTGGTGATAGATGGCAATACCGGCCAGAACGCCCTGGCGCAGGTCAAGGCATTTGACGAGGCCTTGCAGCTCACCGGGCTGATCATCACCAAACTGGACGGCACGGCCAAGGGCGGGGTATTGGCTGCCATTGCCCGGGAACGCCCGATACCGGTGTATTTCATCGGTGTCGGTGAAAAACTCGAGGAGCTGGAGACCTTCAACGCGCGCGAGTTCGCCCAGGCGCTGCTGGCGTGACAGGCCCGGCGGCGCTCAACGTAACGGCGCTGGCGGTGCCCGGCGGTCGCAGCTGCCGGAGAACACCATCTCGCCGCTGCCAGTCATCTTGCGCACGTGCAGTTGCTGGCGGTCGATGCGCCAGCTTCCTACCGAGCCGAATTGCACCTCCTGCGGGTCCACCAGACCTGAGCTCAGCCATTGCCGGTTCACCGCCACGGCATTCGCCTCCTCACTGAATCGCACCTCCACGCCGGGCCGGGTCTCGCTACTGCCATCGGGCTGCAACTCGCAGTACACGATCTGCATATCGGGCGGCCCACCACGCTCGAACAACTCGCGCGCCAGGCGCGAAGCACGCCCGGGCTGGCGCGTGCTCTCGCAGGCGAACTCCGCCGCAAACCAGGTACCGTCCAACACTTTGGCGGGCGCGAATTCCAGCTCAGCGGGTTTGGCACGGGCAGCGCTGCCTGGCGCAACCGTGGCGAACTGCAGCGGTCGTGTACAGGCGGCCACAAATTCGGTACGCCCGCGCACCGGGCTGGGCTTGTCCACATTGACCCGCACCAGGGTTCCTGCGACATGCTGGCGGTCGAGAATGACCAGTGACAGGTTGTCGACCCCGAACAAAACGTCATCAACCCGCTGCAACAGCTGGAAACCGCGGTTGCCGCCCCACTGGGCCAGACAGAGTGTCGGCAATAAACCAAGCAGCAGTCCGCCGATCCAGCGCCTGGCGCGCGTTGTTATAGTCCACCTGACATTGGTCCCCATGCCCTGTACAACGCGTCTTGCCCTTAACATGTCCACATACCTGCCTTGTATTGAAATCAACAGCGGCCCGCAGCCAAGCGCCGCCGTCATCTGGTTACATGGCCTGGGCGCCACAGGCGACGATTTTGCCGCGATTGTGCCGCAGCTCGACCTGGGTCGTTGCCCGCCGATCCGTTTCGTGTTTCCCCATGCGCCAAGCATGCCGGTCACGATCAATGGTGGTTATGTAATGCCAGCGTGGTATGACATTCTGGGCACCGAAACCCTGCGGCGCGAGGACGAGGCAGGCATTCGGCATTCGGCGCTGGCCATCGGGGCGCTCATCGAGCGCGAGGTGGAACGCGGCATCAGCACCCAGCATATCGTGCTGGCCGGTTTTTCGCAGGGTTGTGCGGTCGCGCTGCACACCGGGCTGCGATACCCGAAACGTCTGGCCGGCATCATGGCGTTGTCGGGCTACCTGCCGCTGGCGCCGAGCCTGGCGGCCGAGTGCAGTGACATCAACCGCACATTGCCAGTGTTCATGGCGCACGGCCTGAGTGACCCGATGATCGTGCTGGCGCGCGCCGAGGCCTCGCGCGACGCGCTGCGCTCCCTCGGATATGGCGTGTTATGGCACAGCTACCCGATGCAGCACAGTGTGCACCCGGCCGAAATTGCGGACATGGGTCAGTTTCTGCAGTCGCTGCTGGCACCAGTGGCGCCATAACAGGCACAGGCTGCAGGCGCCACGCTCAGCAAACCTACAGCCCCTGCACCAGTTCCCGTGTCAGATCGCCCGCATCGACGACACGACAGTCAGCAAAATTTTGCCCCGCCCACAAGGGTGAAAAATCAGCACGCCCCTGCTGTTCGGCGTGTTGCCGCAAAGGCGACAGAGCATTGCCCGCCAGCGGAAACCGGGGCGCGCCGGAATACAACGGGCCGAGTTCGCGCATCAACCGGTTCACAATTGCGCGCGCCGCACGTCCGGTGAACAAGTTGGTAAGCGCTGTTGGACCCGCCGGGCGCGTCTGCAGCGCAGCGCGATGCACGACGCTGGTAGTGGCCTGCGGGCACATCAGATAGGCGGTGCCGACCTGCACGGCGCTGGCGCCCGCAGCGATCGCCGCTGCCACCCCGCGTGCATCGCCAATTCCGCCCGCCGCAATCACCGGTACGCGTAACGACTGCACCAGTTCCGCCACCAATGTCAGAGTGCCGCTGTGCACGCCAAGATCCTGCGTCAGAAACATGCCGCGGTGTCCCCCTGCTTCCAGGCCTTGGGCAATCACCGCGTCCGCGCCGCGTTCCTGCAGCCACAGGCCTTCGGCCAATGTCGTGGCGCTCGACAGGACGATTGCGCCCCAGGAGCGCAACTGGGCCAGCAAATCGGCGTCCGGCAGACCAAAGTGAAAACTCACCACACGTGGCCGATATTGCGCCAGCACATCACACATCACCTGGGAAAAGGGAGCACGCACAGGCGTGGCGGTGAGCGCCAGCGGGTCGATACCGCACTCGGCAAAGTACGGCGCAAGCACGGCGCGCCATGCCTGCTCGCAGGCGGCATCTGGCGGTGGCGCTTCGTGGCACATGAAATTCACATTCACCAGTTGCCCGAACTCTTCTCCGATCAGCGTCAACTGCTGACGCAGCTGGTCGGCTGACCACATTGCCGCCGCCAAAGAGCCCAAGCCGCCTGCCCGGGACACTGCCAACGCAAGCTGTGCGTCCTGGGCTCCGGCCATGGGAGCCTGTATCAGCGCGTGGGTCGAGCCGAGCAGGTCGCTGATGGAGGCGGTCATCGTCCCAGGCTCTCAGTCTTCCCCGGTGCGTACGTCAGCCAGCCTCAATTGCTCGCCGCCCGCGCCGGTGCGCGTGGTGCTGCTGCAGCACCGGAAGCGGCGCCAACCGGGGTCGTCACCGGAATTCCCAGGTGCCCGGCAATCGCCACCTCCATGGTGCGAATCTTGCTGTCAACCAGTGGCCGGATTTCCGCCACCAGCTTGTCCGCCAGCGCCTTTTGCATGTCGCCCCCCAACTGCAGAAACTTGCGATTGACGGGTGACTCGATGATGGCGATGAGCTGCTTGAGTTCGTCTTCGGTAAACTTTTCGTCAATGATGGCGCCAATGGTCGTTGGCGCGAGTTTGATCGCCCGCTCCCGCACCAGGGGAACGGTTTCGTCCACATACTTCTTCAGGTCACCCTGCAAATCCCGGGCGACCGCTTCGCGCCTCTCGGGCGGAATGCGCGACTGCAACAGCTGGCCAGCACGTTGCCCCAGCAGCATTGCGGGTTGCTCGGCCATTTGGCGCGCGACGACCTCGATCGCTGGCTGCTGCAGTTGCAGCAGCTTGTTGATCAGCTCTTTCTTGGACGCGCTGGTCTGCGCATGGGCGGATCCAGCAACAACCACCAATACCATCACAATCAACCGAATCATGCTGGGCCTTTCAAACCATTGTGCGATCAACCACCGGGCCAGAGCCGGGTGGCGCTCCGCTCGATTATCGCCTCTGGCGCCCGATCACAGGGCGTCTGGGCGCAACACGCCATGCCCTGCGGCACAGCGTTGGACTGTCCCGCAAACTCCTGGTAGACACGGCACCTGTAAGAATTTGCGCCATCGCCCGACCGAGAAGAGCGCAAGCCCGTTCCCACTTTGCCATCCGGTCTGTTGCACGCCTGGCGACGCCCCAACCTTGAACCATGTTTGACCGCCGCGCCACTGCCTTGCTCAAGCCAGCCATCAACCGCATGGCCACGGTGTTGTCGGGCTGGGGACTGGGCGCCAACCAGTTGACCTGGCTGGGTTTTGGCATCGGTCTGGTGGCAGCCGCCTTGATTGCCAGCGGCCACTTTCGCAGTGCGATCGCGGCAATCCTGTTGTCGCGTCTGCTGGACGCACTCGATGGTGCCGTTGCCCGCCTGACGTGCGCGACCGATGCCGGTGGTTTTCTGGACATCACGCTGGATTTTCTGTTTTACGCGTCGATTCCGTTGGCCTTCGCCCTGGCCGATCCGGTATCAAACGCCCTCGCCGCAGCGGTCTTGTTGACGGCGTTTGTCGGCACCATGTCGAGTTTTCTGGCCTTTGCAGTGCTCGCGGCCAAGCGTAATCTGGCCAACCTGTCGGTGCCGGACAAGTCGTTTTACTTCCTGGGCGGCCTGACCGAAGCCGCCGAGACCCTGTTGCTGTTTGTCCTCATGTGCCTGTGGCCGACGCATTTCGCCCTGCTGGCCTATGGTTTTGCTGCCCTGTGCGCGATCACGACCGCAACCCGGATCTGGTGGGGCTGGCAGTCCTTTCGTTGACTGCGCCATCGGACTGCGCGCTGGGCAACACACGCGGCTGCTTCAAGCTGGCTTGGACAAGACACTCACATAGTCGTGCGCCTGGGTGTTGATGGTCGACACCCGGTACTCCACCGGCCGCTCGCCAAAGGTCAGGGCGATGCGGTGCACCTCCAGCACCGGCGCGCCGACCGCCACCCCCAGCACGCGCGCCGTGCTGCGGTCGGCCGCCACTGCCCGGGCCCGCTCCTGGGCGCGCAAAACCGTGATGCCGAAGTCTGTCTGGTACAGGTTGTAGATGGTGCCGGGCCGTTCTTGCAGGCGCTTCTCCGTCAGGCCGCGAAACAACTGCGATGCCACCGTGATGCGGTCATGCACCACCGCGCGACCGCCCAGCGACAGGCGATTGTCAAAGCGCAGTACCGGTTCATTGACGCGAATGCGCAAGGCACCGGCACCCACGTCGCTGGCGCGTTCACGCTCAAACGCTACACACTCCACACCCGGGTACTCGGCATGCAGCGCGACATCGGCGAAACGCCAATCCAGGCGTGGCTCAACATGGAAGAACTGGAACAGGAAACGGTCATTGTTGTGCAACACAACGAAGGTGCCCTTGCCCTGGCGTCGCACCAGCACATGTTCGTGCACCAGTTCATCGACGGCGCGGCGCAACGTACCGATGCTGACCCGCAACGCCGCGGCAAGCTCTCCCTCGTTGGGCAGGGCCTGACCCGGGCCGCAGCGGCCGGACTCGATGACACGCAGCAGCTCGCGTTTTACCAGCCGGTACAGGGGTGCGGTGCCGACGTCGGTCAGGGCAGAGAGCTGCAGGGCTTCGATACGCATGGTCGACGAGCAGTCTACCGTCATTGCCGATTTTCCATCAACTCATATAGATGACTTGGTTGACAGGCACTGGTGCCCCACTACACTTCGCCTGTTTCTGGAACCCCCTCAACTGGAGCATTGATGATTCATTTTGTACTGCATGACGCCAAAGACACCGTGGCCGTTGTGGTTGTCGAAGGTGTGAGCGCTGGTACAGCAATGACCGGCTGGATCATGGACGAGGACCGCATGATCAACGTCCAGGCCCTGCAGGACATCCCTATCGGCCACAAGGTTGCACTACGCGACATGGCGGTTGGCGACACGGTCTGGAAGTACGGCATCGATATGGGCCGGGTGGTGGCAGCGGTCAAGACCGGCCAGCATGCCCACGTCCACAACATCAAGACCAAGCGCTGGTGACAAGGCCTCACCGCAGCACAACCCACAATTGAAAGAACTTCCATGTCCACCATCGACAAAGACTCCACCTTCCTCGGTTACAGGCGCGAAAATGGTCGTGTCGGCATTCGCAACCACGTCATCATCCTGCCGCTGGACGACCTGTCCAATGCCGCGGCCGAAGCCGTGGCCCACAACATCAAGGGTGCACTGGCGATACCTCACCCGTACGGACGCCTGCAGTTCGGCGCCGACCTGGAGCTGCACTTTCGCACGCTGATCGGGGCCGGTTGCAACCCCAACGTGGCGGCGGTGGTGGTCATCGGCATCGAAGACGGCTGGACACAAAAAGTCGTCGAAGGCATCAAGACCACCGGCAAACCGGTAGTCGGTTATGGCATCGAACTGCACGGCGACCACGACACCATCCTGCGCGCCAGCAAGGCGGCGCGCGAGTATGTGCAATGGGCGAGCGAAAAGCAGCGCGAGCAATGTGCGATCTCGGAATTGTGGATCAGCACCAAGTGCGGCGAGAGCGACACCACCAGTGGTTGTGGCGCCAACCCGACCGTCGGCAATGCCTTCGACAAACTGCACCCGCTGGGCAGCACGCTGTGTTTTGGCGAAACCACCGAGTTGACCGGAGGTGAACACATCGTGGCCGCACGTTGTGCCAGCGACGGGGTGCGCGAGAAGTTCATGTTCATGTTCAACCGCTACCAGGATGTGATCAACCGCCACAAGACCAGTGACCTGTCCGACAGCCAGCCGACCAAGGGAAATATCGCCGGCGGCCTGACCACGATCGAGGAAAAGGCCCTGGGCAATATCCAGAAGATCGGCAAGATCTGCAGCGTCGACGGCGTCATCGACAAGGCCGAGATGCCAACACACCCGGGGCTATGGTTCATGGACTCCAGCAGCGCCGCCGCCGAGATGGTGACCCTCTGCGCCGCCTCGGGTTTCGCCCTGCATTTCTTCCCCACCGGCCAGGGCAACGTGATCGGCAATGCGATATTGCCGGTAATCAAGATCTGCGCCAACCCGCGTACCGTGCGCACCATGAGTGAACACATCGACGTCGACACCACCGGGCTGCTGCAGCGCGAGCTGACCCTCGATCAGGCGGGCGACAAATTGCTCGAATGCATGCTGCGCACGGCCAACGGCCGATTGACGGCAGCCGAGGCGCTCGGGCACCGGGAGTTTGTGATGACCCGACTGTACGAGTCGGCATGACGCGCTGCATCAGCGGGGCGGCGCGGCTGGTCCGTGGCCGTGCGGAGCCAAAGCTATGAGCCGCGTCGTGATCACGGAATTCATGGACGAACGCGCGGTGGCACAGCTTCGCGCGCGCCACGACGTCCTGTACGACCCGGCGCTGGTGGACGATGCACCGCGGCTCCTGGCCGAGTTGGCGCTGGCCGACGCGCTGGTCGTGCGCAACCGTACCCAGGTGCGGGGCGAACTGCTCGCCGCAATGGCGCGCTGCACCGTGGTGGGCCGCCTGGGTGTCGGGCTCGACAACATCGATGTGCCAGCCTGCGCGGCACGCGGCATGTTGGTCATTCCAGCCACCGGTGCCAACGCGCTCAGCGTGGCCGAATACGTGATCACCAGCGCCATGCTGCTGCTGCGCGGTGCGTTCGCATCCAGCGCGGCAGTGGCTGCCGGCCAGTGGCCGCGTAATACTCTGGGCAACGGCCGCGAGACCGCCGGCAAGACGCTGGGCATCATCGGTTTTGGCTCGATCGGCCAGACCACGGCCCGGCTGGCGCAGGGCCTGGGCATGCAGGTGATTGCATTCGATGCCATGCTGGACGATGACGCCGATGTATTTCAAAGCAGCGGTGTCAAGTGCACTGGCCTGCAGGAGTTGGTGATGCAGTCCGACGTGATCACCCTGCACGTGCCCCTGGTGGACGCCACCCGCGGCCTGTTTGATGCCGGGCGCCTGGCGGCCATGAAACAGGGGGCGATTCTGATCAACACCTCGCGCGGCCATATCGTCGACCTGGGCGCGTTGGCGAACGCCCTGCGCCTGGGGCACCTCGGCGGTGCGGCAATCGACGTGTTCGACAACGAACCATTGCCCGCCTCGCCGCAACTGGTGGGTTGCCCGAATCTGCTGCTGACACCCCATATCTCCGGCGTCAGCGCAGAGTCGAACGAGCGCGTCTCGTTCCTGATCGCAGACAAAGTGCTGGAGGCCTTGCACTGATGGCGCAACTCTCCATGGCGCAAGCCACCGATCTGGCACTGCGTGCACTGGCGCGCGCCGGAGCCAACCCCGCCATGGCCCAGGCCACGGCGCGCGCCCTGGTGCTGGCCGAGGCACAGGGTCTGGCGTCGCACGGGCTGAGCCGCGTGCCGCAATACAGTACCCATTTGCGCAACGGCCGCGCCGATGGCGAAGCGGTGCCGTCTGTTCAACGCCGCAAGGGCGCCGCTGTGCTGGTGGACGCGCACCAGGGGCTGGCCTTCCCGGCCTGCGACCTGGCGATAGAACAGGCCATCAACACGGCACGCGAACTCGGTGTGGCTTTTGTCGGTGTCACCAACAGCCACCATTGCGGCGTACTGGTGGACCATCTGCGCGCCGTCGCAGCCAGCGGCATGGTCGGTCTGGGTTTTGCCAATTCGCCGGCAGCCATGCCAGCGGCCGGCGGCAAACACCCGATCTTTGGCACCAACCCGGTGGCGGCGATTTTCCCGCGCCGGGCGGCAGACGCACTGATGATCGACCTGTCGCTGTCCGAAGTGGCGCGCGGCAAGCTGATGGTCGCCGCCAAGGAAGGCAAGTCCATCCCCTTAGGGTGGGCAGTGGATGCCGCTGGACAGCCCACCACCGATCCCAAAGCCGGCATGACCGGCTCCATGCTGCCGGTCGGCGCGGCTACCAGCCCCAAAGGCGCCATGCTGGCGCTGCTGGTGGAGTTGCTGGTGACGGCGGTGATTGGCGCCCAGTTCGGATTTGAAGCGTCGTCGTTCTTTGTCGACGAAGGCAACCAGCCGCGTATCGGTCAGGCCTTCATCGTGATCGATCCGGGCGCGCTGGCAGGGTCGGACGCTTATTTCGAGCGCATGGAACTGGTCATCACGGAAATGCTGGTCGACGACGGCGTACGCCTGGCCGGAGCACGGCGGCTGGCCCTGGAGCGCAAAGCACAGACCGACGGCATCACGATTCCCGATGCGCTGCTGGCGCAACTCACCAACCTGGCAGCCTGACGGCTTCACCCACCAACCACAGAAAGACCACACCATGCAAAGACGCAGCGTCATCACCGGCGTCGGCAGCGCCGCCCTGCTGGGACTGACTGGCCAGGCCCTGGCACAGGAATTCCCCCGCGCCGGCATGACGGTGAAATATGTCGTGCCGTTTCCGCCCGGCGGCCTCACCGACGTGATGGCACGATCCGTCGCCCAGAAGCTTGGCGACGTGCTGAAAATACCGGTGCTGGTGGAGAACAAGGCCGGCGGCAACGCGCAGATCGGTGCCGACCAGGTGGCGAAATCCGCGCCCGATGGCAGCAACCTGCTGGCCATCACCCTGACCCATGCCGCCAATGTCACGCTGTTCCCGGACGCGCCCTACAGTCTCACGCGCGATCTGCGCCCGTTGGCACTGCTGGCTGGTTCACCGATGCTGGTGGTGGTGCCAACCAGCAGCCCGATCACCGATTTCAGGGATTTGATGAAGGTGGCCAAGGCGCGCACGCTGAATGCCGGCTCGAGCGGCAACGGCACGCCGCCACACCTGACGATGGCCTTGTTCAACGACATCAACCAGTCCAGCATGACCCACGTGCCTTACCGTGGTGGTGCGCCGTCGATGACAGATCTCATTGGTGGCCAGCTGGACCTGATCTTCTCCAATTTCCCGGAGTCGATGGCCCATGTGCGTAGCGGCAAACTGCGCGCCCTGGCCCTGTGCAGCCCGGCGCGCAATAACAGCGTGCCCGACGTACCCACCACCATCGAGGCCGGCATGCCAACGCTGCAGGTCGAGAACTGGACTGCGGTGATGGTCCATGCCAAGACACCTGACGCGATTGTGGAGCGCTACGCGCGCGAGATCGTCAAGATCATGGCGGCCCCCGAGATGGCGGATCGGGCCAGAGAGCAAGGCTTCCGCATCAATGCCAAGGGGCCGGGCGAATTTGCGGCTTTTCTCACCAGCGAGATCGAGCTCTGGGGCCGCATCATCAAGACCGCCAAGATCACGGCCGGTTGAGGCACGCCTGGGACGCTGGGACGGCGCAGGTCAGCTCGATTGCCGCACCAGCAGGCGCGGAGCAACCACACGATGCCGACGCGACGGCAAGCGCCCCGCCGCTGCAGCGTCCCATGCGGCAAACAGCTGCTTGCCACACACCTGGCCGATCTGGTACGCCGCCACACCGACCGTGCACAGTCCGCCGCCGAGTTGGCGCGCGATCGGGAAGTCACCAAAACCCAACAATGCCAATGAGCCGGGAACGTTGATGCCCCTCTCCTGCGCTTGCAGCCAGGCGCCAGCGGCCAGATTGTCGTTGGCAAACGCCGCAGCGCGGGGCAGTCCACCGTCGGACAAACTGGCCAGTGCCTGGCGGCCGGCCGCCATCGGCTCGATCTTCGGTGCCTCGATCACGCGTACGCGTGCTCCCGCCGCCACCGCTGTTGCTGCAAATGCCTGCGCCCGTTCGTGGGCACGAAAATCCTGCGGCACACCACTGTCGACGTAGGCCAGGTCGCGGTAGCCGCGCTGCAGCAGATGCTGGGCCATCATGGCGCCCACCGCCGGGTGGCTGAAGCCGACCTGCACGAAGCTCTGGTCCGCAGGGTCGTGGTCCCACATCTCCAGCACCGGCAAACCGGCGTCCCGGGCCCGCTGCATCAGGGCCAGCGCGGGCGCCGTGTGGCGCCGGCCCGTCACCACCAGGCCGGAGGGTGACCAGCCCAGCACGGCGCGTATCTGCTCTTCTTCACGCTGCAGCGAGTAGTTGGTGGATGCCAGCAGCAGCTCCATGCCACGCCCCTGCAGACTGTCGCTCAAGCCCTGCACGGTGTCGGCGAAGATCGCGCTTGCGATGCCGGGAATGATGGCGGCCACCATGTTGGAGCGCCCACTGGCCAGCATGCCGGCATGTTTGTTGCGCGTGTAACCGGTCAGCGCCAGCGCCGCCGCAATCCGCTCTGCGGTGGCAGGTGCCACGCGAGCGGGCTCCTGCAGATACCGCGACACCGTCATGGTGGTCACACCGGCATGCTGCGCGACCGTGGCCTGGGTGGCGCGGCCGTGGCCCCGGCTGCGGGGGCGTGGTATAGATGACTTGTTAGGGTTTGCCACAATGACAGATGTTTTTCAGACTGTTAATGTTAGCGCTAACAAAAATGCACCACCATCCGTGAAAACACCAATCAAGACACTGGAGCAATTACGCTCGCGGCGCTGGTTTGCCGACCAGGGCATGCGCGGCTTTTCCCATCGCCAGCGCATGCAGCAACAGGGCGTGCGGCGCGAAGACCTGATGGAGCGGCCCATGGTGGCCATCATCAACACCTGGAGCGACCTGTCGCCCTGCCACGCCCATCTGCGTGAACGCGCCGAGGCAGTCAAGCGCGGCATCCTGCTCGCCGGAGGCACACCGGTGGAGTTGCCGGCCATGAGCCTGGGTGAGGTGATGGTCAAACCCACCACCATGCTGTACCGCAACTTCCTGGCGATGGAGGTGGAAGAACTGCTGCGCAGCCTGCCATGTGATGGCGCGGTGTTGCTGGCCGGCTGCGACAAGACCACACCCGGCACGGTGATGGGCGCCATCAGCATGGACATACCCACCATTTTCTGCCCGGCCGGGCCGATGCTCAACGACCGCGTAGTGAAAAACGGCGTCGCCCGCACCGTCGGTGCCGGCACCCATACCCGGGTTTACTGGGACGAATACCAGGCCGGTCATGTGAGTGCGGCGGAAATCCGGCATCTCGAGTCACGCATGACGCGCACACCCGGCACCTGCAACACCATGGGCACGGCATCCACCATGACTGCCATCGTCGAGGCCCTGGGCCTGACGCTGCCCGGCGCCAGTTCGATACCGGCCATGGATTCGGCCCATACCCGCATGGCTACCGATTGCGGCGAACGCATCGTCGGCATGGTGTGGGAAGACCTGAAGCCCTCCAGGCTGCTGACGCGCGAGAGCTTCTTCAACGCGATTGCCGTACAGATGGCACTCGGCGGCTCCACCAACGCTGCGGTGCACATCATCGCGATGGCGCGGCGCATCGGTGTACAACTGACCATCGACGACCTGGATGCCGTGGCTCGGCGGGTGCCGGTGCTCGCTAATCTGTTCCCCAGCGGCGACCGCCTGATGGAAGACTTTTACTATGCTGGCGGACTGCCCGCATTGATGCAGACCATCCGTGCCGAATTGTCGACGACACAACTCACCGCCAACGGCAAGACACTGGGCGAAAACCTGCAACATGCCGAGGTGCTGGACCCGCAGGTGATACGACCGCTGTCGAACCCGGTCAGCAGCGCTGGTGCACTGGCCGCGTTGCACGGCAACCTGGCGCCGCACGGCGCCGTCATCAAGCCCAGTGCGGCAACACCGGCGCTGATGCAGCATACGGGCCGCGCGCTGGTGTTCGACAGCCAGCCCGAGATGCTGGCCGCGATGGCCGACCCAGACCTGGATTGCGACGCAACAACGGTGCTGGTGTTGCGCAACGCCGGTCCCGTCGGGGGGCCCGGCATGCCGGAATGGGGCAACCTGCCGATACCCAGGAAGTTGCTCAAGGCGGGCGTACGCGACATGTTGCGCCTGAGCGACGCGCGCATGAGCGGCACCCATTACGGCACCTGCGTGCTGCACATCTCACCCGAGAGCGCGGTCGGCGGGCCGCTGGCGCTGGTGCACACTGGCGACACCATCGAGCTCGACGTGGCGCAGCGGCGCCTGCACCTGCAGGTCAGCGACGCCGAGCTGGCGCAGCGGCGCGCCGCATGGAAGGCGCCTGAACAACCGTTCCAGCGCGGCTACACCCGGCTCTACCAGCAACATGTGACGCAGGCCCACGAAGGCTGCGACTTCGACTTCCTGCAGGGCACCCAACCAACGCCCGAACCGGTCATCTACTGAGCACCCAGCACCATGAACAATGCTTTCACCACCCTGCTGCAGCGCAAGGACCTGGGCGCCGGCTACCCGGTCGGCAGCTTCGTGATGGCCGCCTCACCGCTGGTCGCCGAAGCCATGGGCCACGCCGGTTTTGACTTCTGTGTGGTCGACATGGAGCACGCGCCGCTGGATCTGGCCGACCTCGTGCACCTGCTGCAGGCGATCGCCGGCACACCGATGTTGCCCATCACCCGAGTACCCTGGAACGACACCGTGATGGTCAAACGCGTGCTGGACGCCGGCGCCCAGACGCTCATGTTCCCGTTTGTGCAGACGGCGGATGAGGCACGCAAGGCGGTCGCTGCCTGCAAGTACCCGCCGCAAGGTGTGCGTGGCATGGCGGCGATGAGCCGTGGCTCGCGTTTTGGCACGGTGAAAGACTATTTCAAGGTCGCCAACCAGGGCGTCAGTGTGCTGGTGCAGATCGAGACGCCCGAGGCCATGTCGCGCATCGACGAGATCGCAGCGGTACCGGGTGTGGATTCGATCTTCATGGGCCCGGGCGACCTGAGCGGCGCCATGGGGCACACCGGCAACCCGATGCATGCCGAGGTGGTGGCATTGATGGCGGACGGCGTCAAACGCTGCCACGCCGCCGGCAGGCCGGTCGGTACTGTCGGCGGCACGGCTGAGGCCGTGGCCACCTACCGTACGGCCGGGTTCGACTACATCGGCTGCGCGTCCGACCTCGGTCTCATGATGCGCCAGTGTGCCGCCGTGTTGTCGAGCATCCGCGCGCAGGACATCCAGCTCGACACCTCGGGGTATTGAGAAGTGCAGATTCCATCAATTCTGGAGTAACCCATGGCTAGTGTGCAATTGCAGCAGGTTCGCAAATCCTACGACGGCAAGACCACCGTTATCCACGGCATCGATCTGGAGATCGCACATGGCGAGTTCGTGGTTTTCGTCGGTCCCTCGGGTTGTGGCAAGAGCACGCTGCTGCGCATGATTGCCGGGCTCGAAGTGGACTGAAGGGTTGAACAGATGCAGAAGATTCGTTACGCCCTGATCGGCTGCGGCAGCATGGGCCGCGAGCATATCGAGAACATCAAGGCCATCGATGGCACGGAAATCACCGCCCTTGCCGACACCCATGCCGACAGCCGGTCTGCGGCCCTGGCGCTGCTGCCTGGCGCGCCACGGGTGTTCGACAGTTACCAGGACCTGCTGGCCGAAGCAAGCTTCGACGCCCTGGTGATCTCCACCCCGAACCAGACCCATGTGGCGGTACTGCGCGACGCATTGAAGACCGACGCCCACATCCTGATCGAAAAGCCGTTGTGTACACGGGTCGAGGATTGCCTGGAACTGGTGCAGCAGGCACGTGGCCGACGCGCCATGGTCTGGGTAGCACAAGAATACCGCTATATGCCACCGGTGGCCGAGATGCTGCGCATGGCACACGCGGGTGCCGTGGGGCGCATCCACCAAGTGGCGATCCGTGAACACCGCGAGCCTTTCTATCCCAAGGTGGACGACTGGAACCGCTTCAGCGCCAATACCGGCGGCACGCTGGTCGAGAAGTGCTGCCATTACTTCAATCTGATGGACCTGGTACTGGGCGAGCGACCGGTGTCGGTATTTGCCTCGGGCGGTCAGCGCGTCAACCATCTGGACGAATCGTATGGTGGCCGCCGACCGGACATCCTGGACAGCGCCTACGTGGTGGTGGAGTACCCGAGTGGCGCGCGTGCCATGCTCGACCTGTGCATGTTTGCCGAGAACTCGGTCGATAACGAACAGATCATCATCGTGGGCGACCAAGGCAAGCTGGAGTCGCTGCTGCCCTCGATGACGCTGCGTTACGGCAAACGTGCCGACTGGGGCAAACGCGTGGTCTGGGGCCAGACCGCCAGTAGCGGCAACGGAGTTTCGGTGCGACGCGTCTGGGATACCAGCATCAAGTACATGGGCAACCATTTTGGCGCCTCGTACGTCGAACATTTGCGCTTTGCCAACGCGATCCGCCAGGGTCTGCCGCCCGAGGTGACTCTGGAGGAAGGACTGCGCGCGGTTGCGACTGGTATTGCCGCGCACCGCAGCATCGACACCCACAACGTGGTGGCGCTGGCCGATGTCCTGCCCGCCGGCTGGTAAATCAAACCACCCCAAACATGACCTATACGCAATACCCCTCACTGCAGGGCCGTACGGTGTTCATCTCGGGCGGATCTTCGGGTATCGGTGCCGAACTGGTACGCGCCTTCACCGCGCAAGGCTGCCGCGTCGCCTTTTGTGGCACCAAGCCCGGTGGTGGTGACGCCTTGATTGCCGAACTGACCGCGCAGGGGTATGCGCCGCCCTACTACGAAGTCTGCGATGTTCGCGATATCCCGGCCCTGCAAGGCCTGCTGGACCGCGTCGCAGGCAAATTTGGTGCGATCCGTGTGCTGGTGAACAACGCCGGTCGCGACGACCGCCACGCGCTGGACGACCTCACGCCCGAGTACTGGGACAACTGCCTCAACATCAATTTGCGCCACCAGGTGTTCGCCACCCAGTCCGTGGCGCGTCAACTCAAGGCGGCTGGTGTCGGCGGCAGCATCATCAACATGGGTTCGATCAGCTGGATGCGCGGGCGCCCGAACCTGATCGGATACACCGCCAGCAAAGCCGCGATTTCAGGCATGACCCGCACGCTGGCGCGCGAGCTCGGGGAGGCCGGCATTCGTGTCAATGCCCTGGTGCCGGGCGCCATCGTCACCGAGCGCCAGACGGAACTCTGGCGCAACCCGCAGGAAGACCAGAAATTCATCGACCTGCAGTGCCTGAAGTTCCGGCTGGATTCATCCCATGTGGCGCGCTCGACGCTGTTCCTGGCCAGCGACGACAGCGACGGCATGACCGGGCAGAACCTGATTGTGGACGCCGGACTGGCTCAGGTGTCGGTTGCAGGGTGACTGCCGGCCGCGTATTGCGCGATTTCGTCCTACCTGCGGGCGGGCGTTTTGCCGACCAGAATTACATCGGGTAAACCCTATAGTGGTGATTGAAACCATGTTTTGGCACTCGATCAAAGAGAGTGCTAACATTAGTCTGTACTACAAGGAGTTCTGGTATGACTGTTCAAGCTGGAGTTTCCGCCTCGGCACTGACGCTGGCCAATCCGTGGGCCATGGTGCCCGCCCTGGGCAACTTGGACGCCTATATTTCCGCCGCCAACCGGTTGCCCATGCTCACTCTGGAGCAGGAGCAGGAATTCGCACGCAAGTTGCGCGATGACAACGACCTGGAGGCTGCCGGTAAGTTAGTGCTATCTCACTTGCGGCTGGTCGTTTCGGTGTCGCGCCAATACCTGGGTTATGGATTGCCGCACGGCGACCTGATTCAGGAAGGCAATGTGGGCCTGATGAAGGCAGTCAAGCGTTTCGACCCGGACCAGGGTGTGCGTCTGGTGAGTTACGCCTTGCACTGGATCAAGGCCGAGATCCACGAGTACATCCTGAAAAACTGGCGCATGGTGAAGCTGGCGACGACCAAGGCGCAGCGCAAGTTGTTCTTCAACCTGCGCTCCATGAAGCAGCGCTTCAAATCGGACGACGCCGCAGCCGATAGCGGGACACACCGCGACACCCTGAATGCGGATCAGATCGACGCCATGGCCAGCGAATTGAAAGTCAAGCGCGAAGAGGTGATCGAGATGGAGATGCGCCTGTCCGGCGGGGATGTGGTGCTGGACCCGACGCCGACGGACGATGGGGACGAGGCGTATGGCCCGATTACCTATTTGACGGACTCCAGCCAGGAACCCACAGCCCTGATCGAATCGCGTCGCCGCGACTGGCTGGCCAGCGACGGAATCACCACAGCGCTCGCCAGCCTGGACGGGCGCAGCCGTCGCATTGTGGAAGAGCGTTGGCTGAAGGTGAACGACGACAGCTCCGGCGGCATGACACTGCACGACCTTGCCGGTGAATACGGTGTCAGCGCCGAGCGCATCCGCCAGATCGAAGTGGCGGCGATGAAGAAGATGAAAAAGACGCTGGCGGCCTACGCCTGAACCGGTCGGCGCGGCGCGCCTATTTGGCCTGCTTGAGCAACACCCGTACGTCGGCCGCCAAGGCCGGCGCGCCAGTGCCGTAGCGCGTGAACAGGCGCAGACGCCCCTGCGTGTCGTAGACATAACTGCCGGCCGAATGGTCCATCGTGTAGCTGGTCTCGGTGCGACCCTCCACTTTCTTGTAATAGACCTTGAAGTCGCGGGCCATGGCAGCGAGTTGCTCTGCTGATACGGGGCGCAGGGCGAGGAATCCGGGGTCGAAGTTCGCCATGTAGGCCTTCAGCACTTCAGGCGTGTCGCGCTGCGGGTCGACCGTGACAAACAGGCCCTGCAGCCGGGCACCATCAGACCCGAGCAACTTGCGCACCTCGGCCAGTTCGCCCATCGCGGTCGGGCACACGTCAGGGCATTGGGTAAAGCCAAAAAACACGACGACGATCTTGCCGGAGAAATCCTTCATGCTGCGCAACTGCCCATTGTGGTCTGGCAGCGAGAAATCGCGCGCGTAGTCAGCGCCGGTGACGTCGATCGCAGCGAACGAAGGCTTGTTGTCAAAACAGGCAGCGAGCAGACCGGCCACTGCTGGCACCAGGGCCAACCGGGCGGAAGACTGCAGGAAGTATCGTCGGGTCATGGTGGCAAAACGCTCACGCGCTCATATTAGGTAGTGATCGAGCAGCAAGGCCGCAAACAACAGGCTCAGATGCCACAGGGAAAAACGGAAGGTGCGCCGTGCCAGTGCGTCGGAGTACTCGCGCCACAACCAGAAAGCATGCAGGCAAAAGCCGGCGCTCAACACCACAGCAGCCGCCAGATAAAGCCAAGAACTCATGCCAAAGACGAACGGCAACAGGCAGGCGGCAAACAAGACCACGGTGTAGAGCAGGATCTGCAGCCGCGTGAACTCGCTGCCGTGCGTGACCGGCAACATGGGCAGGCCGGACTTGCGGTAGTC